>JANQFI010000609.1 GCA_028277905.1 Chromatiaceae bacterium | reverse complement strand
GATGGGCCTTGGCGGTGGTCTCCAGGAAGAAGGCGCGGCGCAGCACATCGAGGCTGACCTGGCGCGGGGAGCGTCGATCGGCCAGGCGCTTCTCGGGGGTGGTGGCCAGCTCGCGATGGTGATGGCGGTTATAGAGCAGCGCGAGCATCGCCTCGAGCAGCTGTTGGAGGTGCGCGCGATCGACGACCTCCTGGCAGGGCAGCTCGTTGACGAACCAGCGCACCAGAGCGCGGTGGTAGGCCTCGATCTTGCCCTGCCACTCGGGGGTGCGCACCTTCACGGCGTTGCGATGCACCCCCAGCTGCGCCAAGCCCTGGCGGAAACCCTTGGCGCCGAAGGCCGAGCCGGCATCGAACCCGAAGCGGTCGGCGAGCCCCCACTTGCCGACGGCCTGCTCGAACACGCCAATGGCTGCTGCCTCGCTCTCGGAGCTGGCCACCCGCGCGGCGAGGGCGTAGCGGCTATAGTCGTCGAGCACCGAGAGCACGTGCACCTGCACCCGCCCTTCCTGCTGCAAGTGCACCGGGAAAGGTCCCTTGCCGTCGAGCTGCCAGCCCTCGTGCGGGTGTTGGGCCTCGTAGAGCGCACGCAGCTTGCTCTTGTGGCCCTTCCGTAGCTTCTCGATACCGTTGAAGGCGGGATGGGCACGCAGGTGGCGGGCGAGGCTCGAGCGGCTGAGGCGATAGTCGGCGAACTGCAGCCGCAGGTAGGCCTCGATCTGCGTCAACGAGCGATTGGGCTGCTCGTAGAGCAAGCCGATGGCATAACCGATCCAGGTCGCCGTGCCCACCCGCCGGGGTTCACCGCGGTCGCCGCGCACTTTGGGCAGCAGACCCGAGTAACCGTGCTCACGATACGCCTTGAGCCACCGATACAGCGTGCTCTTCGGAATGGGCCTGTGGCGCCCTCCCTGCGGCCAGGCAATGGGCCGGCGCGTGCGCTCGCGCACCGCTACACGGCGCTGCGTCTCATCGAGGCTGGCATCGATCAGGGGGGCGATCTGCTCGAAGCGCCAGGCGGCGATCTCGTACGGGTCGGGCATCGATCCGGGGTCGTTTGCGGTGGATGCCCGGATCCTGCCCCATACGGGCGACGCTTAAGTTCAATCGCCGTGCACGAAAATCGGCTGGGAAAGACCAACACGCACGAATTCGACCACAGCAGGGCGAGACGCCGGCACCGGGCCAGCCAGTTCACGGCCATCTGCCCAACCACCAGCTGCGCCAACGTCAGCAGCTGCGCCAGCGCCAGGAACATCGCCACGCCCGCCAAGCGCTCGCGGCGCTCCTCGCTGCGGTAACGGCGTTCATCGACCGCGAAGGGTTCCTGCGCCACCTGCGCAACCGCTGGCATCCGGGCTTGGGCCTCGACCATGAAGCCGCTGAACCGCACACCACCGAGCTCACCGCCGGGCAGGCCGAGCACATGGGCCCCGAGTCCGTCGCTCCAACCGTGCAGCGTGGTGTGCGACGGGGTGCGCTCGCCGAGCAGATCCCAAACCACGCTACGCAGGCTCACCGATCCGCTGGCGTAACTGCTTACCACCGCGGCGATCACCGCCACCGAATACTGCTTGTAGGGCAAGACGTCGTAGGGCAGAACACGAGGTCGGGTGCCGCACCGCGGGCAGCGGGCGAGCACGATAGCCGCCTGCAGGTCGACGCTGACAAGCTCCCCGAATGCGTCGCGTTCCAGCAGGATCACTCCACGCGAGACGATCGAGGTGCTCAGTACCAGCGGCTCGCCGAGGCTCGCTGCGCGACACCCATCATCGGGGACAAGGATGCTCCCCCAGTTGCAGAGACCCTTCCCGAAGCTGCGCCTCGTAGGTACGATAGGGGATGTTGATGGTGATCGGCATGGGCTTGCTCCGTGTCGGCGCCGTGCAGAGGCGGCGGCTTCCGCCTCTGCACAACTCTCCCCCCGATCTTAGCGCCCGTCCCTTCTCGAGCCCACCTCCATCCCTGCATGCGTGAGGAAAGAAGATAAAAAGCATCCTGAACGGGTGAGCAATGAGTCGTGAGACCTGCGCCCTGAGCCCGTGAGCTACTGAGCCGGTGAGGAATGAATCACTGGTCTCATTCAGCATGAGACATGAGGCCCATTCTGCGCGGGACACGACAGCCTGGTACAACATCAACGCCGACCTGCCGGAGCCAATGGCACCCGTGCTGCATCCGGCCACGAAACAGGCGATCACGCCGGACGATCTGGCGCCGATCTTTCCGCGGGCGGTCATCGAGCAGGAAATGAGCGCCGAGCGCGAGATCGAGATTCCGGAGCCCGTGCGGCAAGTCTATCGGCAGTGGCGACCGTCGCCGCTGTTTCGCGCCCGCCGACTCGAACGTGCGCTGGATACGCCGGCGCGCATCTACTACAAGTACGAGGGCGTCAGCCCCGCTGGCAGCCACAAGCCCAATACCGCTATCCCGCAGGCGTATTACAATCAGCAAGAAGGCGTCAAACGGATCACCACCGAGACGGGCGCCGGACAGTGGGGGTCATCGCTGGCGCTGGCCGGGTCTTTCTTCGGCCTCGAGATTCAGGTCTTCATGGTGCGGGTCAGCTTCGACGGCAAACCCTATCGGCGAGCCTACATGGAGGCATTCGGCGCCCGGTGCATTGCCAGCCCCAGCGACACGACCGAGTCGGGACGCGCCATCCTCGCGGAGCATCCGGACAGCAGCGGCAGCCTGGGCATCGCCATCAGCGAGGCGGTTGAGCTGGCCGCCCAGCGCGACGACACCAAGTATGCCCTCGGCAGCGTGCTCAACCACGTATTGCTGCACCAGACCGTCACCGGATTGGAGTGCATCCGGCAGATGCAGATGGCAGAAGACTATCCGGACCTGGTCATCGGCTGCACCGGCGGCGGCAGCAATTTCGCGGGCTTGGCGTTCCCCTTCCTGTACGAGAAGTTGCGCGACGGACTCGGTACGAAGTTCATCGCCGTCGAACCGTCCGCCTGCCCGACCCTGACGAAAGGCGCCTTTGCCTACGACTTCGGCGACACGGCGCACCTGACACCGTTGGTCAAGATGTACTCCCTGGGTTCCGGCTTCGTTCCGCCCGGCTTCCACGCGGGCGGCCTGCGCTATCACGGCATGGCCCCGCAGATCAGCCATTTGACGAAACTCGGGCTGATCGCGCCGCGGTCCTACAACCAGTTGGAATGCTTCGATGCCGGTATCCGATTCGCCAAGGCCGAGGGCATTTTGCCGGCACCGGAGGCGAATCATGCGGTACGAGCGGCGATCCACGAGGCGGAGCGCTGCCGCGAAAACGGCGAATCCAAGGCCATCCTGTTCAATCTCTGTGGCCACGGCCACTTCGACATGCAGGCCTACATAGACTACCAGGCCGGCAAACTCCAGGATCTGGTATACGCCGACTCCGATATTGCCATGGCCTTGGCCGGACTACCGTCCGGCTGCTGAAGCGCGCGCGCGTCCGAGCAACTCCATCCCCTGCTCGTGGAGCGGCCCCGAATCGGCGCGGCGGGTCAGGATCTCTCCGGCGCGCTGCATCG
>JANQFI010000603.1 GCA_028277905.1 Chromatiaceae bacterium | reverse complement strand
AGGTGATGGCGATGCGCGCGCCGGCGATGTCGTCGTTGACGATCTCGTGCCAGTTCAGGATGCGGACGGGATAGGCTCGGGCGACGCACTTGCGCACGATGCCGAGCGCTTCGTCGGCGCCGCGCAGATAGTCGGCCTTGCCGGCGGCGAGGAACCTGGGCTGGTCGATGGCCGGAATGCCGTCGCGCACCGGCCCGCCGGCGTGGATCTCGGCGGCCGGCACCAGGGCGTTGTCGAGATCGAAGCCGTTGGTGTCGGCCACCGCCTGCGGGATGGTCAACACCGCCGCCAGCGCCATCAGGAAGCCGAGTCGAAGGTTGCGGATGGTCATGTCGGAGCAACAGGTCCATGATGGATGTATAGCCATCAGACCGGCGGTTACCGGCGCGGTTTTCACCAGCGCGCATGATCACGCGATCAGGACATCCGATGAGCACCCGCCCATGAGCAGCCCCCATGATCAGCCGCGATGAGCAGCCGCGATGAGCAGCCAAAGCGCACACGGCGCGCATCCGGTCGACCCGTCACCCGCGCCGCTGGCATCATCCCGGTGCGCTTCGAGCCTGCCGGCGCCCGGCAGAGCACGCCACGCTTCCTGCTCCTGCGCTGCTTCAGCTACTGGGACTTTCCGAAAGGGGAGCTGGAAGCCGGCGAAGCGCCGCTCGCCGGGGCATTGCGGGAGGCCAGCGAGGAGACGGGGCTGCACGGCCTTCGCCTGCGCTGGGGCGAGGACTTCATCGAGACCGAGCGCTACGGCCGCGGCAAGATCGCGCGCTACTATCTGGCAGAGGCGCCGGCAGGGGATGCGTACTTACCGATAAGCCCGGAGCTTGGCCGCCCTGAGCACCAGGAGCTGCGTTGGGTGGATGCCGCCGAAGCGCAGCAGTTGCTGAACGCTCGCCTGCGCCGGGTGCTGGCCTGGGCGCTCGGGCAGCTGGCGGTCCGGTCCGGTGAGTCAGCTACCGTCCGCAGAAAGCAGGCTGATTGATGCCCCGCGAGCACGACCGACTCGGCGGAGACTGGTCTTCACGGGCTGGCTCCCGCTTCGCGTTGGGCCTGCGGCCGGCGCAGCAGCTTGCGACCGTCGGCGAGGGCGACGATGGCGAGGTAGAGCGCCAGGAGCCCGCTGGCCGCGGCGAAGGGGTGCCAGCCCAGGTCGGCGGTGAGCCAGTTGCAGGCGGTGTAGAGGCCCAGGCCCAGCGCGACATAGCCTAGGGTCCGCAGCAGGTCATAGGGCACGGGGTAATAGCGCCGGCCGAGTCCGTAGGAGAGCACCACCATGGCGGCGTAGCAGATCAGGTGTGCCCAAGCGGCGCCCTGGTAGCCGAAGCGCGGCACCAGGAGCCACAGGGAAACAATGGTGATGCCGGCGCCGGCGAGCGCCACCCAGGCGCCCATCAGGGTGCGGTCGGTGAGCTTGTACCAAATGGACAGGTTCACGTAGACACCGAGCAGCAGATTCGCCAACAGCAGCACAGGCACCACCTGCAGCCCCTCCCGGTAGGCGCTGCCGACGAAGTACTGGAACAGGTCGATGTACAGGGTCACGAGTAGGAAGATGAGCACGCAGAAGATCACGAACCAGGTGAGCACCAGGGCGTAGACCTGCTTGGCGTCCTGTTGCTTGGCGTAACCGAAGAAGAAGGGCTCGCCGGCGTAGCGGAAGGCCTGGATGAACAGGGTCATCAGGATCGAGAGCTTGTAGCAGGCGCTGTAGATGCCGAGCTGGGCCATATTGGTCGCGTCATCGAAAGGCAGCAGGTACTTGAGCGCGGCGCGGTCCAGCATCTCGTTGACGATGCCGGCCATGCCGATGACGACCATGGGCAAGGAGTACCTGAGCATGCGCCTGAACAGCGCCCCGTCGAAGCCGGTGAGCGCGCCGCGGAACTGGGGTGTGAGCAGCAGCAGCTTGAGCCCGCTCGCGGCCAAGTTGGACATGAACACATAGCCGACGCCGATCTCGGGATCCCAGAGCTCGCCGAGAAAGGAGCCTGGGTCCGCCTCATATGCCTGCCGGCAGAGCACGATGAAGAAGAGGTTGAGCCCGATGTTGGCGCCGATCTCGATCAGCTTGATGCCGGCGAAGCGGAGCGCCTGGTTGTCCGCCCGCAGACGCGCGAAGGCCGCGTTGCCCACCGAGTCCATGGCCAGGATCGCCGCCACCCACCAGATGTACTCCGGATGATCGCTGTGGCGCAGCAGGTCCGCGATGGGCTGCTGGAAGACCAAGGCCAGCAGTAGCAAGCCGCCGTTGGCGAGGGTCAGGAACCTGAGCACCGTCGCCAGCACCGTGCTCGGGTCGTCGTCGCCCTTGGCCCGGAAACGGAAGTAGCCCGTTTCCATGCCGAAGGTCATCAGCACCGCCAGGAAGCCCATATAGGCGTAGAACTCGGCGACGACGCCGTAGCTCGCCGGCACGAAGGTGTAGGTATAGAGGGGCACCAGCAGGTAGTTGAGGAACCTGCCGATGATGCTGCTCAGTCCGTAGACGGCGGTCTGGGCCGCGAGGCGCTTGAGGGGGTTCACGTTCGTCGAGCCCGCGGTGGGTAAGGCGATTTCTGTCAACGAACCTACCGCCTGGCTTGTCTTCTCGCCCGCCTTCGTTGTCGCGGCAACGCGCACAGAGAACGACTATGCACGCGCTGCCGCTTCGCGAAGGCGGACGAGAATCCTGCGCCATTCGGTATCTTTGTTTCCGGCAACCGCCTAAGGTATCTGGGGCTCGGCGACACTGGCCGCCGATGAGCATCGGCAAGGGCAGTTACCCCCCGGCCATGGACTGTCCGGACTATGGACAGTCCGGACGAGGGCCTGGATGCGCTGCCGGCCGCGTCAGCGCTCTCGCGCCAGATGGGCTTGCACCATCTTGAGCTCACCATAGGAACAGTCGTCACCGAGCGCCTGCTTGGCCGCCCCGAGGCCTTCCGCGGCTGTCTCGGCGAGCACGGCAGCGATCCGCGCGAGCTTTCCCTCGTCGATGAAGGCCGTGACCTCCAGCTCGCCGGTGCCGATATAGCGGGCTAAATGGCCCTCGATGGTCGTGGGCCTGAGCGAGCGGCGGCTGGCGATCTCCGCGATGGTCAAGCCCTCCTGATACAGGCGATAGCTGATCAGTCGGGTATCGCCGTCTTGTGTGCCGCTCCTGCCCTTCTGCTGCTGGGTGGCGTCGGTCTTGGCCGCGAGGTCGATGTCGTTGCGCAGGCAATAGTCGGCGACGAGCTCCAGCAGCTCCACGCCGTAGCGCTGGACGCTACGCTTGCCGATGCCCTTGATCCTGACCAATGCCTCGGGACTGTCCGGTAGCGTCTCGGCGATCTGTCTCAAGATCGCTCGGGTGAAGATCCGGTAGCGGGTGTCGCCCGCTCGCTCCTCCTCGGCCTGCTTGCGGGCGCGCCAGCGCCGCAGGTCCGCGAGCAGGCTGTCGTCTGCGGCATCGGGGAGTGGGTCGCCCGATTGCCGGTCCGGCCGCTTCGGGACCGGCGGCCCGCCGGTTTCACCGTCGATCCCGGCCTTGGCCAGTGCGGCGAGATAGGCGGGCGTCGAGAAGCCCTCCCGGCAGCTCTCGATGCAGGCGGTCTTGATGGCCAGGGCCTTGTGGAGCTCGTCGACGGCCTGGCGGAGCGCCTTGCGCAGCGCCTTGTTGTCGGTGTCGAAGGACAGTCCGGCGAGCCAGGGTACCAGTCCCTGGCCCAGCTTCTCGCTGAAGTAGGCGGATGCCTTGCGCAGGCGCTCCTGGACAGGGTCGTCGTCCTCTGGGGGTCGGTCGGCCGGATACATAGATTGGAGCTGGCTTCGGAACTTGCGGCCTACGCCGACGACCTGCTCCATGGCTTGTCGCTGCAGCGCGTCCATGCCGTCGGCGCCGCTCAGGTCGAGGACCCGTTCGTTGTCGTGCAGAAGCCCGAGCAGCCGCCTGAGCCGGGTGCCGAGGTCGTCGAAATCCCAGCATTCCTGCAGCAAGCGCTGTTGGTAGGCGATACGGGCGTCATCGAGCTGGTCCCGGGTCGGCGGGTGGCGGCTGGCCTCGCCGACGTAGTGCGAGACCAGTCGATCCGTCATGATCGCGTGACGGGGGATCGGCGTGCTGAGCACCATGCCCTCGAAGGTCTTGCAGCGGCTCAGGGCCACATAGACCTGCCCGTGGGAGAAGGCCGCGCCGGCGTCGATGATAGCCCGCTCGAAGGTCAGCCCCTGGCTCTTGTGGATGGTAATGGCCCAGGCGAGGCGCAACGGGTATTGGGTGAAGGTGCCGATGACCTCCTCGGAGATCTCCTTGGTCTGTTGGTCGATTGTGTACCTGATGTTCTCCCAGGTGACGGGCTCCACCTCGATCTCGGTCTGGTCGTCTGGGCATTGCACGAGGATGCGCCCGCGCCCGAGGCGCGTGATGGTGCCGATCTTGCCGTTGAAGTAGCGCCTTTCCGCCGAGCTGTCGTTGCGGACAAACATGATCTGGGCGCCCTCCTTGAGGGTCAGGGTTTCGGCAGTGGGATAGCTGTGCGCCTGGTACTCCCCCTCGATCTGTGCCGTGAAGGCATAGGGCTCGGCACCGAGCGCGCGCAAGCGTGCCTCGTTGATACGGTCGGCACCACGGTTGTGCGTGGTCAGGGTGATGTAGCCGTCCGCGTCGTCCGGCTTGAAGCCGGGGATGAAGCGGGAATTGAGCTGCATCAGGGACCTGGCGTCCAGTCGATTGTCGCGCACGAGGTTCAGCAGATCGATGAAGTCCTGGTCGGACTGCCGGTAGATGTGCTCGAGCGCGATCTGAACCACCTGGGTCGCCTTGAGTGCCTTGCTGCTGAAGAAGTAGCCGGACTCGTAGAAGTCTCCCAGGATGGCCCAGTCGTGGTCGCGCACCACGGGCGCGAGCTGATGGAGGTCGCCGATCATCAACAGCTGCACGCCGCCGAAGGGCAGGTTGGAGCGCCGCTGGCGGCGCAGCACGAAGTCCACCGCATCCAGCAGGTCGCAGCGGACCATGCTGATCTCGTCGATCACCAGCAGGTCCAGGCTCTGGATGATCTCGCGCTTCTGCCTGCTCAGCCGGTGCGCAGCGGCCTGGCGCTCGGCCTCGCCGCCGGGCACGAAGGGGCCGAAGGGGAGCTGGAAGAAGGAGTGCAGCGTCATGCCGCCGGCGTTGATCGCCGCCACGCCGGTGGGGGCGGTGACGATCATGCGCTTGGGCGCATCCTGTGCCAGTGCGTGCAGAAAGGTGGTCTTACCTGTACCCGCCTTGCCCGTCAGGAAGACGCTCTGGTCGGTATCGCGAATGAACTCCCGCGCCAGCTGCAACTGCGGATTGTGCATCGCCATCGCCATCGCGCCCGCGGATTCGCACTAGGGCAGCACCCCTTCGTCGATCTGGAAGCGGGCCAGGCGGCTCGTGCCTGAGGTATCCCTGCCGCTCCGTTGGGGCGCCGGCCGACCCTCGCCGCTCAGCGACACCAGCACCCGCGCGTCCGGCGGTAGCACGTCCAGGTCGGCGTCGGACTCGATGAGCTTCTCCGCCTCCATCACCTGCATCAGCGCCTCCAGCACCTCCGGGTCCTCGGCCGCGATCTGGTTCAGCGTCTCACCGACGACGGCGGGCCGCGTGGCCGCCGCCTGCGCCAGTTGCTCGGAGACCTTGTAGGCGGTCTGGCTCTTGATCAGGCCGACGCGGTTCTCGCCGTCCTGCTTCATGGCGCTGGTGACCTGGACCAAGCGCTTGACCACCTTGTCGGTGATGTTGTCGACCATTTCGTGGTCCGTGAAGGCGACCTTGCGGATATAGACGGAGCCCAAGCGGAAGCCCCACTTCTCGGACAGCGGCGAGACCGTGGCGCGCACCTTGCGGCTCAGCTGGTGGCGGTCCTCCAGCAGCTTGTCCATCTCCAGGTTGCTGAGGGTCGAGATGGTTGCGCTCGCGACATTGGCCTCCAGCGAGCCCTCCGGGTCGGCGTTGTTGAACAGGTAGGCGACCGGGTCGCTCACCTGCATCTCATACCAGACCCCGACGCTCATGGGCGTGCCCTCTTCCGAGTTGACCATCTGGTTGCGCAGGTAGCGCTGGCGCAGCTTCATGTTGACCGGCTGGCGGGTGCCCAGCAGCGGCACCAAGAGCGCCTTGGGGCCGAAGTGCAGGGCAGGGAACCTGAGCCCCGGCTGGTCGAGCACGCCGATGACCTTGCCGAGGAAGGTGTAGACCACCGCCTCCTGCTCATTGACGATGGTGTAGAGGCTGAGCAGGCGCGCCAGGCCCAAGAGGATCGGGATCGCGAGCAGGCCGGCGAAGAAGGCCGGGAAGAGTGCAGCAGGATTATTGAGCATGCCGGCCTCCGTCGGTGGCCCGGTCGGCGGGCGCCGTCGCGGTCATCTGCACGATGCGCCGCGCCCGGCTCAGCAGCGGGATCCGCATGTTGCGGATGTAGGCCGCCAGCGCTGGCGAGGCGCCCTCGGCCTTGATGCCCTTGAGCGTATTGGCCAGCTCGCGCAGCGGTGCCACCTCCGCCTGGGCGTTGTTGCTGGCGATCTCCACGGCCCGCTTGCTCATGGTGATCTGCTGCTCGGCGTCGGCACGGGCGGTGCTGATGTCCGCGGCTACCTGGTTGCGGGTGCTGTTGATGGCCGACAGCGCCCGGTCCACGGCCGGCGGCGGGTCGATCTGGGTGATCAGCGCCGCGTCCAGCTCGATGCCATAGCGCGCGCCCGTGGCCTTGCACTGCTGCTCCATATAGTCGTTCAGCAGGGGTAGGTTCTTGCGCAGGTCGTTGATGGAGACGCCCTCCGAAAGCTCTGCCGCCAGCTCGGCGCCGCCGCCCGCGCCGCTGCCGAGCTCGCCCCCGTCCAACAGGCTCTGCCCCTTCGGATCCACGAAGTTCGCGACGCGCTCGCGCAGCACCGAGACGAAGTAGCCCATGACGTGCTCCAGCGGGCTGTCCACGCCGAAGCAGTAGGCGTAGAAGTTGTTCTGTGCCACCCGCCAGCGCAGCTGGCCGTCGATGCCGGTCGTGAGGTTGTCCTTGGTCACCGCCTCGATGGTGCGCTGTTGCTTGGTGGGGTCCCAGGTGATGTCGATGGACTGGGTGGCGATGTCCTGCTTGACGGGGCTCGCCCAGGGGGCCTTGGCGTGCAGGCCGGGACCCTTGAGCTTGAGCATCGGGTAGCGGTAGCGCTTGCGCTCGTCCTGGCTCAGGCTGGGGTCGTCCACGAACAGGCCGCGGAGCCGCTCCGCTCGTCCGAAGCTCACCAGGACCGCCCGCTCGTTCGGCTTGACCGTGAACCAGGACTTGAACGCGAGCGTGAACAGGACATACAGGAGTAGCCCTGCGAGAAAGGCGATGACAGTCATTGCTCACTCCTTAATTCACGCCTGCGGCAGTCCAACAGCTGGCCGCGCCCGCGGCGGGTACGACGATGGTAGCCCGAAACGGCTTGACGAAGCGCGACTCGCTGCGCCTTCTTCGCGGCTCAGCAGCGTACTCTGCGGGCGTTCACGTACTCGATCGCGGCACCGAAGCGCCCGTGACGGATGCGGCTGACGCCCGCATAGTCGATGGCGATGCGATACCAGGCGGCGTCATCGGCCCCGAGCACCTGCCCGAGCACGGCCCGGGTTACGCCCGCGTGGCAGACGATGACGATCTGCCGACCGGGCCAGTGCGCGAGCTGGCGCTCGTAGGCCCGCGCGATGCGCCGCCGGAAGCCCTCCAACCCCTCGCCGCCGGGAGGACGGCTCGCCGCGGGATTGGCCCGAAAGGCCCGGAAGGCATCGGGCTGCCTCGCGGCCACCTCGGTCGGCCGCAGGCCCTCCCAGGCGCCCATGCCGATCTCCTCGAGCTCCGGCTCCACCGCCAGCGGCAGGCCGAGTCGCGCCGCCAGCTCCACCGCGAAGGCACGGCAGCGGGCCATGGGCGAGCTGACCACCTGCTGCCAGGGCGGCGGGTCTCCGGCGGCCGGCAACAAGGCCGCGCGCATCTGCGCCCAGCCGGTCTGGCTCAACGGGTGGTCGCAGCCCTTGCCGCGGATCATGCGCCCGCCGACGGGCTCGCCGTGGCGGATCAGATCGACGATGGTGTCTGGCCTGCTCCAGAACATCGATGAGCCCCTGGTTGGCACGGGTGCGCCGAGACGCGACCGCCGAGATGGGACCCAGGATGATAGCCGGATCGGGATCGGGATCGAAATCGGCATCGACATCGGCATCGGGATCAAATTCGATCCCGGTCCCGGTCCCGGTCCCGGTCCCGGCCCCGATCTCGGGCTCGACGGATCAATATCCGCCGCTAGCCACCGGCAGCAGGGGCTCGGCGCAAGCATGCCAGGGGCTGGCAACCACCCTTGGCGATGCCCCGAATGGTCAAGGACCGGCGCTTCCGCGACAATGGCCCCAATCCATGACGGAGCCTGTGCCATGCGACAACAGCAGCGGATCTACCCGGGCCTGGAGGGGGATAGCTATGGTGGCATGACGCCAACCGGCCAGATCGTGCGCGACGCCCAGGTGTTCGGGCTGATCGCCGAGGACGAGACCTGCGCCGGTTGGTCCGTCGCCGCCATCCAGGACCTCTACGACAAGGTCACCGATGCCTGGCGACCCTATGGGCATCTGGTCTCGAAGCTGCCGGAGGAGCTCCGCGCCCGCCACCAGCGCATCTACGACGCCGCGATCGCCCGCGCCCGCGCGCTGGGCTGGGGTCCGGATCTGTATCCGGACTGAGCCCAATTGCCTGCGCCTCTTGGCCGATTTCCGCACCCATCTGACCGGCGGGGCCCTGGTCTCCGCCGCCGCCGCTTTCGCCAGCTATGGCCAGGGCCTGAGCGACGCGGCCGAGACCCAGGCGCTGTTCGCCGTTGGCACGGCGGCGAGCCTGTTGCCGGACATCGATGCCGACGACTCGACGCCGTTGCGGGCGGTCTTCGACATCGCGGGCATCAGCCTCGGCTTCCTGGCGGCGTTCGCCTTCGCCGAGCGCTTCGGCGTGCTGGAGCTGGTGGGCATCTGGGCCGGCACCTGGCTTGCCGTGCGCTGGCCGCTGCGTATGGTCATCGCCCGCTTCACGGTGCACCGCGGCATCTGGCACTCCTTGCTGATGGCGCTGGTACTGGCGCTGGGGGCCGGCATAGTCGCGGACCGATGGATGGGCGTCGGGCCTGGCCTGGCCTGGTTGGTGACAGGCTTTGTGCTGCTCGGCTATGTCATGCACCTGGTCCTGGACGAGCTGGCCAGCGTGGACCTGCTGGGCCGGCAGATCAAGGCCTCCTTCGGGAGCGCGCTCAAGCCCGCGAGCCTGCGCGCCTGGCCTGGCTCGCTGGTGCTGCTGGCGCTCGGCGTGCTGCTGCTGGGCCTGACGCCTGACCCCGGTGCGCTGTTCCGGTTGCTGGACCGCTTGAGTCTGGATGCGGGTGGCCTGGCTGCCCATTGGCCGCGCTGGTGAAGGGTACCGGCGACCGGCGCGATCGGCCCCGGCGGGCAATGCGGCTAGAATCGAGGGCCTATCGCGACCGACCCGTCGCGCCGTCCGAGGCGAGACCGACATGAAAGGCAACCAACGCGTCCTGGCCCAACTGCAAGGGCTGCTGAACTGCGAGCTGGCCGCCATGGATCAGTTCCTGCTGCACGCGCGCATGTTCGAGGACTGGGGCTACACGAGGCTCGCCCTGCATACTGGCGCGGCCTTGCAGGATGCGCGCCGGCAGACCGACCTGTTGCTGCGCCGGATGCTGTTCTTCGGCGGTGCGCCGGACCTGTTGCAGCGCGAGGCCACGACCACCGCCACCGCCGTGCGCGAGATCTTGCGCCGCGATGTGGAGCTGCAATACCGGCTCGTGGAGCACCTGCGCGAGGCCATGGCCTGCTGCGTCGAGGAGCACGACTTCCAGACCCAGGCCATGCTCGCGGACATGCTCTGCGAATGCGAGGAGACCCATGTCAACTGGCTGGAGCAGCAGCTCGCGCAGGTGGAGGCCATGGGGCTGGAGAACTATCTGGCCGTGCAGCTCTGAAGGGCGTCCGAGGGCCAGGGGCCGACGACGGGGCCTAACCCCAGACGCTCGGCACCTGTGGGAGCGCGGCTGCGCTGGGCGGCACGACAAGGCCTGCCTCAATCCCCGCCAAATCAATCCCAACTAGTGCTTTGCTGCGGGAGCTCCGAGACCGGGATCCCCTCGTTGTCGTTGTCGTAATCGCAATCGTAGTCGAATATCCGCACGGTCGAGACCGCGACCACGACAACGACCACGACAACGACAACGACCTGAGAAGGTCTCGGGACATTCGCACTGCTGCGCTAGATCAATCCCAGCGAAAGGCCGCAAAGGCGTCCAGTGCCCCCGGATTGGCCAGCGCCTCCAGGTTCTTGACCGCGCGGCCATGGATCACGTCGGCGACGGCCAGCTCGACGATCTTGCCGCTGCGGGTGCGTGGAATGGCCGGTACCTGGCGGACCTCGGCCGGCACGTGGCGCGGCGTCAGTCGCTCCCGGATGCGCCGGCGGATGGCGCCGACTCGGTCCTCGTCCAGCGTCAGCCCCTCGCGCAGCACCACGAACAGCAGCACGCGCTGGTCCCCTTGCCAGTCCTGCCCCACGGCGATGGCCTCCAGGATGGCGTCCATCGCCTCGACGACGCGGTAGATCTCCGCCGTGCCGATGCGCACGCCGCCGGGGTTCAGCACGGCATCGGAGCGGCCGTGGATGACGAGCCCGCCACGGGCGTTCAGCTCGGCGAAGTCGCCATGGGTCCAGACACCGGGAAAGCGCTCGAAGTAGGCCGCCCGGTAGCGGGCGCCGTCCGGGTCATTCCAGAAGCCCAACGGCATGCTGGGGAAGGGCCGGGTGCAGACCAGCTCGCCGCGCTCGCCCAACACGGGCTTGCCGCCGTCGTCGAAGACCGCGACCGCGAGCCCCAGCCCGGGGCACTGCAGCTCGCCCCGGTACACGGGCAGCATCGGGTTGCCTAGGGCGAAGCAGGAGACGATGTCCGTGCCGCCGGAGATGGAGGAGAGTTGCAGGTCCGGCTTGATGGCCTGGTAGACGTAGTCATAGAGCTCGGGCGCCAGCGGTGAGCCGGTGGACAGCAGCGTGCGCAGCGCGGACAGGTCATGCGTGCCCCCTGGCTCGCTGCCTGCCTTCTGCAGTGCGGAGATGTACTTGGCACTGGTGCCGAAGGCGGTGACGCCTTCCTCGGCAACCAGATCCCACAGCACCTCAGGCCCTGGATGGAAGGGCGAGCCGTCGAAGAGCACGAGCCGCGTACCCAGTGCCAGCGCGCTGGCCATCCAGTTCCACATCATCCAGCCGCAGGTGGTGAAGTAGCAGAGCCGGTCCGCGGGCCCCAGGTCGGTGTGCAACGCCAGCTCCTTCAGGTGCTGGATCAGGGTACCGCCGGCGCCATGGACGATGCACTTGGGTCTTCCGGTGGTGCCGGACGAGTAGAGGATGAAGAGCGGATGATCGAAGGGCTGTGGCGCAAACCGCGTCGCCGCGCCGGGGTGTGCCGCGATGACCTCAGACCACAGCAGCGTCTCGCCTGCCAACTGGTCGCCTGCCACCATGTGCGGCTCGTCCGGGAAGAGCCAGGGCACCACCACCAACTGCTCCAGTCCCGGCAGCCGCCGGACTATGGCCGCGAGGCGCTCGCGCACGTCGATCCGCTTGCCGGCATAGTGGTACCCGTCGCTGCCGATCAGCACCTTGGGCGCGATCTGCCCGAAGCGGTCCAGGACGCCATCCACGCCGAAGTCCGGCGACGCCGAGGACCACAGGGCCCCGATGCTCGCCGCCGCGAGCATGCCGACGATGGCCTCCGGGCGGTTCGGCAGCAAGGCCGCGACGCGGTCCCCGGGGCCGACGCCCACAGATCCGAGCCAGGCGGCGACCGCGCCCACCTGCGCCCTGAGCTCACCGAAGGTCAGCGCCTCGCGCTCGCCGTTCTCGCAGCGGAAGACGATGGCCGTGTCCTCGGCCCGGGGCACGGCATGCCGCAGCAGGTGCTCGGCGAAGTTGAGACGGGAGCCCTCGAACCAACGCGCGCCGGGCATGCGCTCGGGGTGCTCCAGCACGCGGGTGAAGGGCACCGAGGCGCGCAGCTCCAGGAAGTCCCACAGGAGCCCCCAGCAGCCCTCGGGGTCGGTCACCGACCAATGATGCAAGGCCTCGTAGTCGGTGAAGCTATGGCCCGCCACCCGCTCTGCGGCGGCGGTGAAGGCGGCCATGCGGCTCGCGGCGGCGCGCTCGGGGGAAGGGGTCCAGATGGGCGTATCGGATCTTGGCCTGGGCATGATGACGCTGGGATACGGCGTTGGGATACGGCGTTGGGATACGGCGATCGGCTCGCCGGTCGAGGGTAAGGCATTCAACCTCGTGCAGCAGTGCCAATGTCCCGAGACCCTCTGAGGTCGCTGTCGTGGTCGTGGTCGTGGTCGTTGTCGTGATCGTTGTCGTGAACACGGTCTCGACCCTGCGGATATTCGATTACGATCGCGATTACGACAAGGACAACGAGGGGCACCCGGTCTCGGAACT
>JANQFI010000509.1 GCA_028277905.1 Chromatiaceae bacterium | reverse complement strand
CGTAAGCGGTCAGAGACCTCCCCCTTGACGGTCCCCCGCTGCGCAGCCCAGTATCAGCCAATCTTCACCGCCCACTGAAACCGCCCCGCCTGAGCGATGCACCTAAGCGACCACAGCCTCAGCCAGCTTGACGAAGCCTACGTCCAGAGCTTGGACGAGGGATCGTTGCGCGGTCTGTTGCTGCGCGCCCTGGAGGATCTCAAGGAAGCACGCGAGCGGCTGGGTCAGAATCCCACCAACAGCTCGCGTCCCCCCAGCAGCCAAGCGCCCTGGGATCGCCCGTCGGCGGGCCAAGACGAGCCGAGTGACGACGATGCCGACGAGGCGAGCCCACCGGATCAGGATGCCGATCAACCGGATGAGGCCAACACGCCCCCGGAGGATGCGTCCACCCGATCCGAGCAGACCACCAAGCCCGAGCAGCCCAAGCGCCAGCCCGGCAAACAGCCTGGTGCGCCCGGGTTCGGGCGCACCCAGGTCTTCGCGGCCCACGAGACGCTCATCCACCGTCCCGAGATGTGCGCAGGCTGCGGCAAGGCGCTGCCCGCCGACGCCCCCAGTGTGGCCTACGCCGGCTTCCAAGCGATCGATCTGGTGTGGGGCGAGGCCGACCACCCGGGTCTGCACCTGCACATCACCGACCATCGCCTTCATGACAGCCTCTGCGCGTGCGGCCATCACACCCGCGCCCGCCCCGGCGAAGGGCTGGTCGAGGACGCGCGCCTCGGGTCTGTGGTCCTGAGCGAATGGCGCCTCGTCGGCCCTGGTCTGGCGACCCTGATCGTCGCGCTGCATCGGCGCTTTCGGATGTCGCACCGGCGTATCCGCGCGTTTCTGCACGACTGGCTCGGGTTGAGCCTGAGCACGGGCACCATCCAAGGCACCCTGCGCGAAGCCGCGGCGGCGAGCGCGCCGCTGGAAGCAGAATTGATCGAGGCCGTCGTGGCCAGCGACCTGCTGCATGCCGATGAGACCTCCTGGCCGCAAGGCGGCGAATTGCTCTGGCTGTGGGTCTTCACCAGCGCCACCGTCACCCTGTTCGCGGTGGCCAAGCGCGGGCGCGAGATCCTCGATCGGATCCTACCGGGCTTCACCGGCTGGCTGATGAGCGACGGCTGGCAGGCCTATCGCCACCTGCCGCACCGGCTGCGCTGCTGGGCGCACCTCACCCGTAAGGCGCAGGGATTGATCGACAGCGACGATCGCGAGGCGCAAGCCTTCGGACACCAGGTTCAAGACACCTTCGACACCCTGATCGGCGCCATCCATGCCGCGCGCGACGGGCCAACGCGCGATCTGACGACCATCCATGCCGCGCTGCTGGCCGAACTGCGCGCCGCCTGCGTGCGCCGGCTCGGGCACCGTCACGCCAAGACGAAAGCCTTGGCCGTCGAGCTGTGGAATGACTGGGAGGCCATCTTCCGGGTACTGGAGAATCCCCAGTGGCCGATCACCAACAACGACGCGGAGCGTGCCCTACGCCATTGGGTCATCGCGCGCCGCATCATGATGGGGACGCGCACCGAAGCGGGGTCGCGCACCTTCACCCTGCTCGCCAGTGTGATCGAGACCTGTCGTCAGCGCGGCCATGTGCCCTGGCCCTATCTGGCCAGCGTGATCGCTGAGCGCCGCGCCGGTCGCGCGGCGGCTCCGCTGCCAGCTCCGATGCCAGGTCTCTGAACGGCTAC
>JANQFI010000480.1 GCA_028277905.1 Chromatiaceae bacterium | reverse complement strand
TATATTATCCATATTACATGCCTACAATAATGACCCAGATCAGACACTTCCTAAACGATTTCAGATCTGTAGGCGAATAGCGGCTGGAAGATCCGCCTGGGTTCCAGTCGATGAAGCAGCGCATGCGATCCGTATAGCCCGCCAGGATCACGATCAGCCGAATCTCTGGCACCGGGAGCTCTTGGGCGATGTGCTGCTGCCGCACACGCATCAGGTTCACCAAACCGGCGACCTCTTGTTTGACAGAGGTCGAGCCAATCAGCGCAGAGAGCTCCTGTATGAGCTCCTCAGTGCCGGCGGTCGGTGGGTCGTTGCGTGCTGCCACGCCGGATACACTTGGCGAAACCTGCGCGGTATCCAGTCTCGCCAGATTCGCCTGGGCACTCTCGTCAACTTGGGTGGCAGCAAGCGCGTACAGCCTTCTTGCCCCCTGCAGATTCCTTGGCCCCCCAAACCCGTCCTCGAACATCCCTGCGAGAACACCCCTGCGAGAACATCCTGCGCACGAGGCAGTCCCTGATCAGCGGCTAACAAGAACCACTTCCTTGCCACTTCCCAGTTCTGCGGAACTCCTCGTCCCTCTGCGTAACACGCTCCCAAATTCAACTGGGCTGCAGCAAGACCTTGTTCTGCTGCCGCTGAGTACAAGCGGACGGCTTCTGCGAGATTCGAATCCGTGCCTTATACCTGTTCCAACAACAACCCAAGACAGTATTGCCCGTCAGGATGGCCCTGCTCGGCTGCACGCGATAGCCATCGTTTCGCCTCGCCCCAGTCCTGCGGTACACCCATCCCTTTCAAGTGTATCAATCCTGGGAAACACTGGGCATCTGCACTGCCTTGTTCCGCGGCCAGCTCATACCACTCTTTAGCTCTGGGCCAGCTCTGCGAGACCCCATCGCCCTTCACGTAGGTGGAAGCCAATTGGAGCTGAGGCGATTTCTGTCAACAAACATACCGCCTGGCTTGTCTTTTCGCCCGCCTTCTGCGTCGCGGCAGCGGGCAAAGAACTCGACGATGCGCCCGCTGCCGCTCCTTGAAGACGAGCGAAAATCCTGCGCCATTCGGTCTGTTTGTTTCCGGCAATCGCCTGAGCCGTGAGATCGCCTGCGCTCGCGGCCCGGCGAAGCCTGTCGATGTCATTCAGGATATACTGCTACTCATAGAAGCGGCAATTCAGGTCGGCACCAAAAAAAGCGGCCTGCGAGGCCCGTCCACTCCTCCGCCCAGCTGAAGCTATGATCCCGGTTCGGCAGGAAGACCGCCAGCAGCGGGTGCTCGGGGTCGAGATTCATGCCCGCACGACCTTGATCTGCCGTCCCTGCGGGCTTTTCCGATCCTCGACGGCGACGCGCTCGGCCAGGGGCGGCTGCCCGCTGCGGCGGTCGAAGATGACGAGCCAGCCGGCCGCGAGTCCGAGACCGGTCAGGTAGCCGTCCAGCTGCCGCATGCCTTCGGCGACGGGGTCGGGCGCAAGGTCGCGCCAGACCTTCAGCTCCAGCCCCAAGGTCAGGTCCCGATAGCGCAGGCACAGGTCCATGCGTCCGCGGCCGATGGCGTATTCGCGCTCGAGGGTTCCCTCGGCGTTGGCCACCCGCTGCAGGAAGGCCATCAGCACCAGGTGCGGGGCGATTTCGTGATATGGGGCGCTGTCGAGCAGCGGCTCGCCGTGGCGACGCCAGAAGGCGATGAAGGCGTCCAGCAGGCGCTTCGGGACCAGGTTGCCGTCGCTGTCGAGCCAGCTCGGGCTGATCTGCGGCAGCGTGTCCTGCGGTCCACTCGCCAACGCCCGCGGCAGTACCTCGCGGTAGATCGGGTTGGCGATGACGAGCCCGCCGCCGTTGGCGCGGCGCAGCAGGCCCAGGTTGACCAAGTAGTCCCGGTCGTCCTCCGACAAGCGTCCGAGCGTGGTGCCGGCCAGCATCGGCTCGATGATTCGGCGCACTCGCGGCTCGCGCAGCTTGTCGGCGAGCTGGTCGAGATGGGTGACGCGGCGCAGGATCAGGTTCTCCTTGGCCCGGTCGATGAGCTCGGCGTCGATGGGGCGGGCGCGATCTCGCCCCTCCGGCATCTCGAAACAGGCCTCGTACGCCAGTGCGTTGACCAGCCAGGGCTGTCCCTGCGTCAGCGCCCAGACTCGGCGCAGGGCCTCGCCGGTGAATGCCTGGCCGGTGTCGGCGGTATGCTGGTCGAGCAGCTCGGTGACGTCTGCGGCGTCGAAGTCGCCAAGGCGCAGGGACTTGGCCTTGATATTGAACGCGCTGCCGCCGGTGATGATCTCGCGCTCGCGACTTGCGTGGATGCGATAGTCGCGCAAATCCCGGACACCGCAAAGCACCATGGTGGACGGGAAGGCGTTCGGGCGCTGGGTGAAGCCGGCGCGCAGCTGGCGCAGCAGCGAGATCAGGGTGTCGCCCACGAGGGCGTCGACCTCGTCGAGGAGCAGCACCAGTGGGCGCGGGCTGTGGCGGCTCCAGTACTCGAGCAGGTTGACGAGGCGGGCGTCGGTTGGCATGGCCGCGCCTCGATCACGGCACCAGTCGCCCGGGGTGGGATCCTTGAGATAGAGCGTCGCGGCGCGTCCGATCGCATCGCAGATCGCCGCCATGCCCCGCGCCACGTCCTCGCGCGCGGTCTGTGCGATCTCCAGGTTGGCGTAGACGGCGCGGTACCGGTCGCCTTGGTTCAGATGCGCCATCAGGGCCAGCAAGCAGCTGGTCTTACCGGTCTGGCGCGGGGCGTGCAGCAGGAAGTACTTCTTGCGCTCGATCAGACCAAGCACCTCTTGGAGATCCCACCGCGCGAGCGGCGGCAGGCAGTAGTGCTCTTCCGGCCGGACCGGGCCTTCGGTGTTGAAGAATCGTGCGGTCATGGCCGGATGCCTGGATGGCTCAGGGCCCGCGAAAATTACGCCGCAGCCGCCACGCACGCAAGTCTGCGAGACCGTTCTCACGCGGTCGAGCCGAGAAGATCTACCGCAGGGACACAGGTGCATGGAGACAGGGGCAGCTATGCAATACACGAAACACACGAGGGGAAGGCGGAGGCGCTTAGGCGATTGCCGGAAACAAACATCAGACCTCCCGAAATCGAGCGGAAAGCGACCAGAGTATTGGACAATTTTCACCCACATCACTGGATTGGGGTGAGCGGCATTTATTATAAAACAGTCACTTATCAATTTTCGTTTGCCGCAAATCGTCCAATATTTGAAAATATTTAATTAATTCAATGCATTACAGTATTTTTGGACAGTGT
>JANQFI010000453.1 GCA_028277905.1 Chromatiaceae bacterium | reverse complement strand
ACCGTCGGCGGCAGCAGGACGACGGCAAAGAGCACCGCCAAGCGCCGCTTCAGCGAGTCGAAGGGGTTCACGATCGTCGCCAGTAAACCCTTAAACATGAGCTCTATCCCGACCCCCAATAAAATGCGGCGCCCCTCCAAATGACGCCCCCAAAAGAAGCGCCGGATAAGCTGGCCGCTGCGGCCGCCCGCAGATCGGACGGCCCCGCCGGAGCCCGTTAGGCCGCCGAGCCGGCCGCCTCCCGGCCGCCGCCCTTTTCATCGCCGCGCTGCGTATAGAGCGCCTGGGCGATGGTGATCTTCAACACGTCCGGCTCGAAGGGCTTGGCCACCAGGAAAGCCGGCTCGGCCTTCTCGCCGGTCAGAAGGCGCTCCGGGAAGGCCGTCACGAAAATCACCGGCACGTCGAAAAGCTCAAGGATCTCGCGCACCGCCTCGATGCCGGAGCTGCCGTCGTCGAGCTGGATGTCGGCCAGAATGAGGCCCGGCCGCTTGCTCTCGGCGGCCGCCACGGCCTCGGCCTTGGTCGCCGCGGTGCCGATCACCCGGTGGCCCATCTCGGTCACGATCCCGGCGATGTCGAAGGCGATCACCGGCTCGTCCTCGATCACCAGCACCGCCGTGCGCGACTGCTGCATGAGATCGGATTTGGCGCTGTCCAGAAGCCGCGTCGCCTCGGGCTCGGAAATACCGAGGATATAGCCCACGTCCTGGGCGGAAAAACCCTCGATGGTGCTGAGCAGCAGCACCTGGCGCTCGCGCGACGGCAACTGGGTGAGATGCCGCTGCATCGGCAGGGCCGAGGACGGCGCGGCGGAAGCCAGGTCGCCCGATCCCTCCGCCCCGGTGGCGACGCTAAAGGCGTCGTGGAACAGCTTGAACATCTGCAATCTCAAGGGGATATCCGGTGCCAAGAGGCTCGTGTCCTCGAGCAGAGGACCGAGGCCCGCTTTGACATGGAAGTCGCCCTGTTCCTGGGTTCCCGTCAACGCGCGCGCATAGCGCCGCAGAAAGGGTATGTGGCGAATGATTTCTCTGGATAAATCCGACATTTCAAAAGGCCCTATAAGCTCCCCGTTTTGTCACTAAAGCCTTTTGCCACCGAAATGGGAACAAATTTTGGCAAAGAGGGTTCCTTTCCTAGGCGACACAGGCCGGCCAAGGCCTGACTGCCCGGCTGTTGCAAGACCGAGCCATCGACACAATGCGATCCAAGGCGAGGAAACGTGGTGCAAAGGACCGCAAAGTCCGACCGTCCGGACGCCGCCGGGGACAAGACCCCCGAGGAGGACCCGGCCGTGGATAAGGAGGCCGATGAGAGCGTGACTCTCACTGGCGGAGCACCGGTCATGCGTGCTACCAATAGGGCCATGGAGAACTGGCTGCAGCTTCATCTGCGCCAACTCTATGAAGAGGTCTGCAGCGAACCCTTGCCCAGCGAGCTCAACGACATGATCGATCGGTTCCGCCGGCACCGCCAGGAAGGCGAGAGCGGCCGCGATGCCTGCACGCCCCTGACGCCGGCGAGGCCGGCGAGGCAGGGCTCGTGATGTCCGTAGCGCCGAAAGCGAAGAAAAAGACCGCCCAAAAGGCCGCTAAGTTCGACATTCAGGCCGAGCTGCTCGCCTGCCTACCGGACATGCACGCTTTCGCCCGCTTCCTGGTGAAGGACTACGAGCGCGCCGACGACCTGGTGCAAGAGGCCACGGTGCGGGTTCTGGTGGCGGCCGATCAGTTCCAACCCGGCACCAACTTCAAGGCCTGGGTCTTCACGATCCTGCGCAACCTCTATTACAACGAGCTGCAGAAGGCCAAGCGCTTCGTCGACTACGGCGGCGGCAGCGATAGCCTGGACTTCCTCTCGGCCCTGGCCTCGACCCAGGACTCTTCCCTGGATTTCCGCGATTTCCATCGCGTGTTCTGGCAGCTCGACGAGAACCACCGCGAGGTGCTCATGCTGGTCGGCGCCAGCGGCCTCTCCTACGAGGACGCGGCCGGCGTCTGCGGCTGCCAGGTCGGCACCATCAAGAGCCG
>JANQFI010000365.1 GCA_028277905.1 Chromatiaceae bacterium | reverse complement strand
GGTATTGTTGCGCGCTTGCCGCATCGGGATAACGCGAGCGGTCGCGGCCCAGCGCGGCAAGCAGCCGCGGCGCGAAGGTCGGTCCGGCACCGGGCAGGCGGCTGAAGATGGCCGCATGCGGATGGGCCTTGAAGACCTTGGCGACGGCCTCGTCATAGCGCTCGATGCTCGCCAGCACCACGCGCAGTTCCGCTACCAGGGTGCGGGTCGCCCGCAGCGCCGGCACGATCACACCCCCGTCGCCGGTCACGGGCAAGCCGGTCTTCAACAGCGCGATCCGCTCGGCGATGCGCGCCTCACCGCGCAAGTGGTGGCCGCGGCAGCAGGCCCGCAACGCCTCCTCACGGGCGCGCTGCGCTTCCCCGAGCGACGGCCAACGTTGCAGGAAGTCGCAGGCCAGCGCAGTGCCGAGGTCGTCGACGCACGCGAGCGCTGGCGCGTGCGCGGGTCATCGGGACACCGCCGGCGCAACTGCGCGGGATGCTGCTCCCGGATCTCCAGCGTCAACGCCGCATCGCTCGGATCATCCGTCGCCCGGCTCGGCCGAAACGCCCGCCGCAGCCCGGCCACCAGCCCCGGGTTGATCGAAAGCACCACGAGCTGCGCGTACTTCAGCAACGCATGGATCAGCAGCCCCTTGCGCTGCTCGACAGCGACGGCCACCGGGCGGTTGCCGCAGCGCATCCGGAGCCCGTTGGCCCAGTCGTCGATCACCTCCGGGCGATGCTCGAGCACCGAGCGCTGCCGTGCCCCGCCCGGCATCGGCGTCAAGCAAATGTCGTGCTTGCGATCCGACCAATCGATGCCAACCCGTGCGGCAAACTCATCGTGCATGGCCAAGCCCGTCACCCCGCGTATGCTAGACTCGCACGACGAGGGCCAGCGCCGCGCAAACTGTGTCGGGTTGTTTCCGCGCATGCATTATCGCGCGTCATTTGCGCACCGACCCCTGAGTATTCGTTGCGAAACAACGGACACCCCCGGGCTCGAAAGTATGTGAGTCAGCATCGCGTGCCTAGCGCAGCATATTCGTAGCCCGGCGGCGTTTGCCCGCCCTATACCCTGTAGCACAGGGCGGAACCCTTTGCTCGGCTCGCGTGGATGCAAGTTATCCACAGGGCCGCTTGCTATTAATGAAAGACCCATGAATCAGGGTTCAGAGCAACTATAAAGCGCGCAAGCCCGGCCGCCAACTGGCCAGCCGCCCGCGTCAGCG
>JANQFI010000247.1 GCA_028277905.1 Chromatiaceae bacterium | reverse complement strand
CAGCGGGCACAGAGCTCGACTATGCGCCCGCTGCCGCTCCTTGAAGGCGAGCGAAAATCCTGCGCCATTCGGTCTGTTTGTTTCCGGCAATCGCCCAAGGCGTTTGTCTTGTTTTTGGCCAGTTCTTGTGTTCCCATGCCCTATGCGTAGCGATATGCTGGGCGCCCGTCTTTGCTAACCGCCCATCATCGCAGGACGTTGGGCTGACTCGATGTGGCTGCAGGGGCCAAGGCTACCAGACGTAGCGTAGCCCTGCGCTGAAGAAGCTCGAGCTGCGACCGGACAGGAATTGACCATTATAATCCATATAGAAGTTGAAGCCGTTGTCGGTCAGCAGCGTCAGCCCCGCTCCCAGCACGGCACCATCCCGTTCTCCTGGCCGATCCTGTGTCCTGACGGACACCTTGGTGCCATTGCTCAAGGTCCCATCCATATTGTCGTCGAGATCCCCGAAACGTCGCATATAGAGTGCCCGCGCTTCGGCTTGGATCTTGGTGTTCTTGCCGATCCAGTCGTCGAAGCGGAAACGTCCGCCGAGCAAGGTGTCGAATAGGTACTGGGATCTGCTGCTGACCTTCAGACCTTGGCCGTCAGCATACAAGCCCTTCTGCGTGAAATCGTCCTGCTCCAACCAGCCGTATTGGAGCCCTAGTATCGGCTGTAGCGAGAGCCCGCCAGACTTGAACGTGTAGCTCCCTTCGCTGTAGCCACTGATTCGCCGCGCACCCATGGATCCGCGTGCCCGCCGGAATTGGGCTCCGCTGCCAATGCTCTGACGCGTACTATAGCTCTCGTCGGAGTAGCCCAGGATTGAGCGCAGCTGCCACGCATCGCGCGTATAGGCCGCGTACAAGTTGAAGCCACCGAGGTCGACACTCGTCAGGTTAGAGTAGTCGAGGTCCGCGTCGACATCGACCGCGGCGGTGAAGCCCATCATACCGAGCGATAGCCGGTCGGTGATTTGACCGTCCAGACCGATCAGCAAGCCAGCCGCATCGCCGTCATAGCCGGGATCGTCACCTTTGGCCGATGCCGACGACACCATACCGAATCCCCTGGCCCAGATCCCGAGGCTGGTTTTCGGGCACAGATCGCCCAACGCCTGGTCGAAGCGGCCTGTCGCCATCCGGTCGATCATCTGAACCAGCTCGGTGACGAACTGGACACCAGGCCCCATGGGGTTATCCAAAGGCGTGGGCTGGAGCTCCAGATAGACGTTGCGCGCGTCATAGGTCAGCGACGGGACCAACAGAGGATCGATGGCCGCGAAATTGGAGATCAGATCGTCCGCAAAACGGCCGTCAATCGACGCAGCGGACAGAATCCGGTAACGGGTGGGGCCGTAAGCACCCGCCGCGGCGATCGCCTCGACCTGTGCTCCTCCAAGGGTGGCGACGCCTTGTACTGCGAGGCGGCTCGACGCGTCAGGGGTAACGGCGACTTGGAAGGTCGATCCCGGTTGAAACACCAGGTTGCCGGCCACCCTGAGAGTCCCGATCGACCCGCCAGGCGCAATGGTGCCGGCATTATCGACGCCGCCGTTAATCGTGCCGTGACCACTTAGGGTCCCGTTGGGCCCGACGGTCACGAGACCGAGGATGCTGGCGCCCGGATGAGCGGCATCGCCGATCTGCAGGTTGCCCGCCACGATCTGCGTGCCGCCGGTGTAGGTGCTGTTACCATTGAAGATCAGCAGGCCGCCGCCTTGCTTGACCAGGTTTCCGGTGCCGCTGATGGTCCCGTCGTAGATGCCGGTGTCTGATTGATCGAAAACGACTGTTCCGAAATTGGCGATGTCCCCTTGCAGGCTTGTGGTGTCGCCCTGCAACACGCCAGACAACACCTCGGTGCCGCCCACGTAGCTGTTCTCGCCACCCAGGATCAGGGCGGCATCACCCTGCTTCCTGAGCGCGCCGCCGCCGCTGATGCGACCGCTATAGCTGCCGTCGTCGGTCTGCTGATCGAAGACCAGCGCGGCGCCCTCGGCGATCTCAATCTTGGCGCTCGGCAGTGTCGCCGCGTCCCCACGCAGGGTACCGGCGTCGACGAACGCAGTGCCGCCGAATGGCGCATCGCCGAGCAAGGTCAGCTCGGCCTCGCCTTGCTTGCGCAGTGTGCCGCTGCCGCTGATTCGGCCGTTGTACTGGCCGTCGGTGTCCTGATCGAAGACCAGTGTGGTGCCCTCGGCAAGACCGATGGTGGCGCCTTGTAGGCTGTCCGTATCGCCCCGCAACACGCCGGCTTCCACCCATGTATCGCCGCTGAAGGGGTTCGTACCGGTCAGCTCGAGCTCCGTATCGCCCAGCTTTACGAGCGCACCGCCGCCGCTGATACTGCCGCCGTAGACGCCATTCTCACCCTGCAGATCGAAGACCAGCGTGGCCCCCTCGAAAACCTCTATGGTGGCACCTTGTAGGCTTTCCGTATCGCCCCGCAATACCCCGGCTTCTACGTACGTCTCGCCGCTAAATGGATTCGTACCAGTCAGCTCGAGCTCGGTGTCACCGAGTTTCTTGAACGCACCGCCGCCGCTGATGCTGCCGCTGTAGCTGCCATTCGCCTCCAGCTGATCGAAGCACAACGTGGCGCCCTCGGCAATGTCGATGATGGCACTTTGCAGGCTCTCCGTATCGCCTCCCAACACGCCGGCCTCAATGAAAATCGCGCCGCTAAAGGGATTCATGCCGGTCAGATTGAGCTCGGCGTCACCCAGTTTCTTTAGCGCACCACCGCCGCTGATACTGCCGCTGTACCTGCCATTGTCCCCCTGCTGATCGAAGACCAGCATGGCCCCCTCAAAAATGTCGATGGTCGCGCCTTGTAAGCTCTCCGTGTCGCCCTGCAGCACACCGGATACCACATCCGTGCTGCCACTGAAGCTATTTGTGCCACCGAGCGTCAGGGTACCGGCACCGTCTTTGGCGATTTCGCCGGAACCGCTGATCCTGTCGCTGAACGTGCCGTCACCTGCTTGATCAAACACGACCTTGCTGCCAGCAAAGATATTCATGGGCCCATTGAGGCTGTCGGTGTCGCCCTGCAGCACCCCCGCCTCGATCGTCGTACCGCCATAATTGTTGTTGGCGGTGAGGAGCAATGTGCCTTCGCCCTGCTTCACGACACTTCCTTCGCCGTTAATCTCCTGCGACACCTCAAAGGTATTACCAGCGTTAACAATGTCAAAGCCCCCCCCGGCCGCACCCCAGGTTGTGGGGCGACCCAAACGGGCGAACGTTGTCCCTGAGACTTGCAGAATTCCTCCATTGAAATTGAGCGGACCGGCAGCAGCACCCAAATTGCCCTCCGAGCTGACACTTAGCGCGCCGCCGTTTAGATTAGTGCCGCCGGCATAGCTATTGGCAGCTGCCAGTACGACCGTACCCGAACCTTCCTTGGTCAAACTGCCGATGCCGGACATGGCGCCAGAGTATGTCCCTGCGCTCTCCTGATCGAATACGACCTGGGTGTCGTTGAAGATGTCCCCCTGCAGGCTACTGGTGTCGCCCTGCAGCACGCCCCCCGCTACCACGGTGTCGCCGGTGTAGCTGTTCACGCCGGTCAGGATCAAGGTCCCGTCGCCCTCTTTCGTCAGTGCGCCGCCGCCGATCATGACGCCGTCGTATCTACCTACACCTGTCTGGTCGAAAACGACCCCGGTGCCGTTCTCCGTCTGGATGTTTCCTTGCAGGCTGTCGGTGTCGCCCTTCAGCACGCCGGACTCGACATTCGTGCCGCCGTCGTAGCTGTTATCTCCGTTCAGAACCATCCTTCCTCCAGCCGATTCCGCGGATACCACGACTCTCCCGCTTCCGGCGATGTTCCCATCGAAAGTCTCGACCCCCGCCTCCCCCAACTCGCCATCAGGGACAGACAAGCTAACCGCGCTATTATTCTCAAGTTGGCCAAGAAACTCACCGCCTTCATAAGAGAAGGTCGCCAAATTCAGGAAGGTTGTCGTACGCAGCGAGCCACCCGACATAGAAAACGTCCCGTGATTGGCAATCGTTTCCGTGCGCAGCGAGCCACTCGACAGCACATAATCCCCGCTACCCGCGATCGTCAAAGAACCGGACAACTCATGATTCCCCACGAAATTATTGAAAGCTCCTGCACTGTCACCGCCGCCCAGAATGCAGGCGCCCCCTTGGACCCTGCCTCCAATACACACATTATCTCCCATCAGGCTGGCCCCGCGTAAAAGATTGACAGAGCTCCCTCGGGAGATAAGGAGCATCTCCCCTGAATCCGGCGCTGGCAGAATCTCTATTTCCGCATGCTCACTCCGCACCAAGGCTGTACTACCATTGTCGATGCGGGTCGTTACCGTGTTTGCATCTGGGAATTCGCGACCGTCCCAGTTGAAGCCGCCCCGGCACGCTTCTGCGGAGGCGACGAGACCGCAGTCAGGGTCTGCATCTTGCTCGTACCAGTCACCGGCACCAATACGGGTCCAAACCGCATCCGCGGCGATCGCTGGTGTTCCTGTCATCGACGAAGCCAAGACGCAAACGAATATCCTCGCCGCGATACCGCTCACCGCCCCTAAGACGCAACACTCGCGTGCAGGGTATCCTATTGGCGGCCTATTCGCTCTGCAAAGAAAACTCACTAGCATGTTCCTCAAACCTACCGGGGCGGCCGAGCCGTTTCGATATACTCGATCCGATAATTGAGCTGCCCCTTAATCCGTACACTGTCCAGCGGTCGAGAGGCCGCCAGCCGGCGCACAATCGCCACCACCGCCCGGACAGGGAGGGGGAAACCGCCTGCGCCAGCGGGTCACCTCGTCGAGCTGCCGTGGCGACAGGGTACGACGCTCCACGACGCCCGCCGCAGTGACCGTAATCTGCTCGCGAGGCTGCAGCTCAACATAGCTCGGCCTCGACAAGCTGAGCTTGCCGTCCAGCAGTGTCAAGACCGAACGATCGGGATCGACTTTGAGATTGAAGACGTTGAACTGACGCGCCGGCTGCGTCCATTCACCGTGCCTGGACTGTACCGTTGTGACACACTGATGGCCGGCTTCGTGATAGATCTGGCCCTTCTGAAGACCGAGCGTCAGGATCGCGCATTCGATGCCCCGTAAGCGCAGCTCAAAGTACGGGTCGGTGCTCTCGTCCAGGTGGACAAAACCGGAACCGAGAAAGTGAACATAGGCGCTGCTGCCGGGGCCGGTTCGCAGACGGTCCTTGACCTCAATCGTCTGTCCATCGCGGGCCGGCTGGTCGTTGACCAAGACAGCTGGCCCGATCGTTCGGAGCCGACCGACCGTCTTTTGCCCTTGAATGTATGCAACCGAAGTGCAGGCCTGCAATAGCAAAGCGACGCACAATAACGCTGTCAAAGGAAACAGCCGCGAACCCTTGCCCCCCGCCATCGTCTCCTCCTGTCGCGCGCGAATCGCTAGGTACATACCCGAGCTGCGGAGGCTCGGCACAGACTCCATCTCACTACCGCAGTTTGGACCAACAAGAGGTTATCCCGAAACGCGACTTCGGGCAACACAAGGCGTGCGATCGAAGCAGGTGTACTCGTCCGCGCAGTCATGCGGCCCGGTTGTCGCAGCCCGGTTGTCGCAGCCCGGGGGCTTGGTGACATGACGCAGTCAATCGCTCGATTGATTGACGACCCGGCAGATCTGCCGCCCAGCTGCGCTTGGCTCACGACGAGCTCAAGGTCAGGGCGATGAGCCTGGGTCCAGCCGATAGGTCAGCGACCGGACGCTCGCCCGCACTATTGCCAGTTGCCCATCAAGATGAACGGCGCCCAGAAATAGGGATGGCGATAGTCCGCTGGCGCTCGGCGCTCGCTGCGGTTCCCAGCAGCGCCTACCAGAGCAAACCCGCGGGTCGTGCAGGAGCCGGACCTGACCTTGCCGGCGAGAAACGCCCGTTGGATCCGTCGTAGTGCCTCAGCCTTGCTCAGCTGTTCGTTTTGGCGCAGGCTGTACAGCTCTTTCATGAACAGCCCAGTGCTGCAATCGGCCACGGGCCAGAGCGTCGCGACCACCCCCTTGGCGCTCTTCTGTTGCGCCATGGTGGCGAGGCTCTCCACCTCGCGGCCCTTCGCATCCCCGCCGCCACCGACGGCCGTGTTGCAGGCCGAGAGGGTCAGCAGCTCGACGCCATCTAAGCGATAGGCGTCGCCGCGGAGCTCGTGCAGACTGAGCCGGCTACCGTCGCCAAGCAGCAGAAAGGAGTCGTGCGCTGTACCAGGTACGAAGTGAAAATGGCTGGCGACATGGACGACGGGATATTCTTCCCAGAGAAGTTCGCGGAGCACCTTGGCAGAGAAGCCCTCGTTGAGGTGGATCACGCCTGGAAGCACACCATCGGGGTCATCGGCGCCCTGCCGGATGATGATGCCGTCAAGCTCATCCGGAACCGCTTGTAACGCTGGAAAACCCGGATGCCCATGCGATAGCCCCAGGCCGGCAACCTCCCAGTCGGGGTCGGGGGTGTCCTTGAGGTTATTCGCAGCCGCAGCCGTGTAAACGCTGAGCGCATAGTCTTGGATGAGGTAGTCCGCGCCGTCGTGCAAGGCGGCGAATGGCAGGTAGCGCAAGGCGCCGTCGAGATAGAGCATCAGAAGCTCCACCTGGGCGTCCCACAGATCGGCCGCGATTGGCTCGACGAGCCGGCCGTACAGCACTTGGGACCTTGCGCCCGGCCTCGAGCGCGGGTCCTGCAGAGCCTGGCGCAGGGCCTCAATCTCCCGGTTCAGCTCGGCCTCGGTGACAGAGATCTGTTTGGCTCTGCGCACCTCGGGCAGCGTCAATAGGATGTACAGACTGTCCGGCAAGACCAAGTAGTGTATCAGCGCCACGTTTCGACCGTATTCCTGACTGAGCTCCGCCACGACATCGCGCAAGTCATCCTCAAGCCTCCTTTTCGCCAGCTCCTCGCGGCGGAGGACGTTGGTGATCGCTGTGTAGTCGGCGACGATGCGGTCCAGCGACTCACGGTAAAGCGCGTGGGCCACCACGAGCGCCTGGCTAAGCTCACTGATCCTGGCGCGCTGGGCATCACTTCGATTCCGGCGCTTGATGCGCTTGAGCTCGGCCAACTCGGTGGCGACCTTGACGACGTTGTGCTTGGCCACCTCGAGCCGATCTGTGAGCTCATGCTCGGGCGAGCTCAGAGCCGCAATGGTCTCGCGTGTATCTGCTTCGATGTCGCGCCCGATGAACTCGAAATACTCCTCCTCCTTCAACATGGAAAGCACCTGTTCAGCCTCGGGCAGGCGTCCGGCATCGATCAACAGCCGCGACAGGTCGCGATAGACGTCCTCCTTGTTGCGCAAGAATGATCGCTGCAGTGACTGCTCCAGTCCACTGCTCCTCGCACGCATCCCCTGAATGGTATTCACCGCCAGCTTGCCGAACAGGACGGCGACCTTCGGATGACCCAGTGCCGCTTCCGTTCGACTCAAACCGTCGTAAATCCGCCACAGCAGCTCCGGCCGGTCCACACCGGCCTGCAGCACCAGCGCACGCTTCAAGCGATCCAGCGCGGCCTGATGCTGTCCTTGATTGAGCCGCATGATCCCGAGATTGAGCTCGATGACGCTTTCCGCGGGCCGGTCTCCAATGTCCCGGCTGATGGCGAGGGCCTTCTGGAAGTAGTCGGCCGCAATCGCGACCTCTCCGAGCCGCCAGTAACTATCGGCCATGTTGCCGAGGCTGCGACTCTCTCCCGCTCGGTCTCCGGTGCGCCGCTTGAGCTCGAGCGACGCACGGTAGCGGGATAGGGCCTCGGAATAATCACCCTGCGCAACGTACACTGCCGCGACACTATTCAGGATATTGGCCTCCCGCACTGGATCGTCGAGCCTGCGCGCGATCTGCAGCGCGCGCCCACAATGTGCGAGCGCCTTGCGATAGTCACCCAGGTTGTAGAAGGCCACGCACATGTTCGCCAGCACCCGGGCTTCACCGGCCGAATCGCGGATCTTCCGCCGTTTGTCCAGCGACCTCGTGTAATAATCCAGCGCCTGCTCGTACTCCCCGCGCAAGCGGAACAAGCCGCCCAGATTGTTGAGTGTCTTGGCTTCCTCGAATGCATCGCCACTGGCTTCCGCTGCTGCCAGCGAGGCCGCGTATCGAGCCTCCGCCTGCCGATAATCGCCAACCGCCTGCGCCACCGCGCCGATGTTGCGTAGACTGGACGCTTGAGCTCCTGTGTCGCCGGCGCGCCGAGCGAGCTCATGGGCGCGTTGGGCATCTGACGATGCGGCCGCATAGCGGCCTAACCGTCTTTCGGCCAGGGCGCGAAGATCGAGCGCAGCGGCTTCGAAGGCGTCGTCACCGAGCCTCCCTGAGAGATCTTTGGCCTCTTCGGCGAGCTGAATGGCCTGCTCGAAACGCCCCACTGACTCCTCAACGCGGCCGAGGCCGATCTGGAACAGCGCGATCGCAGACAGGTCGTCTTGTGCTCGGGCCCTCGCGAGACCATCCTCCCAATGGGCTTGTGCGCCGGCGTAATCGCCACGCCTGAACGCACGCTCGCCAGCCTGCGCTGCGTGCGAGAGGCCGGCACCCAGGCCGCGACTGCTCAGGCTCGCACAGCCGGACAGGAGCGGAGCGCCACCAAAGAGCAGGATGAGCAAGAGACTGATCCAGACCTGCTGCCCTCGCATCATGTTCCCCACCTTTGTATCGACCCCTGGCCGCGCTTGCGTATGGGTCTGCTCCCCCCTAGTGCTTCGCTGCGGAAGCTCCGAGACCAGGATCCCCTCGTTGTCGTTGTCGTTGTCGTAATCGCAATCGTAATCGGATATCCGCACGGTCGAGACCGCGATCACGATCAGGATCACGAGAACGACAACGAGAACGACCTGAGAGGGTCCCGGGACTTTCGCACTGCTGCACTAGTGCTTTGCTGCGGAAGCTCCGAGACCAGGATTCCCTCGTTGTTGTTGTCGTAATCGCAATGGTAATCGGATATCCGCACGGTCGAGACCGCGATCACGACAACGACAACGACAGCGACAACGACAGCGACAGCGACAACGATCTGAGTCGGTCTCGGGACATTCGCACTGCTGCACTAGGATTGCAGCCCTCAACGGTGCACCCGTTGTCGCTCCGGAAGACGAACGAGAACCCTGCGCAATCCGGCACTAGCGGATCCGGCTACCGCCCTGTACCCGAGCGGCGGCCGGGGCTCAGGGTTCATCGCGCCGCCAATGGCCGGAACGTCCACCGGCCTTCTCGAGCAACCGCACCGACGTGATCACCATGCCGCGGTCGACCGCCTTGCACATGTCGTAGACGGTGAGCAGGGCGAGCTGCACGGCACAGAGCGCCTCCATCTCGACACCGGTCCGGCCCCGGGTCTCCACGCGCGCGGTGCAGCGCACGCCGGGCACCATGGCATCCGGCTCCAACGCGATATCCACCCGCGACAGCGGTAGGGGATGGCACAGCGGAACCAGATCTGCCGTGCGCTTGGCGCCCATGATGGCGGCGATGCGGGCGACACCGAGCACGTCGCCCTTGGCATGGCTGCCGGCCTGCACCATGGACAGGGTCTCCGGGCGCATGCGGATCACCCCCTCAGCCAGGGCACGGCGATGGGTGATGTCCTTGTCGCCGACGTCCACCATACGCGCGGCGCCGTCGGTATCGAAGTGTGTCAGTTCGGACATTGGTCAAGCTCTCCGGCCCGGAGCACGGGCCACTGCCGCTGCCTGGGACGAGTCCTGTCGATTTCTACACCATCTTGCTCGGCATTGCTTGCCCCTTGGGCTTCACGCCAACGCAGCCTGCGGGCGCCCTTGCAGTCGCCACCTGGAATCCATTGGGCTCGCCCCTGTCGGCCGATCGAGCCGGCAACCGCCTCAACCCGCCTCGGAGCCGCCGCGGACCGCGCGCCTCAGCCGGCAGGCCCGCTCAATGGCCTCGTGGTCCCCGAGGCCACCGGCATAGACCTTGGGCATGCCTGCGGGGCGGCGGCGGAAGCGCCGATAGGGCCACAGGTACTGCTCCGGGCAGATCTCGATACAACGCTCAATACCTGCGTTGAGCGCCGCCGCGGCGACGGCATCATCACCGCTGTCGATGCCCGCCGGCGCCGGCAGGCAGTGGATACGATAGCCCCGCGACCACGCCAGCCGCTCGGCGAACATGAAGATTACCCGCGCCCCGCTCTTCCGCGCCAAGCGGTTGACCAGCACCATGGTCCAGGCGGGCATGCCGAACAGTGGCGCAAAGGCGGCACCCTTGTCGGCCCGAGGCTCCTGATCCGGCAGGATCCCGGCATACTCGCCGGCCGCCAGACCCCGCACCAAGGCGCGGATGCCGCGTGCGGTGATGGGCGCGAGCCTCGCGCCGCTGCGCCGGCGCGCGGCGGCAATCAAGGCGTCGAGCTGCTGCTGCGGCTTATAGAAGATGGTCGTCGGCCCTTGGGCCGCCAAGTACAGCCCGGCGAGCTCCCAGGCGCCGAGATGCGGCGACATGACAATGAGCCCGCGCCCATGGTCGCGCCGCAGCAGCTTGCTGCCGCGCACCTCGCGGATCAAGCTCAGCACCTCGTCGGGCGGGCGCAGCCACAGCCGGCCCATCTCGCAGTAGGTACGCCCGAAAGCGACCAGACTCCGGTTGCGCAGCCGGATCTTGGCGCGGGTGCCCAGCTCCGGGCGATACAGTGCAATGTTGATCAGCGCGTTGCGCCGCTGGCGGTTCGGCGTACGCGCAATGACCCAGCCAATGAGGGTGCCCAGGGCGTGCAGCAGGGGCAGCGGCCAGCGCGAGAGCACGCGGAGCAGGCCCACCAGGTAGGGCTCCTGGCGGGTGCGGCGGCGAGCCTTGGCGTCCGGAGGCGGCGGCTCGCCACCCATGGCGGTGGCCTCCGAAGCCTCACCCCCGGTCAGCACAGCCCGGGCAGTCTCCCGCGACATCATGCAGGGGTACCGCTGTTAGACTCGATGCCGTCGCCATCCGCCATGCCTTGCCGGAGAGCCGAACCATGAGCATGACCAATCAAGAAGCCGAAGTCGCCGGCGCTCGACCGCCCACCCTATCCCCGAAAGAGCTGACACCGCAGGCCGCCTATGCGCTGTTGCAGGAGAACCCGCAGGCGGTCCTTGTGGACATCCGCTCGACCATGGAATATCGCTTCGTCGGGCACCCGAGGGGTGCCCTGCACGTGCCCTGGATCGACGAGCCCGACTGGACCGTGAACCCGCAGTTTGTCACCGAGATCCGCAAGCTGCTGCTCGGCGGCGCCAGCTGCGTGCCCGAGGGACCCTGTGCGCCGGTCGTGCTCATCTGCCGCAGCGGCAAGCGCTCGTTGGAAGCGGGCAAGGCATTGCTGGCGGCGGGACTGGGGAACGTCTATCACGTGGACGAGGGCTTCGAGGGGGAGTTGGATGAGGAGCATCACCGCAGCACCCTGGGTGGCTGGCGCTTCCACGGCCTGCCCTGGGAGCAATGCTGAAGGCGGCGGCGGACTGGCAGCTGCCCCGCCGACCGATCTCCCGATTTCGGGGTGCTTAGGCGATTGCCGGAAACAAACATACCGAATGGCGCAGGATTTCCGCTCGCCTTCAAGGAGCGGCAGCGGGCGCATAGTCGAACGATGTGCCCGCTGCCGCGACGCAGGAGGCGGGCGAAGAGACAAGCCAGGCGGTATGTCTGTTGACAGAAATCGCCTTAGCCAACCTCGGCCGCACTGCTGCGGCACACACAACTCGCCTGACGCGGGGGACAGGTCAAAGCATGCCAGCCTGCATTTCTGACGGGCTCCGGTGCAGGGCACCGGACTCGCCCATTGCTACACCGGATAGCCACACTTGACGAGCGTGGGCTTGGCATGTTGGAGGAACAGCTCCAGCGCATCGCCAGGCATCTCGTCGTGATAGCTGCCGACCTCGCCGCGCCGCACCCGGTGCGCCCGGGCAGGCCAGCGCGGATTGGACACCAGCCGCTCTC
>JANQFI010000206.1 GCA_028277905.1 Chromatiaceae bacterium | reverse complement strand
CCACCCCGCTCACGCGCGACTCCCAGCGAGACCGCCCCGTGCGAGCGTCCCTCCCCCAGCGCCCGCAGCGCGGCCCTCGCCTCCGCCGCGTCCCGCGCCAACACCGATGCCCGCGACGCAAAATGCGTCCGATGCAATGCCGCCGTGCCCAGCACATCAGCCCAATCGACTTGCGCATGCGTCGAGAGCCATTCGGCATACCGTGCAGCCTGACTACGCAGCGCCACCTCATCTCGACCCGAAACCAACAAAGGTATCAAAAGCCGCGGCGTTGCTTCGGCCGAGACCGCCGCGCCAGCCGTCGCCCCGTCCCCGTCCACCCCTCGCGCCAGCGCCTCCTCAAGAATAACGTGCGCGTTGGTTCCGCTGATGCCAAACGACGACACACCCGCACGACGAACGCGCGAGGCCGCCCGCGGCCACGGCAAAGCCTCCTGCAACAGCGCAAGCCCGCTGCCATCCCACTCAATCTGTTCGCTCGGATGCTCCGCGTGCAATGTCTTCGGCAAAAGCTCGTGCTGCAATGACAGCACCATCTTGATCACGCCCAGAACGCCCGCCGCCGCCTGCGTGTGACCAATGTTGGACTTCGATGAACCCAACCACAGCGGCCGACCCTCGCCACGCGTCGGCCCAAACACCGCCGCCAAGGCCCCAGCCTCAATCGGATCCCCAAGGCTCGTGCCCGTGCCATGCGCCTCAACCGCATCAATGGCGTCCGCGCTCAAACCGCTCGCAGAAAGCGCCGCACAGATCACACGCTGCTGGCTCGGACCATTGGGCGCCGTCAGACCCTGGCTGTGACCGTCTTGGTTCACCGCAGAGCCCCGGATCAATGCCAGAATCTCATCGCCATCCCGATCGGCGTCCGAACGCCGCTTGAGAACCAATACCCCGCAGCCTTCCGACCATCCCGCACCATCCGCACCCGCCGAAAACGCCTTACAGCGACCATCAGGCGCCATGCCGTTGTCCGGACCCAACGCCACCAATGTCGATGGCGTCGACATCACCGTCACACCACCCGACAGCGCCAGATCACACTCGCCCTGCCGAAGCGCCGTGCACGCCAGGTGCAGCGCTGTGAGCGAGGACGAGCACGCCGTATCAACCGTCATCGACGGGCCCTCAAGACCCAGGACATACGACACCCGTCCCGCCAGCACGCTCGACGCAAGACCCGTCGCGCTCCACACCGACAGCTCCGCAAGCGAGCGCGTGCCTTGACCATAGTCCACGCCCAGACAGCCAAAATACACGCCAGTCCGGCTCTCCCTCAGCGCCTCCGGTCGTATTCCCGATCGCTCCAGCGCCTCCCAGCTCACCTCCAGCAGCAGCCGCTGCTGCGGGTCCATCTCAAGCGCCTCACGCGGCGAGATGCCAAAAAAACCAGCGTCAAACTCCTCAACCGAATCAAGAAACCCGCCTTCTCGAACAACCCCCCCCGTGACCATCTCCAAGCGCCGCAGCAACTCACGGCCCCAGCGCGACGGAAGCGGGCCCATACCCTCGCCCCCGCTCCCCAGAAGCCCCCAATAGCCCTCCGGGCTCGTCAGACCTCTCGGCGCACGGCACCCCATCCCAACAATCGCAATCGCTTCCGATGCCGCCGCCGCTGCGGCAATGACCTCCCTGCGCTCCACCCGAGCAACACGGCGACCCAGCTCCAGCTTCTCCAACAGCAGCTGCGCCATCGCCGTCGGCGTCGGATAGTCAAAGGCCAGCGTCATCGGCAGCTTGGCCCCCACCCGCGCCGACAGCCGG
>JANQFI010000006.1 GCA_028277905.1 Chromatiaceae bacterium | reverse complement strand
CCACGGCAAAACCGCGCCGAACCAACTCGCCGGCCAGTTGCATCGGCTTGCGGTGCGTCCACACCACGTTCGGATCTGTCGGGCTGCCGGCGCTGTTGGCCGCCAGGATCCGCGCGCAGGCCGATTTGTTAGCGGCTGAGCGAACCCGCGCATAAACGGTGAACAGCGCAACGATGACCGCGCGAGGATCACGCGGTGACGGGGGCGCGCATCGCTGGCGGGTCAGGCTCAGAAGGGCATGTCGTCGTCGACGTCGAACAGGTCGGGCTGGAGCGAGTCGTGCTCTTCGCTGCGGTAGTGCGCCTGGATCTGCTCCCCGTAGCAGTCGCAGACGCGCTCGCGTAGGCAGTCGAGCCACTCGTAGACGGCCAGTGCTTGTGCCGTGGACCAATGCTGAGGGATATCTTGCAGCGGGAGCATGGCGGCCTCCGTTGGGTTGTGGTCAATTGTTGCGCGGGGGTTCGGGGCGGGTTTTGGCCTTGCGCGCCGCGCGTTCCCGGCGCCGCTGCTCGCTGCGCTCCTTGGCCTCTTTGAGGCGGTAGGAGTCGCCCTCGATCTGGATGATCTCGGCGTTGTGCACCAAGCGATCGACCAGGGAGACGACGCAGGCGGCGTTGGGGAAGACCTCGCCCCACTCGGCGAAAGGTCGGTTGGTCGTCACCAGGGTGGACTTCTCCTGGTAGCGACGCGAGACCACCGCGAAGCGCAGATCGGCGTGGCGGTTGGAGTAGGAGAGATAGCCGATCTCGTCGACTTATGTGGTGCTCAACATAAATCGACTAATGTTCAGCGTTCGGTAATGTGGAGTGCAAGCGCCAAGTTATTGTCTTAGCGACTCGTTGCGGCGCTCGGCGCCACATTACCGTTACAGCCCCTCCAGCCATTCCAGGATGGCAGCATCGGTGCGCCAGTATGTCGGTGGTGGCGCGTCCTCGGGTGTCGCCGCCGACTCGATGGCTTGACGCTTCATTTCGAGGTCGACGGTGGCGTAGCGGTTGGTGGTGGTCACGGAGACGTGGCCCAGCCCATGGCTGATGGTGACAAGGTCGACGCCGGCCTTGAAGCAGATGCACGGCGGTGCGGTGGCGCATGGTGTGCGGATGCAGCCGCTTGCCGGCCAAGCTGGGGGTGACGGCCTTGGCCCGCGCGCAGTACTTGGCAAGGATGTAGCGGACGCCGAAGCGCGTGAGTGGCTCGCCGCGACGGTCGACGCACAGCGGTGCCGCGGCGTGCGGAGCGAGTCTTCGCGCTCGACAGTATGCCTTGAGGAGCTCAGCGGTTTGCGGCCAGAGGGGACACACCCGTTCCTTGCGCCCTTTGCCGACGCGTCGCACCTGAAACGGCTTGACAAGTTGGAGGTCGCTAGCCCGCACATCGACGAGCTCCTGAACGCGTGCCCCGGTATTGAACAGGGTGGTCAGCAATGCATAGTCGCGCTCGCCTTCCGGGCTGGTGCGCTCGACCGCAGCGAGCACCGCCTGGATCTCCGCGTACTCCAGGTACTCAACGGGCTGCGAGCGCGCCCGTTTGAAGGGGATCGCCAGCACTCGCTGAGCCTGCTCCAAGCGCTCGGGGTGCAAGAGGGCTAGATCGCGGAAGAAGGCATGCACGGCCGCGAGCCGGACGTTGCGCGTGGTCGCCGTGTTGCCGCGTATCGCCGCCAAGTGGCGCAGCAAGGCGATGACCGCATCGGGATCGAGGTCGGTGATGTCCAGTACGGCGACCGGGCAGCCGCGTCGGGCGGCCACGAAGCGCAGCAGCAGCGCCAAACTGTCGCGGTAGCTGTGGACCCTGTGGGGGCTTAGGCCGCGCAGCTCGCTCAGGTGCTCGGTAAAGAACCGGCGCAGCGTGCTCGCCAGTACATTGGGCAAGGGTACCTTCATGGTGCGTCTCCCGCCGGCATGCATGCAGGTGCGACGAGGCTGCCTGCATACCGCGCGAAACGCTCCCCGGCTGCTGCCACCAGATCCTGTGCAAAGGGCAGGTAATACTCCGTGGACGCGATGGAGACATGGCCCATGGAGGTCGCCAGCAGCGGCAGCTTGGCCCGCACGTCGATGCCGGCTTGGTACCAGCGCAACAGCGCCCGCAGGGCGAACCTATGGCGGAAGTCATGGACGCGCGGGACCCCCTGTTGTATCGCACATTGTTTGACCTGCACTTTCTCAAAGTGATTGACGCCTGATTGCCCCTGTTCTCCTGGACTACTTACCCGGTGACGGAGCTGTGGCAGGTGGAGGAATGTGCTTGGATGGGGGTGAGTAAGAAGGACGGGCGCGCACGGTAGTGGCGCTACTCAGTTCGGTCGGCGTGAG
>JANQFI010000709.1 GCA_028277905.1 Chromatiaceae bacterium | reverse complement strand
TGATTGACGATGTAGACGATCTGGTCGCGGAACAGGCGCGGGTTGACCGTGTGGCAGACCGCGCCGATGCCCGAGATGCCGTAGTAGAGCTCCAGGTGCCGGTGGGTGTTCCAGGCCAGGGTGGCGACCCGGTCGCCGGGCGCGATGCCGAGTTCCTTGAGCGCCCCGGCGAGCTGGCAGGCGCGCTTCCGGACCCCGGCATAGGTGGTGCGGTGGATCGGGCCTTCGACGCTGCGGGTGACGATCTCGACCTCGCCGTACTGGGCAGCGGCGTAATCGATCAGAGAGGAGATCAGGAGCGGCCGCTCCATCATCGCTCCGCGCAGGGTCATGGCCGTCCTCCCTCTCCCGGCGAGGGCAAATCCTAGCACAGGCCGGTCCCGGCGCTAGGTAGGCGCTGGCCAGGTCGTGCCGTTTTCTCACCGCCGGGCGACGTTATTCGCTTCCCCTTCGCAGACGAATGGCACAAGAATTCATCGACGGCGTCTTCTGGGGAGGAGCCTGCCGCGGTGACCAGCACGTCCACCACTTCGGCCGCATCCGCCGGGGCGACCCGCACGCCTCAGGGCATCCTCTGTATCCTGGCCGGCATGGTCCTCTTCGCGGCCCAGGACGCCATGATGAAGCTGCTGATCGGGCCCTACACGGTGTGGATGCTGATCGGCGTCCGCGCGGTGATCACGGCGGCCATCCTGATCCCGGTGATCGCCCTCATCGGCGGCGAGCACCGGCTCCGGACACCTTACTGGCGGCTCTATGTCCTGCGCGGCGCGCTCTTCGCCTTCGGGTTCTCGCTGTTCTACGCCGGCTTCCCCTATATGACCTTCGCCAGCCTGGTCACCATCTTCTTTGCCGCCCCTTTGATCACCGCCGCCATGGCGGCGATCTTCCTCGGCGAGCGCATCGGCATCCACCGCAAGGCGGCGCTTGCGGTCGGCTTTCTGGGCGTGATCGTCTCCATGAGGCCCGGCAGCGACTCCTTTCAATGGGTTTCGCTGCTGCCGCTCATCTGTGCCATGAGCTACGCCATATCCCAGATCACCGTGCGGCAGATCGGCGACCGGGATTCGACCCTGACGATCGGCCTCTACACCATCGTTTGCGCCGGCATCTTCGTCGTTCCCATGGGCTGGGCCTTGAACGCTCTGGTCGACTTGGGCGAGCACGCGCCTCACCTCGCGTTCCGCTGGTTCCTTCCGACGCTGGACGCCCTGCCGATGCTTATCGTGCTGGGAATGGTGGGCATGGCGGGATACATGCTGCTGTCGCGCGCCTACCAGGTGGGGGACGTCGGCGCCATCGCCCCCTTCGAGTACGTCTACCTGCCGATCGCCGCGGCGCTCGG
>JANQFI010000697.1 GCA_028277905.1 Chromatiaceae bacterium | reverse complement strand
GGGCCTACGGCATCGAGGCGGCGCTGAACCAGAAAGCCAGCGAAGAACTGCGCGAGCTTAGGCGATTTCTGTCAACAAACATACCGCCTGGCTTGTCTTGTCGCCCGCCTGCTTTGTCGCGGCAACGCGCACATAGAACGACTATGCACGCGCTGCCGCTTCGCGAAGGCGGACGAGAACCCTGCGCCATTCGGTCTGTTTGTTTCCGGCAATCGCCTAATCCAGGTGGAAGTCGTTGGAGACGACAACCCGTCAACGTACAACTGCCCCCCGGGCGGCTCGCGGCGCGGAAACGCGTCTCGTCCCAGCCACAGGCATCTCCATAGCACCGCCGGACCGCAGGCGGCACCGGCGCCGTCAGGAGCTGGGCTTCCGTCGCGAGGCAGACCACGGAGTCATCGCTATGCTGTACATAAAAACAGCCCATGATCTCGCTGCGACGCGGATGCCGATATGGCCGTCGAGTCACAGGGATGTCGCGCGGCTGCCTATTGCCGCCGCCATCCCGAGCAAACCTCCCGCTACCAAGTCGTCCAGCAGCACTTGGAGACCTACCTCGCGCTCGCAGGGGAGGACGATTGGGATGCGCAGCGCGTGCCGGCCTATGTGGAACGCGAGTGGCGCCGCAGCTTGATCTCAAAAAGGGCTCATGCGGCGTCCTTAGCCTTTAGCTTCGCCCGGGCCAGCTGCCCCCAGATGTTCAGACAGGGGGCGGGCACGACTTCCTGGTTGCCTTCTCGTGCAAGGGTCGCGGGCTGTGCCCGTCGTGCAACGCCCGGCCCAACGCGTAAGACCGCGGCGCACCTGGTCGATCACGTCTTCCCGCCACTGCCGGTGCGCCAGTGGGGTGAGGAGTGACCGATTGTCCAGTGGACAATCGCAGCGCTCCGAACGGCCGGACAGGATGTCCGGACTGGGCTCCCGCACCAGGGACGGTTTCACACCGCAGAACTCAATCGGCAGCGCCAATCCCTGGAGCGCGAGCCGCGGGCGATCAGCGCCGTGCTGCACATCCTGCTGCGCGT
>JANQFI010000672.1 GCA_028277905.1 Chromatiaceae bacterium | reverse complement strand
CCGCTAGGAGTCGGCGCTCTTTCTTCGCCAGACAGGTTCGCCTGGCGTGAAACTCGGGGCGTAAGCTGAGGGGGCTCCGGGCACCGAGACCGGTTCACGCATTGGCGTCGTGAGAACCCGTCTAGGAGTTTGGTCCATGGGGCCCTACGTTTTCGCCATTGGTGGCACGGCCGGTAGGCCGCGACCCCGTTTGAGAGACTGTCCGACGCAAGGCCCCTGTGCCCGGAGCCCACATCAGCATGGAGGGTTCGGGCATGGCGAGCAAGCGAAGGCAGAAGGGGCGATCCCCCGGGGTGCGAATCGTCCATCCGCAGGCGGCGGGCGTCGACATCGGCAGCGATCGTCATTGGGTCGCGGTGACGCCGGATCTGGATGCGGATCCGGTGCGCTCGTTTCGTTCGTTCACGGGGGACCTGCACGCGCTGGCGGACTGGCTGGAGCGGTGCGGCGTCGAGAGCGTCGCGATGGAATCCACCGGCGTGTACTGGATCCCGCTCTACGAGCTGCTCGAGGCGCGAGGCTTCGAGGTATTTCTGGTGGATGCGCGCCACGCTCGCAATGTCCCCGGGCGCAAGTCCGACGTCCTCGATTGTCAATGGATCGAGGAACTCCATCGCTACGGGCTGTTGCGGGCGAGCTTCCGCCCCGAGGAAGCCATCGTGCGCATGCGCGCCTACCTGCGCCAGCGGGAGCGCCTGGTCCAGATGGGGGCCACCCACATCCAGCACATGCAGAAGGCCCTCAGCCAGATGAATCTGCAGCTGCACAACGTGATCAGCGACATCACAGGAAAGACAGGTCTGCAGATCCTGCGCGCGATCGTGGAAGGAGAGCGCGCGCCGAAGCAGCTTGCCCGCTTCCGAGACCCTCGCTGCCGTGCGAGTCGGGAGGTGATTGCCGCCTCTCTCGAAGGGCACTACCGCGAGGAGCACGTCTTTGCGCTCCAGCAAGCCTTGGAGCTCTACGACGTGTGTCAGGAGAAGATCGCGGCCTGCGACGCACAGATCGCGCGCACCCTGACCGCCTTGGCCCCGGACGAGGCGCCCGTCCCCCTCCCGGCGGCCCCCCGCTCAGCGCGCAAGCCCCGAGGCAACGAACCCCGCTTTGAAATCCGGGACCCGCTGTTTCGCCTGACCGGCGGTGTCGATCTCAGCCAGATCGATGGCCTCGGACCCTACTCGGCGCTCCGGCTGGTCTCCGAGATTGGGCTCGATCTGAGCCGCTGGCCCACCTTCAAGCACTTCGCGTCCTGGCTGCGGCTGGCCCCGGGAACCAAGATCTCCGGCGGCAAGCGGCTGGATCGACGCACTCCCCCCGGAGCGCCTCGGGCCGCCACCATCCTCCGCCAGGCGGCGACCACCTTGCGACGCACCGACACGGCTCTCGGAGCCTTCTACCGCCGCATGGCGGCGCGCGTCGGGGCCGGCAAGGCGGTCGTCGCCACGGCCCGCAAGCTGGCCGGCATCGTCTACGACATGCTCACCACGGGCCGGCCCTACCAGCCCCAGACCAGCGAGGCCTATGATCTCCGCAATCGAGAGCGGGTACGCCGCGCCCTCCAACGACGCGCCCAGGCCCTCGGCTATCGTCTCGTCCCGCAGGCGCCGCTGGGAGTTTCTTGAGAGA
>JANQFI010000555.1 GCA_028277905.1 Chromatiaceae bacterium | reverse complement strand
GATTCTCGTCCGCCTTCGCGAAGCGGCAGCGCGTGCATAGTCGTTCTATGCGCGCGTTGCCGCGACAAAGAAGGCGGGCGAGAAGACAAGCCAGGCGGTCTGTTTGTTGACAGAAATCGCCTTAGCCGGCCGGACGCCGCCCTCGCCACCGCCTGTGCGGATTGCGGCCGAAACGGACGTGAAGTATTACCGAGCGCGGCGGACCATTGTCGAACCGGCGTCACAGTCGCGGCAGGCGCGACTCCGCTAGCCTGTATTCGAGAGCTAGCCGACCCCTGTCTGCGCGTTCTGCCAGGTGATCCCGCCCGTACCGGTGCGCTGGCCTCGCCTGCAACGAAAGGAGTGCTCGAACCCATGCGCGACTCGCTGCTGCGCTTCCTGCTACTACTGCCCGTTCTGGCGGGCCTGCCCCTGCTTGCCTGGGCGGGGGTGCTGAGCTCAACCTGCGGCTTGCTCTTCGGCACCGCAGCGCTGGCCAGCCTCTTGCACGCGACGGCAGCCTGGCTGTTGCACCCGCGGCAGGCGCTGGCAAGCCACGCCCGGCAATTGGCGCCGGGCGGCCCCCAAGGCGCCGATGACTGGGCACAGATCGATGCTTGCCTGCGAGCCTTGGGCCGCCAGCGCGAGCTGGACCGCGCCCAGATTCGCGAGCTAGAGGCACGCCTGCATCTCGGGCAGGCGGTCGCCGACGGCGCCGCCACCGCCAAGCGCACCTTCCTCGCCAACATCGGCCATGAGATCCGCACGCCCCTCAACGTGGTGGTCGGCATGACGCGCCTGGCGCTGAAACAGGCCACCGCGCAGCAGCACGACCATCTGCTGCGCGCCGACCGGGCCGCGCAGGAGCTGCTGACCCATATCAACAATCTGCTCGACGTGGTGAAGCTGGAGTGCGGCGAGCTGCGCCTGGAGCAGTTTGCCTTCTCACCGGCCGATCTCTTGTCCCAGCTGGTCGCGATCTATGCCGACCAGGCACAGCGCAAGGGCCTGGCGCTGCGGCCCGAGCTGGACGCGCGCCTGCCCGCGGTGCTCGTGGGCGACCCCGAACGCCTCCGACAGGTGCTCGCCAGCCTCACAGACAATGCGCTCAAGTTCACCGATTCCGGTGAGATCGTCGTCGCCCTGACCCTGCAGGGGCACGCGGGGCGACAGCCACGGGTCGGCTTCGAGGTTCGCGACACCGGCATTGGGATCGCGCCGGACAAGCAGGCGAGCCTGTTCGAGCTCTTCCGCCAAGGTGATCCCTCGCTGACTCGCCGGCAAGGGGGCACGGGACTCGGACTCAACCTGTGCAGCCGCCTGGTACAGGCCATGGGCGGCGTGCTGGAGCTCGACAGCAGACCGGGTGCGGGCAGCAGCTTCCGCTTCGAGGTGGCACTCGCCGCAACCGCGGCAGCTGCCACCCTAAAGGCTGCGGAAGAGGTTGCGCCAGCGGACGCCGCGCCTGAGCCCAGGACCATGGGGCCCCAGCTCAGTGCCATCGGCGTCGAGCTGGCGGAGCTCGGGGCCTTGCTGGCGGATTTCGACGCGGCGGCCATCAACGCCTTCGAGCGCATGCGCCGGCGCTTGTCGGGGTCGGTCCCCGAGCAGGTCATCGAGACGCTGCAAGACGCCATCAACGGCTTCGATTTCGTCACGGCCGGCAAGCTGCTGGAGGCCATGGTGGAGGATCTCGGCCTGACACCGAGCCGGGCCCCTTAAGGCGATTTCTGTCCACAAACATACCGCCTGGCTTGTCTGCTCGCCCGCCTGCTTTGTCGCGGCAACGCGCACAGAGAACGGCTATGCACGCGCTGCCGCTTCGCGAAGGCGGACGAGAATCCTGCGCCATTCGGTCTGTTTGTTTCCGGCAATCGCCTAACCTGGGGTCACTTGACCTGGGAAGAGGGGTTGGACGGCCGTCGGGGTATAGGGCGCCCCCTGACTGTAGGCACGACGAGGCGAGATTGCCAGCGCGGTCCGACGCGTTACAGAGGCCAGGCGCCACGCGCGCCGTACTGATCCCGATTTCGACGCCTCCGCAGCCGTCTCAGGCGCGGGCAGCCGGGGCTCGGCCTAAGCCTGCTAGTCCCCACCCCAGTGCCCCGCACCCTGGTTCTCTGCACCCTGGCGCCCGTCGTCCGGCTTCCCCTCGCAGGGGCAGATCGCGGCCCCCATAGTATCGATCGAGGCAGCATGCCGCAGTCCGGCGGGGCACTGGCCCGGCGCTGCGCCGTCAGCCCTCGAGAGATACCGCCGACGGGAGGATTCAGTGGTGAGAAGTCCGTTCCTGCAAGCCTTCGCGGACCTGCCGCGAGAGCTGCCCATCTTTCCGCTCAGTGGCACAGTGGTGCTGCCTGGCGTGCAGCTGCCGCTGAACATCTTCGAGCCGCGCTACCTGAACATGGTGGCCGCAGCCCTGGGGCAGTGCCACTTGATCGGCATGGTGCAGCCCCGCGGTGACCTTGCGCAGCCCGGCGCGCCGGCGGTGCACTGCGTAGGCTGCGCGGGGCGCATCACCTCATTCAGCGAAACCAACGACGGCCGCATCGTGCTGGTGCTGACGGGCTTGTGCCGCTTCGAGATCGCCGAAGAGCTACCGGAGCGCGATGGCTACCGGCGGGTACGCCCCGACTGGAGCCGCTTCGCCGGCGACTACGCCTTCGAAGCCGGCAACATCACCGACCGCGAACGCTTCATGGCCTCGCTGCGCGCCTTCTGCGACCGACGCAGGGTGGAGGTGCCCTGGGACGACATCGGCAAGATGGACGATTACGACCTAGTGAACCTGCTCTGCGCTCACCTGCCGCTCGGCGCCGACGACAAGCAGGCGCTGCTGGAGACCGACGGCACCGAGGCCCGCGCCGATCTGATGCGCGGACTGATGGACATGTCGCTATTCGGCACCGGCACGGCTGGCGAGCAACGCCATTGAGTCGCCGCCGAGCCAGGGCGGGACGCGATCGCCGGACGACAGGGTATTCGGTGTCGAGTACTCTGGCCTTGAGTCATTTGCGGGTGGGCTTGAGATAGGCTCGGTCGTCGATCCGCTGGCCGAGCATCCTGAGCACCCATTCATGATCCCTGTTGCCGGTCCAGCGATAGACAGGCCAAAGCCTCGATCAGGCGCGGATCTAGCAGGATGGCCTCCTGCTCCAGCCACAGCCCCATCGCGCGCAATCGCTGGATGAGCTCGGAGCCTTGCGCATCGGCCGAGCGGTCCTGCGCCTGCGGCCAGTCGCCGGTCAACGCGAGCGCATGGGTCTCCAGGTAGTCCCGCCACCAGGCCGGGACGAAATGCCGCGGCTTGGCCGCGGCGTCGCCCAGGCTGGCAAAGATCGCCAAGCCCTTGGGGTCGAGGTCGCCGAAGTGCCACCAGGGCAGCCCCGCCGGCAGCAGGGCGATGAGGCGGGCGGCGAGACGGGTGTTCCAGCCGGGCTGGTGGATGACCAAGGCGTCTTCGGGGGCCGGAAGGTCCAGATAGGCGCCCAGGTTCTCGACCGTCATGATCCAGCGCGGTCTGGTCCCCGCCAGGACGAGCCCCCGCTCGAGTGCCCGCTCCGGGATAACGAGCTCGCCCAGCGGCAGGGCCCAGTGCGCACATTCCGCTTGGGTGCCGTCTCTGAGTCGCAGCGCGAGGCCCTGGTTGGGACGCAGACGCAACAGGTCGTCGTCGGTCAGGGCGATGCCCTCGGGTGGATGCTCGTCGGGGACGCCGGCCTTGGAGTGGGCACCGAAACGCGCCGTCCAGGTCTTGCGATGGATGCGTGCCGGCGGCCGTCGCAAAGGCAGCCGCCGGCGGCGCAGCCGGCGCAGTCCCGCCGGATCGCAGGGTAGGCCTTCTCGCTCCAGGGCGGCGAGGTCCGCTCGCCACTGGGGCCAGAGCGCGTCCAGTCTGGCCGCGATCTCGGCACGCCGCGCGAGGACGAGCCGCAGCAGCTCCCGCTTGGGCCCCTGGCCGATCCAGCCCGCCCCCTGCAGCCAGTCCAGCAGGGCCGCATTGCCCTTGTTGCGGGTCACCTCGCCCTGTTGCAGCAGCGCCAGCAGGGTCCATTGATGGTCGGGGCAGGACCAGTCGGGGGCGCTCACAGGGCATCCTCACGCATGCGCCGCCCGCGCACGACGACCTCTTCTCGACCGTCTTGGGTACTGCGCCGAGCCAGGCGGTAGATGTGCCCCCGCCTCGCCCGGTCGGCGGCGGGGGCGGCGGCGAGCAGCTGGACCCGCATCTGCTGACAAAACTCGGTGAGGGTATCCAGCGAATCAGGGCTCAGACGATTGGCCTCGTCGAGGAACAGGAAGCGCAGGGCCTGACCCGCTCTGCGCCCCTTGAGCAGGGCGGCCTGCTGTTCCCAGGCGTCGAGGATGACCACCAGCACCGCAGCCCCGACCCCGATGGACTCGCCGGTCGACAGCGCCCCGGCGCGCGCCTCGGTCCAGAGATCGCTGCCGAGGCGCTGCACCTGGACGGTCAGATCGATGTACTGGCGGTAGTCCAGCAGCTGCTCGCCCTTGACCTGGCCACCGCCGATATGGGTATACACCCTGGCCATAACGTCTTCCAGCGGAGCGTCCTGCTCGAACAGGTCCGGCTGGGTGCGCATGGCGTTCAACAGCTTGGCCATGATCCCTTTTTGCACCATGTGGATGCGCACGCCGCGTATGGAGCCGAAACGGACCCGGGCAAGCCCCCGGTTGAGGCCCCGGATGCGGGCCTCCTCCTGGCGGATGCGCGTGCGAACACTGTTGGCGATGTCCTCCGTGCTCTGGCGCAGCGCCCGTTCCTGGTCGTCGAGGCGCTCGCGCAGCAGGCTGAGCTGCTGGCCGATCTGGACCAGGGCCTCCTCCGGGTCGTCGGATTGGACGATGTCCCGGGGGATGCTCTGCTCCAGGAAGCGCCGCACCGACAGCCAGTTTCGCAGGTCGCGCAGGGCCACGCTGGTCTCCCCCAAGGAGGTGCCCGGCCGGGACCCGAGGCGCTCCAACAGGTCCGCACCGCCGTCGGACTGTCTGAGGACGCCTTCGAGCCGACCCCGGTGCTCGCTGGCCTGGCTCACGACAGTCGGCGGGGCCATACCCTGGTAACGCTCGGCCCCTGCCTGGAGGCGTTGCAGGAGCCCGAGCCCCTTGGCCTCGCGCCGCAGGCGAAGCCAGTTGCGCCAGTGGGGATGGAGCTCGACGAGGGTCTTGTGCCTGTCGGCCAGCGCCCGCGCTTCGGCCTCGCGGGCATGCTCGGCGTCTTTGCGGGCCAGGGCCAGATTCGTGCTGAGCTTCCGTTCGTCCTCATCCGCTTGTTCTGTCTCCTTCTTCACGCCGGCGTGCAGTCGCTTCGCCCCGGCAAGGGTCTCCTCGCTGCCGTCCTCACCGGTGGCAGCGAGCTGCTCCTGGAGCTCGCTCATGCGCGACACAGTGCTCTTGAGCTTGGCGTCGGCCCCGTTCCACCGCTCGGTGGCCTGGTCCAGCAGCTCGCGGCATTGATCCTCGTCCTTTTGCAGGGTTGCGACCTGCTCGCCCATCTGATCGAGCCGCGCCCGCAGCGCGTCCAGTGCACCCTGCTGGTCTTCCAGCAGGGGCACCTGATCGGCGTAGGCGAAATGCGGGCGGTGTCGGTCCAAGTCCTGCAGGAGCTGGCGGCCTCGACGCCAATAGTCGAGCACCTTGGAGGCCGTCTCCTTGCGCCGACGGAGCTCGTCCAGATAGGCAGCGTCCGGTGGCGGCTGTTGGAGATCGAGGAAGCCCTGGTGCAGCCGTGCGCGGTCCGGTCGGACCTGATCGAGCCTGACCCGATCGGACTTGATCTGCTCGCGCTCGCGGCGCAGGCGGCCCAGGGTGGCGCCCCAGTCCTCCTGATCCAACAGGGCGGCGTCCGGGAGGCAGGCGTCGAGGGACTCGCAAAGCGCGACACAGGCCTCGAGATCTGTGCTCACCCTGGTCAGAGCGGCCTCCACGGCGCGCAGCTGCCGCTGGCGCTCCTCCCGGCCTCTGCGCTCGGCATCTAGCGCCCCTTGCGGGGACGGCGTCCCCAGCCAGCGGGCCATGCTTTGCAGGCGGTTCAATCGCTCCAGGTGGGCTCGCAGCTGCTCGCGCTCGCGGCGTGCGAGGTCATGTGCGAGCTCCAGCTCCTGGGCCCGGGCACGCAGGCGCGCGATTTCCTGCTCGCGCGCGGCGCGCCCCACCACCGGCCGTGCAGGGTGGCGACTGAGACGCCAGCCGTGGTCGCTCTGGACCAGCTCGCTGTCGCCGATGGTCTCGCCGGACGGAGCCAGCGCCGCCGCGGCGCCGGCCGCGACCAGCCACAGGTCGTCCGGCCGCCGGGCCTCGGCGACCGCCTGGCGGGCGGCCTTGGCGGCGTCAGGGACCAGCAGGGCCCTGTGCAGGGGGCCGAGGCGGGCCTCGACGCGGGCCGCGTCGGCGGCGGCCGTGTCATCGAAGAGCTCGGTCAGCAGGCGTCCCTCCAGCCGGTCGGCGAGCCCGACCAGGGATTCCTCCAGGCGCCCGCCGCCAAACTCCAGCCGCTCGGACTCCTCGATGAGCCCTTTACGCTCCCGGTCCTGTTCTTGGATCCTCCGCGCCAGCGATTCGCTGCGGGAGTCGAGATCCTGCCTCAGGGTGTCCAGGGCCGCGGCGTCCTCGAGGGGCCGATCCAGCGCGGAGGTCAGCGCCTGCGCCAGGTCTTGGGCCGCCTGCCAGCCCTGGAGGTCGCTTTCCAGCCTGGTCATGCGCTCGCGGGCCATCGCCAGGGCGTAGCTGTGCTCGACACGGCGCTCCTTCAGGTCTGCCCGCTCCCGCTCCAAGTCCCTGAGCTGGGCCTGGTGCGCGGTCTGGGCCTGGTGCAGCTGCGTCGCGGTGTCGAGCGGTCCGCAGCTCCTGACCAACTGCAGGAGCCGCCGGCGCAAGCGGGATTGGGCTCGGGCAGCGTCCTCGGCTTGCGCGATCCGCTGGGGCAGGTCCCGCGCACGCTCGACACGATCGGCGAGATCCCGGAGCTCGGCGTCCAGCCGTCTGGCTGCGCCGGCGACCTCGCTGGGGGCGATCTCTGTGCCGGCAAGACGGCAGACCACGCCCAACAGCTCGTCGAAGCGCGCGCGTCTGGCTTGGGCGCCATCGAGCTCTTGTCGGCATCGGCCGTGCTCGTTCACAGCACCTCGCCATTGGTCCTCGCACTCGGCAAGCAAGTCCGCCAGGCCGGCGATCTCCAGCTCCCGATCCGGCAGGGCGGCGCGGGCATCGCCAAGCGCGTGTACGGCGGCGTGATACAGACCTACCTTGCGTGAGAGCGATTCGAAGGCATCCTCGGCCCGGCTTAGGCGATTGCCGGAAACAAACATACCGAATGGCGCAGGATTTTCGCACGCCTTCAAGGAGCGGCAGCGGGCGCATAGTCGAGCTCTGTGCCCGCTGCCGCGACGCAGAAGGCGGGCGTAAAGACAAGCCAGGCGGTATGTTCGTTGACAGAAATCGCCTTAGCCCTGTGCCGGGGGCCGGCTTCGAGCCGGCGGCCTGAGGCATGGGCGTCTTGCCGTCTCATTCGAAGCCCGTTCCGCGTAGGGCTCAACATGCCGACGGCGGTGCACGGCCGGTAGCCCAGGCGCGATCTGCACCGAGACAGCCAGCACGAATCTTCAATACCACGGACTTCGACCCGAATCCCGATCCTGCGCGCGCGGCGCGTGGCATGCTCGTCGCAGCCCTTGGCGTCCAGAAGGGGCTCAGCGCGGTCTTGGGTCTTGGTCGGAGCCCTGATCAAGGTGAAGCAACGCCCGCACCGGGGCGAAGGAGCGCCGGTGGATGGCGCAAGGGCCGAGGCGCTCGAGCGCCGCCAGATGCTCCCGCGTACCATAGCCCTTGTGGCGGCCGAAGCCGTACTGAGGATGCTCGGCGTCCAGGCGGCGCATCTCCCGGTCCCGCGCCACCTTGGCCAGGATCGACGCGGCACTGATGGCGGGCTCCAGTGCGTCACCCCCCACCAGGGCACGCGCGACACAGGGCAGCCCCGCCGGGCAGCGATTGCCATCTACCAGCGCCAGCGTCGGGGTGAGCTGCAGCATCCATACCGCGCGGCGCATGGCGAGCAACGTAGCCTCGAGTATATTCAGGCGGTCGATCTCGACTGGGCTGGCCCAGGCCAGGGCCCAGGCCCTTGCGCTCCCTTGGATCTCGGGCGCCAGCGCCTCTCGGGTCGCCTCGGTGAGGCGCTTGGAGTCGTCGAGCCCTTCCGGCACGCGGCTCGGATGCAGGATGACCGCTGCGGCACAGACGGGTCCGGCCAGCGGGCCGCGGCCTGCTTCGTCGATCCCGGCCACCAGCTCGGGGCCGGCCAAGGCCGGCGGCTGGCTCATGGGCCGCCCTCGCGCAGCCGCCCGCGGGCCCGCAGCAGCTCCAAGATGCGCTCGGCACCGGTGCGAGCGGCATCCCGGCGCAGCTCACGGTGGATCTCGGCGTAGCGGCGGGCGATCTCCGCGCGGCGGGGTGCATCGTCCAGCATGGCGAGCAGCGCGGGTCCCATCAGGTCCGCGCGGCAGCGCTCCTGCAGGAACTCGGGCGCCAGGGCCTCCCCCGCCAGCAGGTTGGCCATGGCGGCGTAGGGCACCTTGATGAGGTTCAGGGCCATGACCAGCCGGTAGGTGAGCGCATGCAGCCGGTAGGCCACCAGCATCGGCCGCTTCAGGAGCAGCGTCTCCAGGGTTGCCGTGCCGGACGCCGTGAGCACGACGTCGGCGGCAGCCACGGCGACCCGGCTCTGGCCGGCGAGGAGCCTCAGATCCAACCCCGGTGCGATGCGCCGATGCGCCTCGACCATGAGTACCTGCAACCCTTCGGACACCATGGGCGCCACGAAGCGCAGCCCTGGACGGCGGTCTTGGCACCAGCATGCCGTCTCCAACAAGGGTGCCGCCAGCCTCGACACCTCGCTGTGGCGGCTGCCGGGCAGTAGCGCAACCACGGTGTCCCTGGTCGCCAGGCCCAGCTTCGCCCGCGCCCTGGTGCCCTGATCCGCGAGCGGGATCTCGTCGGCGAGCGGATGGCCGATGTAGTGAGCCTCGACACCACGCTCGCGCAGGAAGGCCTCCTCGAAGGGGAAGATGCAGAGCATCAGATCCACTGCGCGGCGGATGCCCTTGACGCGGCCTGGGCGCCAGGCCCAGACCGTGGGACTCACCAAGTGGACCGTGGGGATCCCGCGACCGCGCAGGCGCGCCTCCAGGCCAAGGTTGAAATCCGGTGCATCGACGCCGATCAGCACGGCCGGCGGCACCGCCATGAAGTGCCGCACCAGCTCGGCACGGGCATGCAGCAGGTCCGGAAGCTCCTTCAGCACCTCGACCAGACCCATGACCGATAGTCGCTCCTGCGGCATCAGCGTGGTGCAGCCCGCGGCGAGCATGTGCGGGCCAGCCACGCCGACGAAGCGCGCGCCCGGCAGCCGTTCCCGCAGCGAGCGTACCAGCGCGGCACCGAGCAGATCGCCGGAGGGCTCGTTGGCAACGATCCCGAACTGGATAGTCACCGGACGATGCTGCGGCCGCTGTCGGCGACGAAGTCCGCGAGCAGGTCCAGCTCCGGATGCGCTTCGGCCAGCTCCCTGATCTGCGCCACGGCATCGGCGAGCTTGAGATTGGTGAGGTACAGCAGGCGATAGGCGCGCCGCAGCGCGGCAATGACCTCCGGCGCGAACTGCCGCCGCCGAAGGCCCTCGGCATTGATGCCGCGGGGCACCGCCGGATGGCCACCGATGGTCAGATAGGGTGGTACGTCCTTGGCGATGACCGACCCCATGGCGCTGAAGCTGTGGGCGCCGACCTGACAGAACTGATGCACGATGCTGAAGCCGCCGAGGATGGCCCAGTCCTGCACCTCCACGTGCCCGCCCAGGGATGCCGCGTTGGCCATGATGACATTGTTGCCGATCACGCAGTCATGGGCGACGTGGGTGTAGGCCATCAGCAGGTTGTCGTCGCCGATACGGGTCTCGCCCTTGTCTTGCACCGTGCCGCGGTGCACCGTGGCGTATTCGCGGATGACGTTGCGGGCACCGATAGCCAGCGAAGTGGTCTCGCCGGCGTATTTCTTGTCTTGTGGGTCATCGCCTACGGAAGCGAATTGAAAGATCCGCGTTCGCGGGCCGATGCGCGTCGGCCCACGCAGCACAACATGCGGGCCGATGATGCAACCGCTGTCGACCTGGACCACAGGGCCGATCAGCGCATAGGGACCCACCTCGACGTCCGCAGCCAGGTCCGCCGCCGGGTCGATGATGGCGGTCGGATGAATCAAGACTCAGAAGTCCCGCGCCGTGCACATGATCTCGGCGGTGGCGACCGCCTTGTCGTCGACGCGGGCCTCGCCGGCGAACTTCCAGATGCCGCGCTTGACATGCAGCACCTGGACCTCGAGGAAGAGCTGATCCCCAGGCTCGACCGGCTGCTTGAAGCGCGCCTTGTCGATACCGACGAAGTAGTACAGCGATTTCTCGCCCACCTCGTCGGGCCGCGACTCCATGGCCAGCAGACCAGTGGCCTGGGCCATGGCCTCGACAATCAGCACGCCGGGCATCACGGGCCGCACCGGGAAATGGCCCGTGAAATAGGGCTCGTTGAAGGTCACGTTCTTGAGGCCCAGGAGCCGTGTGTCGGGCTCGAACTCCAGGACCTTGTCGATGAGAAGGAATGGATAGCGGTGGGGCAAGAGACCCAACACCTTGTGAATGTCCATCGAGATCAATGCAGCCTCCACGGCCCCTGACGAGACGATGCCGGCGGCTCAGCCGAATCGGCCACCGGAGAGCCGCCGCGCTCGTGACGCTCGGGCGTGGCGGATGGCGGATGGGGGCGGGCTGACTCGGGCATGGTCCCGGATTGCGGTTGTTATTCGGTTGGTCTCCACCCGCGCCGAGCTTGCCGCCGACCGATCATGCCGCGGCAATGCCGCGGCCGCGATCGCCCTATCCGTGCGCGGCTCCGGCACCGCGATGACATGGCGACGGCAGCACCGCAGGTGGCGAATCCTCAGTCTGGCGATGGCTCTGCACCGCCGGTCTTGCGTGACGCGAGGGCCTCTTCCACGCGCTGCACACGCCGCTCCAGCGACTCAAGCCGCCGCAGCCTGCCGATGGTTCGACGCCAGTCTGCATTGGGCATTGCCGGAATGCCGCTGCTGTAGACGCCGGCCTCGGACTGCGAGCGGGTCACCATGGCCATGCCGGTGAAATGCACATCGTCCGCGATGTGCAGATGTCCGGCCATACCGACGGCACCCGCTACCGTGCACCGCGCCCCGATGCGGGTGGAGCCGGAGATGCCCGAGCAGGCCGCCATCGCCGTGTTCGCGCCGATCACGACGTTGTGGCCGATCTGCACCAGGTTGTCGATCTTGACCCCGTCGGCAATGACTGTGTCCTCGATGGCGCCGCGATCCACCGTGGTGTTGGCACCGATCTCCACATCATCACCCAGCCGGACGCCGCCCACCTGCGGGATACGCACCCAGCGCTCGCCGTCCCTCGCAAAGCCGAACCCCTCACGTCCAATGACGGCGCCCGGGTGCAGCAGCACGCGCGCCCCAATCGCGGCACCGGCACAGACCACGATATGGGCGACGAGCCGCGTGTCCGGACCGATGCTGGTCCCTGCCCCGATGCAGCAATGGGGTCCCATCTCAACCCCCGCCGCCACGGTGACGCCCGCCTCCAGGACACAGAATGGGCCGATGGAGGCGGCGCCATCCACAGAGGCGCTGTCGTCCACCACCGCGGTTGGGTGTATGCCCGCAGCCGCAGCTGCGCGCGGGTGCAGCACTGCCGCTGCTCTGGCGAAGGCAAGCTCGGGATTGTCCGCGATCAGCACGGCACAGGGTGCGGCGTCGGCATCGGCTTGACGGAGGATCACCGCCCCGGCCTTGGTATCCATCAGGCGCGATCGATAGCGCCGATCGGCCAGAAAGCTCAAGCAGCTGGCATCCGCGGCGTGCAGGGGAGCAACCCGCGACAGCGGCAAGTCGGCACCGACCAGGGCCAAGCCCAGGTCGGCGGCGAGCCGTCCCGCCATCGTCGCCTTGCCCGCGCGCCTGCCGACTGCGCTGTCCCCGGCCATCATCGGTTCCGGAACTCTTCCTTGAGGCGCTCCACCACATCCGCCGAGATGTCGATGCGCTCGCTGAAATAGACCACGCCCTCGCTCACGATCAGGTCGATCTCCTGCTCCTTGGCAATCTGCCGAACCACCTCTTCCACCTGCTTGACCAGCTTGGTGCGCAGCTCACTCTGCCGCAGCGCGAAGTCCTCTTGCAGCTCCGCCCTGGCGTAACGCAATCGGCGCTTGCGTGCGCGGATGTCGTTCTGGAGGCGCTTGACCTCCTCCTCACTCATGAGCGCGCCGTCACGCTCGAGCTTCTGATTGAGCCGGTCGAGGCTCTGCTGCTGACCCAGCAGGTCCGCTTCACGCTCGGCAACCTCGGTGCTCAGCGTCTGTCGTGCCTCCTCGTACTGCGGCGACTCCTCGACGATGCGGTTCGGATCGATGACCGCGATCTTCAGGTTGAGTGCCACGCCTGCGTCCTCTGCCAAGAGGCTACCGGGCAGCAGCACCAGCGCGAGAATGGAAGCCCGCCGCAACGACATCAGAAGGTCTGGCCGAAGGTAAACTGGAAAACCTCCTCTTCGTCCTGGTCCTTCTTGTTGAGAGGAACGGCGTAGCTGAGCGACAACGCCCCTATCGGCGACAGCCAGGCGAAGGACAAGCCGGTGGAGTAACGCAGATCCCCGAGGTCGAAGCCGGTGGGCTCGACCAAGGGTGTGTTGTCCGTGTACCAGACGTTGCCGAAATCGACGAAGCCGCCGACGCGAACGGTATTCTCGAAATTGCCGCCCAGTGGCGGCGGCGCGTAGACCTCGATAGTGCCGGTCAACTCGAGATTGCCGCCCACAGGGTCCTGGTCCAAGGTGGTCTCCCGCGGCCCCAGGGTATTGGCCTTGAAGCCCCGAACGCTGCGGGGGCCCCCGGCGTAGAAGTTCTCGAAGAAGGGCAGCGCCTCCGTGTTGCCGTAGCCATCGCCATAGCCGGCGTCCCCCTTGAGGGACAGGGTCCAGCGCTGAGTGAGCGGCAGATAATAGCGGCCACGATAGGTGAGCCGATAATAGGTCAGGTCGCTGCCCGGGACGGCGACCTCGCCGAACAGGCTCTGCAGCATGCCCGAGCTCGGGAACACAGCCGAGTCCCTCGAGTCGTTCACATAACTGGCCGTGAGGAAGAAGTCGTTGAAGACATCGCCATTGCGGGCGACGAAGTCCTGTGCAAGAAGCGAGAAGCCGGCGAAGAACTTGGTGTATTGGTAGTAGGCACCCAGGCCGAAGCGGGCGGTATCGGAAACGGGAAAGCCGAAGTTGATGGCCGCACGCCCGACGTCCGTCGTGTAGTCGGCACCGATGAGCTGGTCGAAGTCGGTGGAGCGATAGCTAAGGTCGAAGCCGCGGCTGATGCCATCGACCGTGTAATAGGGGTTGGTGTATGCGAGCTGATAGAGCTGGCTGACACGACTGGTGTTGAAGGCGAAGGCAACACGCTTGCCCGTGCCCAGGAAATTGGACTGGGAAATGCTCGTGTTGAAAATGAGGCCCTGCGACTGCGAGAAGCCGATACCTGCCATCAGGTTGCCAGAGGGCCGCTCCTTGACCGTGACGTCCACGTCGACTTGGTCGGCAGTTCCCGGCACCGCCGGGGTTTCGATGTTGACTTCCTCGAAGTAACCGAGCCGCTGCAGGCGCTCGCGTGAACGCTTGACCAGCGCCGTCGAGAACCACGCGGTCTCCAGCTGGCGCATCTCCCGGCGCAGTACCTCGTCGCGGGTGCGCGTATTGCCGCGCATATTGATCCTGCGCACGTAGACCCGCTTGCCGGGATCGATGAAGAAGGTGACCGCCACCGTGTTGGTATCCTCGTCCACGTCCGGCACGGCGTTGACGTTGGCGAAGGCATAGCCTTCGTCGCCGAGCAGTTGCGAGATACGGTCCGCGCTCTCGGTGGCGATCTTACGGGAAAACACCTCGCCGCGACGCATGTGGATGAGGGGGAACAGGCGTACCGCGGGCACCGAGGGCTCGCCCGCGAGCTGGATGTCACTGACACGATAGACCTCGCCCTCATCCACGCCGATGGTCAGGTAGATGTCCTTCTTGTCCGGGCTGATGGACACCTGCGTGGAGGTGATCTCGAGCGCGATAAAGCCCCGGTCCAGATAGAATGATCGCAGCGACTCCAGATCTCCGGTCAACTGCTGCTTCGAGTAGCGGTTGTTCTTGGTGTAAAAGGACAACCAGTTGGTCGTACCCAGCTTGAACTGCTTGAGCAGCTCCTTATCCGTGAAGGCCTTGTTGCCGACGATGTTGATTTGCTTCAGGCGGGCGGTCAGGCCCTCATCGATCTCGATGCGCACGGCGACCCGGTTACGCTCCAGCGGGGATACCGTGGATTCGATGCCGACCCCGTATTTGCCCGACGCGAAGTACTGGCGCTCCAGTTCCTGCTCGATGCGGTCCAGCACCGATGGATCGAAGACCCGGCCCTCGGCAAGACCCACCTCCTTAAGCCCCTGCTTGAGGGGTTCGGTCTTCAGCGATTTGTTGCCGGTGATCTCGATCTCGGCAACGGCGGGGCGCTCGCGCACGGCGATGACGAGCACATCGCCATCGCGCTCCACGGCGACATCGTTGAAGAAGCCCGTGCCATAGAGCGTGCGGATGATGTCGGCGGTAATGTCATCGCTGACGGTGTCGCCCACCTGTACGGGCAGGTAATTGAACACCGTGCCCGCGGCGATGCGCTGCAGCCCCTCGACGCGAATGTCGGCGATCTGGAAGCTCTCGGCGAAGGCCGCCGCGCTGATAAGGACGGCAGACAGAACGAGGGCGAGCCCCCCCACGACGTCGTGCCGCCGGACGCTGGATCTGGGTTGTCTCACTCTTCCCCCGGACGCGTTGACCGGATGCTCGCGATCCGCAGCCGTCGCAATCGTGCCTTGGGCGGGAAAAGGCTTAGGCGATTGCCGGAAACAAACATACCGAATGGCGCAGGATTTTCGCTCGCCTTCAAGGAGCGGCAGCGGGTGCATAGTCGAGCTCTGTGCCCGCTGC
>JANQFI010000635.1 GCA_028277905.1 Chromatiaceae bacterium | reverse complement strand
GGTCGCTCCTCACCCCACTGGCGCACCGGCAGCGGCGGGATGACGTGATCGACCAGGTGCGCCGCGGTCTTACGCCTTGGGCCGGGCGTTGCACGACGGACACAGCCCGCGCCCCTTGCACGAGAAGGCGACCAGGAAGTCGTGCCCGCCCCCTGTCTGAACAACTGGGGGCATCTGGCCCGGGCAATGCTGAAGGCTAAGGATGCCGCATTCAAGATAACGCCGGAGCTCGCGTTCCACGTCGGCCGGCACGCGGTGCCCGTCCCAGTCGTCTTCACCCGCCAGCGCGCGGTCGGTCTCCAGGTGCTGCTGCATGACCTGGTACAGGGCAGTTTGCTCAGGACGGCGACGGCAGTAAGGGACTGGCCGACATCCCGGTGACTCGACGGCCATGTCGGCATCCGTTTGGCGGCGAGATCGTGGGCTGTTGTTATATACAGCATAGCCATGATTCCGTGGTCTGCCTCACGCTGCAGGCCCTGAGACTTGGTGGCCAGCTCCAACGTGGCCTCGGCCCGCAGCAGGGCGTTCTGGAGCAAATCGTAGAGCCCCGGGTTGGCCCGCTGCAGGATGAGCGCCGGCAGCGAGGCGATGGCCGCCGTGGCCGCGTTGACCATGGCGTCCATCATCTGCTCCGCACCGGATGCGATCTGGTCCAGCGTCTGGGTAACGGCGGCAAGGGGATCGAACTTGCCGCAGCTGTGACCCCAGGTGAGGCTGGCCGACCCTCCCAGGGTGACGGAGACCACCGAGGGGTTGGCAGCAGGCGGCGAGACCGGCTCGGCACCGCCAATCTCGTAGTACCAAAGACCGTCCTCGGGTGGGGGCTTGCGCAGCAAGGGCAGGATTCTGGGGCGAAGCAACCAGCAGCAGGCCGAACAAGGCCCCTAACCAGGGCGAGCGCATATAAATCTTCAGCCAAAGATGACCTTAGCGCCGTAGTCATCGTCCCAAGCGGCCTTGCGGCGCTTCTTCGACAGGCGCAGCTTGGAGGGCTCCTGCTCGAACAGGTTCATGCATAGGTGGCGGATTGCGGT
>JANQFI010000547.1 GCA_028277905.1 Chromatiaceae bacterium | reverse complement strand
GAGGGGGATTCCCAAGGTTCTGGAAATCTGATTCAAGATGCAGGCTGGTGAAGGAGGCCAGCCTGTATGGCGAGAGTTCTTTCGGGTGATCTGCGGCGGCGTGTCGTTGCGGCGGTCGACGGTGGGATGACACGCCGGGCGGCAGCGGAGCGGTTCGGTGTGGCGCCTTCGACGGCGATCAAGTGGGTTAGGCAGTGGCGTCAGGTGGGTCATATCGATCCTCGGCCTCAGGGTGGGGACAAGCGCTCGCACCGGATCGAGGCCCACGCCGAGGAGATCTTGGGCCTGATCGATGAGCGCCCGGACCTGACCTTGGCTGAGATCGCGGCACATCTGAAGCAGGTGCATGGGCTGCGGGTGGCGCTGAGCACGGTGTGGCGCTTCTTTGCCCGGCACGGCATCACGCTCAAAAAAAACCGCCCACGCCAGCGAGCAAGAGCGGCCTGACATAGCCCGCCGCCGCTGGGCCTGGTTCGAGGCTCAGCCGGATCTCGACCCCGAACGGCTGGTGTTCATCGACGAGACGGGCACCTCGACCAAGATGGCAAGGCGCTATGGCCGCTCACCGCGCGGCAGCCGCTGTCGGGCACCGGTGCCGCACGGCCATTGGAAGACCACCACCTTCGTCGGCGCGCTCAGGCTCCAGGGCATGACCGCGCCCATGGTGCTCGACGGGCCCATGCACGGCGCCGCCTTCCTGGCCTATGTCGAGCAACTCCTGATACCGACCCTCAAGCCCGGCGACATCGTCATCATGGACAACCTGCCCGCCCACAAACCGACCGCCGTCCGCCGAGCTATCGAAAGGGCCGGGGCCGAGCTGCGCTTCCTGCCGCCCTACAGCCCGGACTTCAATCCGATCGAACTGGCCTTCGCCAAATTCAAAGCTTTCCTCAAAGCCATCGCGGCGCGCACCGTCGACGGCCTCTGGAACGCTATCGCCCAAGCCGTCGACATCTTCACACCCAACGAATGTCGCAACTACTTCACTGCAACAGGATACGAACCCGAATGATCGGAAAACGCTCTAGGCG
>JANQFI010000074.1 GCA_028277905.1 Chromatiaceae bacterium | reverse complement strand
CAAGCGCGCCGGCGCCGAGTGGCTGCCGCGCGCCGACCGGATCGAGGCCATCCGCGTCCTGGCCTTGATCCGCCGGGACCGCGCCCAGACCGAGTCGGGCTATGTCACTAGCCTGCGCTGCGATGCCTGGGAGGTGCCCTTGGTCGAGCTTCGGTGGCGGGGTGGGTGAGCGCGACGACTTCTGCACCGGAGCCAGGCGACCCCATCTGCCAGCTGGCCGGACTGCGCAGCGCCCAGGCAGGGCTCACCGGCCATCTGTTTCAGGTCGATGGTGACAGGGTCCAGATCCGGGGGCGTCATCGTTAGGCGATTGCCGGAAACAAACCTACCGAATGGCGCAGGATTTTCGCTCGCCTTCAAGGAGCGGCAGCGGGCGCATAGTCGAGCTCTGTGCCCGCTGCCGCAACGCAGAAGGCGGGCGAAAAGACAAGCCAGGCGGTCTGTTTGTTGACAGAAATCGCCTTAAGAGAGATCCATGCGGCGGAGCCAGTACTAGGCGGTTGCCGGACAAGACGTACCGAGCGAAACCGTCAGAATCGGGATCGGGGCCTGGGTCGCGATCGATGATCGCGCCGGACGGCGCGGTGGCTCGCTCAGGCGGCGTCCTCGTCCTCCTCAGCGCCACCGGTGGTGCCGAAGTCCATGTTCAGGTCCTTGATCTTGCGCGTGAGCGTATTCCGACCCCAGCCGAGGAGCCGGGCGGCCTCCTGGCGGCGTCCGCCGGTGTGCTCCAGGGCCACTTGGATCAGAATACGCTCGAAGGCCGGCAGGGCCGATTGGAGTATGGCACCGTCGCCCTGGCGCAGGCGGCGCCGCGTCCAGGCGCGAAGCGCGATCTCCCACTGCTCATCATCGGCGCCCTGGCCGCCGGTGTCGCAGAGGTCGGGCGGCAGGTCGTTGACGCGAATCTCCTTGGTGGAGGCCATCACCGTCAGCCACCGAGCCGTGTTCTGCAGCTGACGCACGTTGCCGGGCCAGTCGAGCCGCTCCAGGTGAGCAAGCGCATCCCGGGCGATGCTCTTGGGCTCGCAGCCAAGCTCTTGGGCCGCCTGGGTCAGGAAGTGGCGCATCAGCAGGCCGATGTCCTCGCGCCGCTCACGCAGTGATGGGAGGTGGATGCGGATGACGTTGAGCCGATGGAAGAGGTCCTCGCGGAAGCGTCCCTGACGCACATGGTCCTGAAGGTTTTGGTGCGTCGCCGCGATGATGCGGACGTCCACCTTGATGGGGGAGAGACCACCGACCCGGTAGAACTCGCCGTCCGCCAGTACCCGCAGCAGGCGTGTTTGTAGCTCCGCCGGCATGTCGCCGATCTCGTCCAGGAACAGGGTGCCGCCGTCGGCTTGCTCGAAACGGCCCTCGCGACGGGTCTGCGCCCCGGTGAAGGCACCGCGCTCGTGGCCGAAGAGCTCCGACTCCATCAGATCGCGTGGAATCGCCGCCATGTTCAAGGCGATGAAGGGTGCGCCGGAGCGCGGGCTGTGTCGGTGCAGCGCCCGCGCCACCAGTTCCTTGCCGGTGCCGGACTCGCCATTGATGAGCACGGTGATGTTGGAGCGTGCCAGCCGGCCAATGGCCCGGAACACCTCCTGCATCGACGGCGCCTCTCCGATGATATCGGGGCTGCTCTCCAGCGCCTCGTCGCCCGCACCGGCGTGCTCTTGTGCACGGCAGGCCCGGCGCACCTGATCGATGGCCTCGTCCAGGTCGAATGGCTTGGGCAAGTACTCGAAAGCGCCCCCGTGGAAGGCGGAGACCGCACTGTCGAGGTCCGAGTGTGCGGTCATGATGATGACCGGCAGCTTGGGGTAGCGCGTATTGACCTGGCGCAGCAGGTCGAGGCCGTCGATGCCGGGCATCCGGATGTCGGAGAGGATCACGTCGGGCCGCTCCCGGTGCAGCGCGTCCATGATCCCGACGCCGTTGGAGAAGCAGGTCACATGCATGTCCGCCTGCCGCAGGGCCCGCTCCAGCACCCAGCGGATGGAGCGGTCGTCGTCGATCACCCAGACGCTCGGCGACTTATTCATCGTTGGCCTCATTCATCGCCGGTTTCCAGCGGCAGATAGACGAAGAAACGGGTGCAACCGGGCCGGCTCTCGCACTCGATCAGACCGCCGTGCTGATTGATCAACTCCTGCGCAATGGGCAGACCGAGCCCGGTGCCGCCCGCGCGGCCCGAAACCATCGGGAAGAAGATGCGGTCCAGCAGCTGGTCCGGAATGCCCGGGCCCGTGTCCTCGATGTCCACCCGCAGCACCAGCCGATGCAGCTCGTTGCCAAGGGTAAACTGGCGCAGCACGCGGGTGCGGAAACTGAGGGTGCCGGCATCGCCGGCGGCATGGGCACCGTTGCGGGCGATATTGAGCAACGCCTGAATGAGCCGGTCGGAGTCGGCGCGCAGATCCGGGATGCTGGGGTCGTAGTCGCGCACGATTTGGGGCCCCGTTGGATACTCGGCGCTGAGCAGGCCGCGCACATGCTCAAGCACGTGGTGGATGTTCACGTCGCGCAGCTGCGGCAACTGGTTCGGGCCGAGCATCCGGTTGAGCAGCCCCTGCAGCCGATCTGCCTCGTCGATAATGATGCGCGTGTACTCGCGAAGCTCCTGGCTCGGGAGCTCCCGCTCGAGCAGTTGCGCCGCGCCGCGCAGACCGCCCAGGGGGTTCTTGATCTCATGGGCCAGTCCGCGCAGCAGCGCCTGCGTGGCCTGGTGCTGAGAGATCAGGTGCTCCTCGCGGGTGATGCGGATCTGGCGGTCCACTTGATGCAGCTCCATCAACAGCTCGGCGTCCGACTCGAATTGGTGCACGGGCAGCACCGTGCAATTCACGCGGATCAGCTCGCCATCGGGCCTGCGTAGCTCCGCCTCCCGCTCTGTGAAGGGCTGACGAGTCACCAGAGACTCGCGCAAGCGCTCCTCCACCGGCTCAGCGGGGCAGGGCACCAGGCCGCCAGCATTCCTACCAAGCACCGCCTTGGCACTGACCGCCAACAGCAGCTCCCCGGCAGGGTTGATATACCTCAACCGCAGCTCGGCATCGAACAGCAGCACCGCGGTGTTGAGATTGCCCAAGATCGAAGAGGCCAGATCTTTGTTTCCTTTAATCTTCTGCTTCATGGGTCTGCCCGATAGGCGGACCTTAACCCGTGTCCCGGAGCCCGGGGCCCGGCACCGCCAAGGCCGCAAACATGGCGGGGCCCGCCGCAGCACCTGCCCGGTCCCCATTAACCGCGCCTGCCGCACCAGTGGCCTGTCGCACCGGTGTTACGGATTGAGTTCAAGCAAGATCTGCACCACCCTGTGGCTCTGGCGATTGCAGCAGATCGAGCCGCGCCTTGTCCCCATTGGCAGGGACGCAATGCCGAGCCGTCATTCAGTCGCGCACTGTTTCAGTGCTACATGCGCACCAAGAACGTGCGGACAGCAGGCCGCGTGGAGGGCAATGGCTCGCTGGCCGACGGCGATTGTCACCCTAGACACGGCAGTTGGACGGGTCGCGGCCTGCGACACGCGGTCTAGGGTCCCGGCTTGGCGCTCTCGGGCAAAGGCCGCAGCACATGCACATTGATGGGCGGGGTCGCGGCGATGATGGCCGCATCCGTGTCTTGAATCAGCGCACGGACGCGATGGGAGCCAAGCGTCAGTCCCCGGAGCAGCACCTGGGTCGGGTTCGGGAGGTCGCCGCCGGCGGCAATGCCGTCCACCTCGATCACCACGCGGTGCCCTTGGCTCAAGGCGGGCGCGAGCACCAGGGAGACCGGCAGCACGCCTTCTGGGTCGCGGCTGCGGTGCCCATCCTCAGGCGAGACGATCCCGAACAGCTCATAGGGTCCAGGGAAGCCCGCGCCTGGGTTCGCGCCCCGTTTGGCGGCCGGTTGGGCGGCCGGTTGGGATTCTGGGTCGTCCGCAGAGGCGGCGGCAGGGCCGGGCAGGTGGTGCTCTTCCGCGTCGGGCAGTGGGCGGTCGGAGAAGATGATGCGCCCATCGGTGCCGATGCCGCGGTACACCTGCGCATGGGGCGAGACAGGCAGCAACAGGAACAACGACAAGACTAACATCGACAAAACGGCGCGCATCGATCGCTCCCGGTGCGGGGTGAGGGAGATGCCGCGGCATGGAGTTGCAGCGGCGGGGCTTGCCGGCGCTGGCTGATGCCTAAGGCGCTTGCCGGAAACAAACAGACCGAATGGCGCAGGTTTTTCGCTCGCCTTCAAGGAGCGGCAGCGGGCGCAGAGTCGAGCTCTGTGCCCGCTGCCGCGACAAAGAAGGCGGGCGAAAAGACAAGCCAGGCGGTCTGTTTGTTGACAGAAATCGCCTAAGGGCATCTCGGTTAGGGACGTCGCACGCAGCACAGCACCGGCAGACATGATGCAGCAGGAGCGGAGCCCCCGCCTGAGGATGCCGCGCTCGACCGACACCGGGAGCTGGCTGGCCCTGGGGGCTGTCCGCGCGGCACGGCACCGGCCGCGCGGCGGGTGTCGGCTCAGAGGCTATAGTACAGGTCGAACTCGATGGGATGCGTGGTCATCCGCAGCTGCGTGACCTCTTCCATCTTGAGGCCGATGTAGCCGTCGATGACGTCGTCGGTGAAGACGCCGCCGGCGGTGAGGAACTCACGGTCATTGTCCAGTTCGTCGAGCGCCTGGTCCAGGGAGTAGCACACCTGTGGGATGGCCTTTTCCTCTTCCGGCGGCAGATCGTAGAGATCCTTGTCCATCGCATCGCCGGGGTGGGTCTTATTCAGGATACCATCGAGTCCGGCCATCATCATGGCCGAGAACGACAGGTAGGGGTTGCCCATGCTGTCCGGGAAGCGCACCTCGATGCGCCGCGCCTTCGGGTTCGCATCGTGCGGGATGCGGATGGCCGCGGAACGGTTGCGGGCGGAGTAGGCCAGCATCACCGGCGCCTCGAAGCCCGGCACCAGGCGCTTGTAGGAGTTGGTGGAGGCGTTGGTGAGCGCGTTCAGCGCGCGGGCGTGCTTGATGACACCCCCGATGTAGTAGAGCGCGGTCTCGGACAAGCCGCCGTACTTGTCGCCGGAGAAGATATTCTCACCGTCCTTCCCCAGCGACTGGTGCACATGCATGCCATTGCCATTGTCGCCCACCAGCGGCTTGGGCATGAAGGTCGCCGTCTTGCCGTAGGCGTGGGCGACGTTGTGCACGCAATACTTGAGGATCTGGTTCCAGTCGGCGCGCTGCACCAGAGTGGTGAAGCGGGTACCGATCTCGCACTGGCCGGCGGTGGCCACTTCGTGGTGGTGCACCTCGACGGGCACGCCCATCTCTCCCATCGCCAGACACATGGCCCCACGCAGGTCCATCAAGGAGTCCACTGGCGGCACCGGGAAGTAGCCGCCCTTGATGCTCGGCCGGTGGCCCATGTTACCGTCTTCGAAGACGCGCTCGGAGTTCCAATCCGCCTCGTCGGAGTCGACCTTGTAAAAGGCACCGCTCATGTCGGCGCCCCAGCGGACGTCGTCGAGCACGAAGAACTCGGGCTCCGGGCCAAAATAGGCTGTGTCGGCGATGCCGGTGGACTTGAGGTAAGCCTCGGCACGCTTGGCCACCGAGCGCGGATCACGCTCGTAGCCCTGCATGGTCGAGGGCTCCAGGATGTCGCACCGGACGATGAGGGTGTTTTCGTCCGAGAAGGGGTCCAACACAGCGGTATCGGCCTCGGGCATCAGCACCATGTCCGAGGCCTCGATACCCTTCCAGCCGGCAATGGAGGAGCCGTCGAACATCTTGCCATCCTGGAATAGCGACTCGTCGACAACGCTCGCCGGCAGGGACACATGCTGCTCCTTGCCGCGGGTGTCGGTGAAACGGAGGTCGACGAACTTGACGTCCTCGTTCTTGATCGTCTCCAGGACATTCGATGCCATGCTGTTGCTCTCCCGTGGGTTCGATTGGGGGTTGGGGTTATTCGTTGGGGTGACTCGATAGGAGTTACCATTGGAGCCGGCGCCCTATGAGAACGCGCGCCGACCTTTAGACCCTTGTTTCCTGAATGGCCCCTGTCGTCGCGCGTGGCCGCTGCCTCGGCAAGAGCGCAAGGCAGTTTCCATGCCAATTATACCCGGCGCAGTTACCGCGCGGCTTGGGCGGGATTCCGCTGTCCTCCGTGTGTGCCTGTCGATTCGGGGCAACTGCACCGCCGCGCGGCCGCGCACCGGGACACAGTCGGGGAAGGGACGACGACGGCGGCCCTGGCAGCTGAGGAGCTTACGCACCATCATGGAGCATAATACCATGAATAAGCTCTATTATGGTGCAGAATGCCGATGTGCTCGGCGCTGTGGTCGGCGGGCGGGGCTTGCCGATAGAATGCGCGCTTTCGCCAAGCTGCCGGATCAAGCACTTGACCACTCAAGCTGTCGCACCGACGACCTTCCAGGAGCTGCTGTTTCGGCTCCAGACGTACTGGGCCGCGCGCGGCTGCGTCCTGCTGCAACCCTATGACATGGAGGTGGGCGCCGGGACCTTTCACCCGGCCACCTTCCTGCGCGCCATCGGCCCCGAGCCCTGGAACTGTGCCTACGTCCAGCCGTCGCGCCGACCTACCGACGGCCGCTACGGCGAGAATCCAAATCGCCTGCAACATTACTACCAGTATCAGGTGATCCTGAAGCCGTCGCCCTTGGACATCCAGGAACTGTACCTGAGCTCCCTACGGATGCTGGGCATCGATCCACTGGTGCACGACATCCGCTTCGTCGAGGACAACTGGGAGTCCCCCACGCTGGGCGCCTGGGGACTCGGTTGGGAGGTCTGGTTGAACGGCATGGAGGTGACACAGTTCACCTATTTTCAACAAGTGGGCGGCCTCGAGTGCCAGCCGGTCAGCGGGGAGATCACCTATGGCCTGGAGCGCATTGCCATGTACCTGCAAGGCGTCGAGAGCGTGTTCGACCTGAAGTGGACCGATACGCCCATGGGTCCAGTCAGCTATGGCGACGTCTTTTTGCAGAATGAGCGTGAGCAGTCCGCCTACAACTTCGAGCACGCGGACCTGCCGTCGCTGTTCGCTGCCTTTGACGTCGCCGAACGCCAGAGCAACGCCTTGATCGACGCATCCTTGCCGCTGCCGGCCTACGATCAGGTGTTGCGCGCCTCACACCTCTTCAATCTGCTCGATGCCCGGGGCGCCCTGTCCGTCACCGAGCGCCAGCGCTTCATCCTTCGGGTGCGCGCCCTCGCCCGCGCCGTGGCCGAGGCCTACTACGCGAGCCGGGAGGCGCTCGGCTTCCCCATACTGCGGGAGCATTAAGGTGCTGACGATGGAAGGCACTCAAGATCTGCTCATCGAAATCGGCACCGAAGAGCTGCCGCCCACCGCGCTGTTGCGGCTGTCCCGGGCCTTCAAGGACGAGCTCACCGAGCAATTCGCAGCACAGGGCTTGGCGCACGGGGGTGCCCAGACCTTCGCGACACCGCGGCGGCTGGCGTTGTTGGTCCGGGCCCTCGCCACCAGGCAGCCGGATCGGGAGCTGGTGCGCCGCGGTCCGGCGCTGAAGGCTGCCTTCGATGCAAAGGGTCGGCCTACCAAGGCGGCGCTGGGCTTCGCCAAGTCCTGCGGCGTCGACCTGACAGAGTTGGCACAGGAGGAGACGGACAAGGGCAGCTGGCTGTCGCACCGCCGCATCCAACCCGGCCAGGCAACTCGGGAGTTGCTCCCGGAACTGGCGGCCGATGCACTGGGCAAGCTCCCGATCCCCAAGCGCATGCGCTGGGGCGACAGTGACGTCAGCTTTGTCCGGCCTGTCCAATGGGTCTGTGCGGTGCTCGGCACTACGACCGTGCCCGGCAGCATCCTGGATATCAGCATCGGCAACCGGACCTACGGCCATCGTTTCCACGATCCGGAGTCAATCCTCATCGAGACGCCCCGGCAGTACGCCGAGTGCCTGCGGCGCGCTCACGTGGAGCCGGACTTCGTCACTCGCCGCGCGCTCATCCGCGAGCAAGCGGCGGCTCTGGCGAGCTCGGTGCAGGGCCAAGCATGCATCCCCGAGGACCTGCTGGACGAGGTCACTGCCCTGTGCGAGTGGCCGGTGGCACTGCTGGGGCACTTCGACGAGGCCTTTCTCGACGTGCCTGCGGAGGTGCTCATCGCAACCATGCAGCAGCACCAGAAGTATTTTCCGGTGTCCGCGCGCGACGGCGCGCTCTTGCCCTATTTCATCACCATCAGCAATATCGAGAGCCGGGAGCCCGACCTGGTGCGCGCCGGCAATGAGCGGGTGATCCGGCCCCGCTTCAGCGACGCACGCTTTTTCTGGCAGCAGGATCTGCGCGTGCCCTTGGCCGACCGTCGCCCGGCCCTGGAGCGCGTCGTGTTCCAGCACAGGCTCGGCAGCATGGCAGACAAGTCCCGGCGCGTCGCCGGCTGCTGCCGGCGAATTGCCGCAATGGTCGGCTATGATCCGGCGCTGGCGGAGCGCGCCGCGCAGCTCGCCAAGTGCGACCTGGTCACGGCCATGGTTGGGGAATTCGCCGCGCTACAGGGCACCATGGGCCGCTATTACGCCACACGCAGCGGCGAGGACCCCTGCGTGGCGGCGGCCATCGAGGAGCACTACCTGCCGCGCCAGGCTGGCGACCGGCTGCCCAGGTCCGACTGCGGGCGAGCGCTGGCGCTGGCAGACAAGCTCGACACACTGGTGGGAATCTTCGCCATCGGCGAGCGACCCACCGGCGTCAAGGACCCTTACGGCCTGCGGCGTGCAGCCATCGGGGTCTTGCGCATCCTCATCGAGACCCCCCTTGCGCTCGACCTGCGCGCACTTCTCGGGGACGCCGCGGCGGTCTTTCCCGCAGACATCGACGCTCGAGCCGCGGTGCCCGAGGCCTACGAGTATGTGATGGAGCGCCTGCGCGGCTACTATGCCGAACGGAGGGTCGATGCGGACGCCGTCGACGCGGTGATGGCCGTGGATGCCTCAGTGCCGAGCGACTTCGATCAACGGGTGCGCGCGGTGACGGCTTTCTCCAACCTGGAAGCCGCAGCCTCCCTGGCCGCAGCGAACAAGCGCATTGCCAACATCCTGAAGAAGTCGCAGACCAGTGAGCCCCAGATCGGTTACCCCCAGACCAGTCACCTGGACAGGGGCCTGCGACAGGAGCTGCTCGCCGAACCGGCGGAGCTGGCCCTTGCGGGCCGGATCAAAGAGCTGCGCGCACGGGTTGCGCCCATGCTCGAGGTGCAGGACTACGCCGGGGCCTTGACGGCTTTGGCCGAGCTGCGAACAGACGTCGACCGCTTCTTCGACGAAGTCATGGTCATGGCCGAGCGCTCGGACCTGCGCGCCAACCGCTTGGCATTGGTACAAGCCGTGCGCGCGCTCTTTACCAGCATTGCCGACATCTCCAGGCTGCGGCTGGCCGACCAGCCGTGATGAGATGGGGCTCGTGATTCTCGACCGCGATGGCGTCATCAACAAGGAGTCAGCGGAGTTCATCCGCTCACCGGACGCCTTCCAGCTCATCGACGGCAGCTTGGAAGCCATCGCCAGCTTCACGCAGGCAGATGTACGTGTCGCCATCGCCACAAACCAATCCGGTGTGGCGCGGGGCTACCTGGACATCGACACCCTGAATCGCATCCACGCCCTGTTGTGCACCCGGGCGGAAGTCGTTGGCGGGCGCATCGACCTCATCGCCTTCTGCCCCCATGGCCCGGACGACGGGTGTTCTTGCCGCAAGCCGGCACCCGGCTTGCTCGAAAGCGTGGCGGCGCGTTTTTCGGCACCCCTAGGGTCCGTCCCTTTCATCGGCGACTCCCTCCGGGACCTGCAGGCGGCCGAGCAAGCGGGTGCCCAACCGATTCTGGTACGCACCGGTAACGGCGCCAAGACAGCGCGGTCTCTGCCGCATTCGCTGGCGAAGGTGCCGATGTTTCGCGACTTGCGTGCCGCCGCCGAGGCATTGCTCGCGCACTGGAGCCACAGCAGCAGCCTGTCAAGCCCTTAAAATTGCCGTAATCGGAGCCTTTCGACGCGACCCTGGATCCTCCCTGGGTTCCTGGGGCAGGAACCTGGGACCAGATCAAACGTCTAGGTTCTCCGCATCCAGCGCATTGCGCTCGATGAATTCCCGGCGGGGCTCCACGTATTCCCCCATCAGCGTGGTGAAGATCTGATCCGCCGCCACCGCATCTTCGATCGTGACACGGAGCAGTCGCCGGGAGGCCGGGTCCATGGTGGTATCCCATAGCTGGCCAGGATTCATCTCGCCCAAGCCCTTGTAGCGCTGGATCTGATAGCCCTTTCGCGCCTCACCGAGGAGCCAGTCATAGGCCGCCGCAAAGCTCTCCACGGTGTGCCGCCGCTCGCCCCGCGACACCAGGGCGCCGGATTGTATGAGTCCATCGAGCTTCTCGCCCAAAGAGGCGATCCGCTCGTACTCGGGACCATCGAAAAAGTCCATTGGGAGGTAGCTGGTCTCGGGTATGCCGTGGACCAGTCTCACGATCTGCAGCTGGCGCTTAGCCGACGAGCCCCCCGGCACCTTCTCCGAGAGCCGATACTCCAGAGCCGGCCCCGTCTGGGCGTTGATGCCTGCCTGGAGCGTCGCCACCCATGCACCCAGGTTCTGCTCGGAATCGCGTATGTCAGCCAAGAGGCGCGGCATAGAGCCAAGTGTGCCGAGGAGCAGCCCGTCGTAGCGGCGCTGCAGGCGCGCGATCATCGCTCGGAATGCCTGGTATTCAGCGACCAATTGCTCCAAGGCCTCCGACGACAACGGCGGTGCATCCTCGCTCACCCTTAGGCTGGCCTTGTCCAAGGCAGTGCGCAGCAGCGAGGAACCCAGCTCAGTGTCGTCCAACAAGTAATCCTCCTGTTTACCGCGCTTGACCTTGTACAAGGGCGGCTGGGCGATGAAGACATGGCCGCGCTCCACCAGCTCCGGCATCTGACGATAGATGAAGGTCAACAGGAGCGTGCGGATGTGGGCGCCATCCACATCCGCGTCGGTCATGATGATGATGCGGTGATAACGGAGCTTGTCGGGATCGTACTCGTCGCGGCCGATGCCACAGCCAAGCGCGGTGATGAGTGTCCCCACCTCCGCGGAGGACAGCATCTTGTCGAACCTGGCCTTCTCGACGTTCAAGATCTTTCCCTTGAGAGGAAGGATGGCTTGGAAGGCACGATCCCGGCCTTGCTTTGCGGAGCCGCCCGCGGAGTCACCCTCGACAATGAACAGCTCCGATCGGGATGGGTCCTTCTCCTGGCAATCGGCGAGCTTGCCGGGCAGCCCGGCCACATCGAGCACTCCTTTACGCCGCGTCATTTCCCGCGCCTTCCGGGCAGCCTCCCGTGCGCGGGCGGCCTCCAGCATCTTGTTGGCGATCACCTTGGCCTCAGCGGGATGCTCTTCGAGGAAGGCATCGAGATGCTCGACCAACAGAGACTCCACGACTGGCTTGACCTCGGAGGACACGAGCTTCTCCTTCGTTTGGGAAGAGAATTTCGGGTCTGGCACCTTGACCGACAGCACGGCGGTCAAGCCCTCGCGGGCATCGTCGCCGACGGGCCGAGTCTTCTGGCCCTTGTCCAGAGTCTCCCGTTCAATGTATTGATTGAGGGTTCGGGTTAGTCCGGCCCGGAAACCGGCGAGGTGCGTTCCGCCATCCCGCTGCGGAATGTTGTTCGTGTAGCAGAAAATGGACTCTTGATAGGAGTCGTTCCACTGGAGGGCGATTTCGACAGCAACGTTGTCCCGCCGTGCAGAGAAATAGAAGACGCTGGGATGGATGGCGAACTTCTTGTCGTTGAGGTGCCGAACGAAGGCCTGAATGCCGCCCACGTATTCGAAGGTATCTTGGCGTTGGGAGCGCTCGTCGCGCAGCCGGATCTTGACACCGGAGTTCAGGAACGAGAGCTCACGGAGCCGCTTCACCAGGATGTCATAGTGGAAGTCTCGATCCGAGAATATGTCCGCCGAAGGCCAGAAGCGGATGAGGGTGCCGCTCGTATCCGACTCCCCGATCCGGGCTAGGGGGGCATCGGGCACGCCGGCGGTGAAGTGCTGCAGGTAGAGGCCTCCTTCCCTCCCGATGCGCAGCTGGAGTCGCTCGGACAGGGCATTGACGACCGACACGCCAACGCCATGGAGTCCACCGGAGACCTTGTAGCTGTGGTCATCGAACTTCCCGCCGGCATGCAGGACGGTCATGATGACCTCGGCCGCGGAACGATTCTCCTCCGGGTGGATATCCACCGGAATGCCGCGGCCATCGTCGGACACGGTGACGGAGTAGTCGTCGTGGACGACCACCTCGATCTCCGTACAGTACCCAGCGAGAGCCTCGTCGATCGAGTTATCGACGACCTCGAAGACCATGTGATGGAGTCCCGTACCGTCGTCGGTGTCGCCAATGTACATTCCAGGTCGCTTGCGAACGGCGTCCAGTCCGCGCAAGACCTTGATGCTGGAGGAGTCGTACTTCATGGGTGATCGAATGCTCGGGGGGGTGATTCGGGGAGCGCCATGCAAGGGCCATCCGTCTGGTGTCGGCGATAGCCCTTAGGAATCCTGGGGATTCTATCGCGGTTGCGGGACTTCGAGGCGGCTGACGCGATGATAAAGGACGCTAAGGACTGGTTTCGGCCCATGACTACGCGAGGGCCTTTTGACTCTGAGATCGCGTCGAGGAAACTTGCCTGTTTGGAACCCGTTCTAGACCGGCCGCAGCACGCCTTGTTCCACGTGGAACACCGCGGGCTGATGACTCACAATGCCGGCAGCCGGCACGTCGTCCAGACTGGTCACCACAATCTGATCCGCGACCCTCGACCACTGGCTCAACATGGGCTCAATGTGTCGACCGCTCATTTCCGCATAGGGATCATCCAGGAGCACGACGGGACGGTGGCCGGTCACGCCCATCAGGACCTGCTGGGCCGACAGCTGCAGCAATATCCCCACCAGCTTGTTCTGCCCGCGTGAGCCTCGCCAGGGAGCATCCCCCATCAGGACCCGCACATCCCCACGGGAGGAAGACAGGAAGGTGAACCCCCGACAGCGATCAGTCTCCAGGTTCCCACGCAGTTGCTCGATCAGCGCGCACCCTTGACCGACCCAGGTCCACTCCACGCGCAACGGGCCTACCTGCAGAAACTCCCGTGCCAAACTGGTGAAGGTCGCGCCGAGACCTTCCAGGAACGCTGCCCGCCGCCGCCAGACCTGTTCCAAATGGAACACATAAGGCTGATCCCAAATCGGGCGCCCCTTTCCCCCGGCCCGCAACCAAGCGTTGCGCTGGCGCTGCAGCCGATACAGGTTGGCCCAAAGCTCCTTTCCATCCGGTTCCACGTGAAACAATGACCAGTCGAAAAAGCGCCGCCGCAGCTCAGGATCGCCTTCGACGATACTGAAACTGGAACTGCCCACGAACCGCGTGAGCGGCATCGCCCGCGCCCGCGTCACAGCGCCCGAACTATCCCACGACAGTCGCTGCCGCCGCGCGCCCTCACCAACCACCACGTCGCCGACGATCCCGGTGCCACGCTCGCCTCGCGTCGTCAGCGCACCCCCCCGTCTGCCCCGGAAGGTCCGACCCCGGTCCAGCAAATACATCGCCTCCAGCAAAGTAGTCTTGCCAGCCCCGTTCGGTCCCCTGATCCAGACCAGTCCGCGCGGCAGCGCCGCATGGACCGACCGCAAACAGCGCAGGTTCTTGATGCCGACCGACTCGAACCACGCCAAGGGGCCGATTCCCCCCCTAAAGACGCATCGGCATCACGACAAAGGTCTCGCTGTCGCACCCCAACCCGCGCCAAATGGAGCTACTGTCGGCGTCCTGAAACGCGACCTCCACCTGCTCGACCTCGATGCTCTGCAGTGCATCCAGCAGGTAAGCTACGTTGAACCCGATCGTGACCGATTCACCGGTATAGTCCGTCTCCAACTCGTCCTCAGCCACCTCATGCTCCGGGTTCTGCGCTTGAAGGCCTAGCGCCCCCTGCCCGAAGGTTACGCGTACGCCCTTATACTTCTCGTTTGACAGGATGGCTGCCCGTTGCAGCGCCGTTCGCATGCTGTCGCGCTCCAAGACCGCTCGGCGCGGTAGACCCTTGGGTATCACACGCTGATACTCTGGATACTTTCCGTCCACCAGCTTGGACGACAGGACCGTTGAGCCGAGCTTCACGCGAATGGATCGCTCACCCCATTGGAACTCCACCAGCGCATCGTCCTCGGGTAGCAACCGACGCAGCTCCGTCACCGTCTTCGCCGGCAGGATCAATTGCTGACCGACCCCAGATACATCGGACGACAAATCCACCGAGAAGCACGCCAGTCGATGCCCGTCAGTAGCGACCGCGGTCAATCCGTCGTCGGCGAGCTCGATCAACACGCCGTTCAGGTAATAGCGTACATCCTGATGCGCCATTGCGAACGCCGTCTTCTCCAGCAACCGCTTGAGGTCCCCGGCCGGCAGGTGCACCGCCATCATCCCCTCCTCGGCCGCTATGCTCGGGAAATCCCCGGCCGGTAAGGTGGACAGCGTGAAGCGCGCCCGGCCGCTCCACACCAGACAGCGATCCCCGTCCGTACGGAGCGTGACCCTTGTGCCCTCCTGCAATGAACGGCAGAAATCCATCAGCTTACGCGCCGGTACTGTCACCGAACCGGCATCGGCAGTCCTTACCGCGCCCATCCGGGTGGTGATACCCAGCTCGAGGTCAGTGGTCGCAAGCTGCAGCTCACCGTCCTCCACCCGGAGCAGTACGTTCGCCAGGATCGGCAAGGTCTGCCGTCGTTCGACGACACCTCCCACGATCCCGAGTGCACCAAGCAGTTCGTCACGAGGAATCTCTATCTTCACGCCGTGCCCACCCTGTTGCCCAATATAGGATTTTAAGTATTCACTCCATTGTTGTAATAGTGCCTGGGGAGGACTGTCGGCAAGACATTTTCCCGTGCCCACTCAACCCCTTAGTGACATCGAAACCTGTTGATTCTTGGTGACCGCCCTGTGGATAAGCTGTCGGCAAATCCGCTTGCGCAGACTATGCACAGCTTTTCCACAGTCAGCTCGTCAGGGTTCTCAATAGGATTCGGTAGTCCTCCTCGATCATGGTGTCACTGGCTCGCAGGGCTTCGATCTTGCGCGTGGCATGGATCACCGTGCTGTGATCCCTGCCGCCGAAGGCGTTCCCGATCTCCGGCAGGCTCGCCTTCGTCAGCTCCTTGGCCAGCGCCATGGCGACCTGGCGCGGACGCGCAATGTTGCGTGTGCGCCGCGCCGAGGTCAGGTCGGAAACCCGCAGCTTGTAGTAGTTCGCAACGGTCTTCTGGATGTTGTCGATAGTAATCTGCCGATCCTGCGCGACCAACATGTCGCGCAGCACCGCGCGCGTGAAGTCCATGTCGATACTGGCACCCATGAACTGCGAGTTCGCCACGAGGCGGCGCAAGGCTCCCTCCAACTCCCGAATGTTGGAGGTCATGCGCTTGGCGATGAAATAGCTCACGTCATCCGGCAGCTCGATGTTCAGCAGCGCCGCCTTGCTGTGCAGAATGGCTACGCGCGTTTCGAAATCGGGCGGCTCGATGCCCACCGTGAGCCCCCAGCCGAAGCGGGACTTCAAGCGTTCCTCCAGTCCCGTGACCTCCTTCGGGTAGCGGTCGCTGGAGAGGACGATTTGCTGCTTGCTCTCGAACAGAGCGTTGAAAGTGTGGAAAAACTCTTCCTGGGAGCGATCCTTGTTGCCGAAGAACTGCACATCGTCAATCAACAACGCGTTAACGCGACGGTAGCGCCCCTTGAATTCGTCGATCTTGTTGTGCTGCAGCGCCCGGATCATGTCCGAGACGAAGCGCTCCGAGTGCACGTAGATGACTCGTGCGCCCTGGCTCGAGTCCAGGATGGTGTTGCCAACCGCGTGCATCAGGTGCGTCTTTCCGAGTCCGACACCACCGTAGATGAACAGGGGATTGTAGGCGGTACCGGGATTCTTGCCGATTTGCACCGACGCGGCGCGCGCAATCTGGTTGGACTTGCCCTCGACGAACGTCTGGAAGGTGAATTCCTTGTTCAGGTTGCTTTCCGCGCGGCGCCGTTCCATTGTGGGACTCGGGTTACCGCCCATGCTGCCGGCCGTTGTCGGTGCCGCCGCCGTGCCGACGCCATGACCCACGGCGCCGATTTCGAACCTGACCTGATGAATGCGGCCCGTACTGAGGTCAGTGCAAAGCTTGGTAATGCGCTGCTCGTAGTGCTGCTTGACCCAGTCCTTCACGAATCGATTCGGCGCGAGCAGGCACATGGCGCCCTCGCGCTCGTGCGCCTGTAGCGGCATGATCCAGGTGCTGTATTCGGCACCGGTCAGGTCTTGCCTCAGCGCATCGGCGCAAGCCTCCCAGACCTCACTCATCATGGCTTTGTCCCCCTGTTTGACGGTGCGGTGAACGATAGTTGCACTCGGCGTCCGCGGATCCGCCCGTACGGACCCAAAGCGACTGTCGGTCGCCAGCCACTGAACCCCCGGCCCTGAGTTTATCCACGCGCGTTGGTGTTATCCACAGCCTTCCGATGAGCGAGCCCGCGTATGGCCGTTGCAAAAGCATGCCAAGCGGACTATCCTGCGCAGTCTTTGCTCGGGGCGCTGCAATCCTGGACCAGGTGCCCGCATATCCTCGAATCTCTACAGGAAAACCGCTGTGAAACAGACTTTTAACCCCAGCCGGTTGAAGCGCGCGCGGACACACGGCTTTCGGGCTCGCAGCGCGACCCGAAACGGCCGCAAGGTCCTGAAGGCACGCCGTGCCAAGGGCCGGCTGCGCTTGGCACCCTAGGGCCTGGCAAAGGCTCTGGCGGTCAGGTAGCAGTCGCTGAGGACTTGGTCGACGCCAGCCGACGCAGGCTTTCCCCGCTCCAGGCGGCTGCTTAGCGGCGCACAATTCCGGCGCGTCTTCCAAGGCCCCGAGCGCAGGGCCGACGCCTGGTTCAGCGTCGCGGCCCGGCGCTCGTGCCCGGAACAGGCGGTACCTAGAGCATCCAGACTCGGTTTGGCGATTTCGCGCAAGTCCTTGCCGCGAGCGATCGACCGCAACCGTGTCAAGCGCATCGTTCGCGAAGCGTTTCGTCGCGTACCTTGGCCCTGCAGCATCGACGTCGTGGTGGTCGGCCGCGCTGGGCTCAGGGGCGCCTCGAATGCTGTGATCCGAGGATCGATCGCGGCGCATTTCGACAGCATTGGCCGGCGCCTCTGTGGCGCTCGACTCGTGAGCCGGGTCGAATCCGGACCACCATGATCACCGCACACCGGTTGCCGAGGTCGTCAGGCTCGCGCCCCCCGGCGCTGTCCCAAGGACCATCATTACCAAGGCTGCAACCAACCGACGCCATTCTACCGACCGTACTCTGATGGATAATTTTCGGCTCATCCTGCTGTTATCGCTGGCCGCGGTTCTGTTCTTGATCTATCAGGCCTGGGTGGAGGATTACGGTCAACCGCGCCAGCCGGCGCGGATTGCCACCGGCGAGGCCCCCACTTTGGCCGGCTCGCAGCCCAGTGCCCCAACCGACCGGCCCGCTCTGTCCGGTGAGACGACGGATGCACCCCCTGCCCCTGCTGCGGAGGTTGGGGCGCCGGCCCCTGCCGAAACGGCCACCGCCGCACCCACCATCACCGCCGACATCGTCATCCCTGACACTGTCAGCGTGGAAACCGACGTGCTCCGCGCCGAAATCTCGACCCGCGGCGGCACCATACAGGCCCTGTGGCTCAAGGATTACGCGGCTGTTGCCGATCGACCCGATGATCCCTTGCAGTTACTGAAGCCCGATGCGCCGAACATGTTCATCGTGCAGTCGGGCCTGCTGGGCGGTGCCAGCACCCGGCTGCCGACGCATGAAGCTCTCTTCACCGCTGAGCGCCGGCAATACCGTCTTGCAGACGGTGAGAACGACCTCTTGGTGGAGCTGGTCTGGCAGGGTGAGGATGGCATCGAGGTCACCAAGCGCTACCGCTTCGAGCGCGGCAGATATCTGATCCACGCCGAGCAGACTCTGGACAACGGCGGGGCTGTCCCGCTTGTCGCGCGCAACTACGACCAGCTCCAGCGCACCGAGCTGATCGACCCGAGCGCAACCAAGTTCATCCACACCTACACAGGCGCCGTCTATTACGGACCGGAAACCAAATATAAGAAAGAGACCTTCGATGAGATGGCGAAGCGTCCGCTCGACCTGGCCATCACAGGTGGCTGGATTGCGATGATCCAGCACTACTTCATGGCCGCCTGGATTCCGCAGCAAGACCTGCCCCAGACCTTTTACACCAAGGTCGCCGGGAACGGTCGTTACATCATCGGCAGCTACTCGCCGTCCGAGACCGTTCAGGCTGGAGACTCCCACACCTTCGAGAACCGGCTCTTCGTCGGGCCCAAGCTCCAGGACGAGCTGGACAGGATCGCTCCCGGCCTGGAGCTGGCCGTCGACTATGGCTGGCTCACCATCCTCGCCAAGCCCATTTTCTGGTTGTTGGACCTGATCCACAGCCTGGTCGGCAACTGGGGCTGGGCCATCATCCTGCTGACCATCCTGATCAAAGCCGCCTTCTACAAGCTCTCGGAGGCGAGTTACAAGTCCATGGCCCACATGCGCAAGGTCGCCCCTCGGCTGAAGGCGCTAAAGGACCGCTACGGCGACGACAAGGAGCGCCTTAACCAGGCCATGATGGAGCTGTACAAGAAGGAGAAGATCAACCCCCTGGGTGGCTGCCTGCCGATCCTGGTGCAGATTCCGGTGTTCATCGCGCTGTATTGGGTGCTGCTAGAGAGCGTCGAGCTGCGTCATGCTCCGTTCATGCTTTGGCTGGACAACCTCACAGCGCCGGATCCCTATTTTGTCCTGCCGCTGATCATGGGCGTCTCCATGTTCGCGCAGCAGAAGCTGAATCCGCCGCCGCCGGACCCGATGCAGGAGAAGATCTTCATGGCCCTGCCTTTCGTGTTTACGGTGTTCTTCGCCTTCTTCCCGTCCGGCCTGGTGCTGTACTGGACCGTGAATCAGCTCCTGTCCATCGCGCAGCAGTGGTACATCACCCGCAAGATCGAGCGGGAGGACGCGGCCAAGCACCGCGTTTGATAGCGGCCTTCCCCGAACGGCCGCGGCACGGGCCATGCGGGCCGCTTCGGTGTGACATGACCGGGCGCGACACCATCGCCGCCATCGCCACCCCGCCCGGCGTCGGTGCTGTCGGTATCCTCCGCGTCTCCGGGCCAGGGGTGCCGGAGCTGGCGGAACATGTACTCGGCGGGCTCCCGATGCCGCGCCGAGCCGTGCTGACCAGTTTTCTGGACGCACAGGGCGAGGCCATCGACCAAGGCATCGCCCTCTATTTTGCCGCACCCCAGTCCTTCACCGGCGAGCATGTGCTGGAGCTTCAGGGGCATGGTGGCCCGGTCGTGCTGGACCGGCTCCTCGACCGCGTGCTCCGTCTGGGCGCCCGCGCCGCCCGCCCAGGTGAGTTCAGCGAGCGTGCCTTCGTCGAGGGCAAGCTGGACCTTACGCGCGCCGAGGCCATCGCCGACCTCATCGCCAGCGGCTCCGAGCAGCAAGCACGCCTAGCCGTCCGTTCCCTAAGGGGCGCTTTCGCCCGGCGGATCGACGCGTTACTCGAGCGCTTGACCCGCGCGCGGGTGCTGTTGGAGGCAACCCTGGACTTCTCGGATGAGGATCTGGATCCGGACTTGGCGACAGGCGTGCATTGGGATCTGCGTCAACTTATCGACGACCTCGATCGGCTGTTGGCTACCGCGCAGCGCGGCGAGCGCCTGCGCGACGGGCTGCTGGTGGTGCTTGCCGGTGCCCCCAATGCCGGCAAGTCCAGCCTGTTGAATGCCCTGTCCGAGAGCGAACGGGCCATCGTGACCCCGATCCCGGGCACCACCCGCGATCTGCTGCATGCCGATGTGCAGATCGACGGCCTGCCCGTGCGCGTGGTGGACACCGCGGGCCTCCGGCTCTCGCCGGACCCCATCGAACAGGAGGGCGTGCGTCGCGCTCGGGAGCAGATCGATTGCGCGGACCTCGTGCTCTGGGTCGTCGACGACGCCGATCCGGACGCAGCAGCGCGCCCGCCACGGGATCTGGCGCCGCAGGTGCCCGTAATCGGCATTCGCAACAAGATCGACCTGACCGGCCACGCCGCCGGGGCGCGCGAGACCCCTGATGGAACCCTCGAGATCGCCTGCTCCGCCACGACTACTGAGGGTCTGGACGCGGTGCGCAAGGCACTCACAGGCCATGCAGGGCTCGGCGCCGACGCCGGCGGCGAGTTCAGCGCGCGGCGGCGGCATCTCGACGCGTTGCGGCGCACCAGTGAGCACCTGCGGATGGCGGCCGGGGCGCAGGCGGAAGGTCTTACCCCTGAGCTGGTTGCAGAGGACCTGCGGCTCGCCCAGCACAGCCTCGGCGAGATTACCGGTGTGGTGTCCTCCGATGCGCTCTTGGGTCGCATCTTCTCGGAGTTCTGTATCGGCAAATAGGGGATGTCATCGCGCGTTGGGCGATTGCCGGAGCGAACAGCCGATCGGCGCAGGGGCTTGGCTCGGCTTCAAGGAGCGGGAGCGGACGCATAGCCGCGCCATGTGCCCGCTGCCGCGACGCGGAGGGCCGGCCAGAAGACAAGTCAGGCAGTCTGTTTTGCGACAGCTATCACCTTAGGCGATTGCCGGAAACAAACAGACCGAATGGTGCAGGATTTTCGCTCGCCTTCAAAGAGCGGCAGCGGGCGCAGAGTCGAGCTCTGTGCCTGCTGCCGCGACGCGGAAGGCGGGCGCAAAGACCAGCCAGGCGGTCTGTTTGCTGACAGAAATCGCCTTAGTTGCCTGCCTGCACAGCATCACGCGCCCAGGGGACGATGTAGTCCTGACCCTGATGGGTGCCGCGGATGGCTTCGATGCCATAGACCCGCCGCAGGTTGGCAACCGTCAACACCTCACCCACAGTGCCGGCGGCCACCGGACGTCCCTGGTCCAGCAAGAGCAGCCGCTCGCAGAAGCGGCTGGCCAGGGTCAGGTCGTGTAGCACGACGATTGCGGCACCGCCGCCGGCGCAATGGGAGTGCAGCAGATCCATGACGTCCAGCTGGTGGCGCGGGTCCAGCGCGGCCACCGGCTCGTCCGCTAGGATCAGGGGCGCCTGCACCGCGAGCACCCGTGCGAGCCGCACCCGTGCCCGCTCGCCGCCGGAGAGCTGGTCGGCACGGCGCTCGCGCAAGGTCCACAGGTCGGCCGCACGCAAGGCCGCTTCGATAGCCGCGAGATCGCGCGCCCTGCCACCCCCATGCCCACCCCCAGACCAGCCCGAGCCGTAGGGATGCCGACCTAGTGCCACGAGCTCCTCGACCCGGATGGGCCAGTGTACCTGGTTGTCCTGGCTCAGGTAGGCCATGCGGCGGGCGCGCGCACGGGCGCCCAGCCGGCGCAGCGGATGGCCGTCCAGTTGTACCAGGCCGCGGTAGGGCAGCAGCTGGGCGATGGCCTTGAGCAGTGTGGACTTGCCGGCGCCGTTCGGTCCGATGAGTCCGAGCAGCTCGCTGGCGTCCAGATGTAGATCCACGTCTTTCACGACCGCCCGCGCGCCCAGTTGCACCGCGAGAGCCTGCACAGATAGCAGGCTCACGGCAGAACCTGCCTGCTTCTCAGTACCAGCACCAGGAAGAAGGGCGCCCCCACAAGGGCCGTGACCACGCCCAGCATCAGCTGTTGCGGCGTCTGGAGTAGCCGGATGGCGAGATCCGCCGCCAGCACCAGCAGCGCGCCGCCGACGGCGCTCGGCAGCAGCAACCGGCCGGGACGATGCCGGACCAGAGCGCGCAGCAGGTGGGGCACGACCAGGCCGACGAAGCCGACGGTGCCCGTGACCGACACACAGGCACCGACCGCTAATGCCGAGCCCGCGATCACCAGCACCCGTAGCCGCGCCAGGCTTACGCCCAGACTGGTGGCCTCCGCCTCGCCCAGGGTCAGCAGCGTCAGGGCCCGCGCCGACGCGAGCAGCAGCGCGAGCCCGACCGCCACGAAGGGCAGCACCAGGCGCACGTCCGCAAGGCTGTGATCGGCAATGGAGCCGAGCAGCCAGAGCACCATGTCCTGAACACTGGCAGGATTCGGTGCCAGGTTGAGCACCAGGCTGGTCAGCGCACCGGCGAGCGACGACAGTGCAATACCTGCCAGGATCAGGGTCAGGTTCGAGCTGCCGCCGCGGGTGAGCAGATAGAGCAGCAGCGTGGCGATCAGTGCTCCGGTCATCCCTGCCGCCGGCAGGGTCCAGAGGCTTAGGGCCGTGAGGCCGAAGTAGAACGCCAGCACCGCCCCCAGCCCGGCGCTGGCGGAGATCCCGAGCAGGCCGGGCTCGGCCAGCGGGTTGCGCAGGAGTCCCTGCAACGCGGCGCCGGACATGCCGAGCGACGCCCCCAGCAGCCAGGCCAGCAGCACCCGCGGCAGGCGGATCTGCCGGACGATGAGCTGGTGCCCCTCGGGGCCCGTGCCGAGCAGGCCGCCCAGCACCTCCCCCCAGCCGAGCGGTGCCGCACCCAAGCCCAGCGACACGAGACTCAGCGACACCAGACTCAGCGCCAGCAGCGTCGCCGTCAGCACGCCGACGCCGAGCTCTACGGGTAGTGTATGCGCCGGGTCCGGGACGGCCATCGGCTGCGTGGTAGCGGCTGTCATGGTGCCGCGCTGGTGTCGAGCGCCCGCACCTGGGCCGCAATGGCCTCGGCGGCACGCACCAGCTCCAGCCCGCCGCAGCCCCAAAGCCGGCTGGGTACCCGTACCTGTGGCGTGCGCGCCAGCAGGTCCTTGAGCAGCGGGTGGCGAGCATAGCTCGAGCCGCTGAGTGGCCATTGCTGCTCGAAATAGCCGAGCAGGAAGACATCGGGCGGTTGCAGCAGCAACCGCTCTAGCGAAAAGGCGCCCCAGCCCCTGTGGCCGGCCTCGGCGGCGAGGTTCCTGAGCCCGAGTCGGCGCATCAGGTCGTCGACATAGGTCCCGCGACCGGCACTGCCGCCGCCGGGCCTGAGATAGAGGGCGCGCAGCGGCGGCAGGTCCCGGGTGAGCGCGCGCATGCGCCGCTCGGCGGCGTCAACGATTGCGCCGCCATGCTCCGCGCGGCCGATCTTCACGGCGACCGCACGCGCCGCCGTCAGGGCGTCGTCCCAGTCGGTCGGATAGGGCACCGACAGGATCTCGATGTCCTGGTCCACCAGAATGTCTTTGAAGCCGCCACCGCTCCAGCCTAGGTACACCAGCACGATGTCGGGCCGTCGATAGAGCAGGTCCTCAACCCCGCCCTGGTTCGTAGGATAGGCGGTGGCGACGTCGGCGATGGGCGAGATGGACGGGTCGCGACTGGCCCGTGACAGAGAGACGATCTGCTCGGGTGCGGCCACGGATACCAGTAACAGGTCCGCGCACAGATTGGTGCCCATGACGCGCGGCAGCTGGCCAAGCGCGTCGGTCTGGGCTGCGACCAGGCTCGCCAGCAGCCAGGACGCGATCAGCAACGACAAGCGCCGCCGCCAGGGAACTGGCCCTGAGCGAGGCGAGCAGAGTAGGCGCGGACAGGCGAAGCGCATCCGACATTCTATTGGGTCCAATTCGATACGCGCCTGGGCCTTCGGCCGATCCGCCACAGCGGCAGCAACAGATAGCCGACCAGCGCGGTGCCGATCGCGGCCACGGCGAGGGTCTTCAGCGGCAGCGCCACGGCCGCGTAGGCACCGTGGTCGAGCCACAGACCTACAGCGCAGATGGCCCCCAGGGTCACGAACGCCAAGTGCACCGAGCCGTCGTAGATACCCCAGGGGCTGCCCCGCGCAAGGTGCACCCCACTTAAGGCCGCGAGCCAGCCACCGCCGAGGCCGAAGGCCACATCGACCGGCCAGTGCACGCCGACGGCCACGCGGCTGCTACCGGCCAACACCGCCAGCATCAGGAACAGCATGCGCCAGGGCAGACGCCGCGCGAAAGCGAGCAGCACGCCGAAAAAGACCCCAGCCGTGACGCTATGCCCGGACGGGAAGCTCTCATACTTGTGGCCTGGGCCGATCAGGTTGAACGCATCCGCCGGTAGCACCGCCGGCGGGCGGGCGGCATCCACCAGCGGCTTCAGGCCGCGCGAGTAGAGCACTGCCACCAGTGCGGCGCAGATGAGCGTCCAGAACACCCGCGGATGGCGCCGGGCGAAGAAGAGGCTCAGCGCCAAGGCCACCCGCTCGTCGCCCAGCACCGTCAATCCCTGCCAGAGCCAGGCTGGCAGCAGCGCGGCTGCGCCGTTGAGCCGATCGAAGCCGGCGTGATAGCCCGCCAACAGAAACAGCCCCGCGCCGAGCACCAAGGCGACGACGCTGGCGAGGCTGAGCCAGGCCAGGCCTGCGGTCGTCGAGGCCTGATCATCGCGCGCGGCGCCTCGCAAGAGTGCAAGCCGCAGGTCGCAAGCCAGTCCAATGGCCATGCCGCGCAGTCCGCCCCTGCTAGGCTGCGCCACCGGGCCGGCGGCTGTGCCATCAGCCATCGTCGGGCTCCGGGAAGGTCACCAGGGCCACCGGCCCGCGTCGATACAGCTCCTCCAGCCGCGCGACCGGGCGGCTGGCGGTGAGGTCGTCCAGCTTGTCGACGCGAAGAAAGACGATCTCGCCGGGCTCCGGGTCACGGGTCCAGGGCGTGATGGCGCCGCGGTAGACGCTGAAGCTCGGCATGCTGGTGCGGTAGACGACCGTGGGCCGGTCCAGCTGCCGGGCCAGCAATCCGGCCTCCTTCACCGGCGCCTGCATCACCTCGAAAACGCGCGGCACCAGCGCCCCGAACACCACCAGCGTCTGCACCGCGCCCGCCAGCAGCAGCCGCTGCCAGATCGCAACCCGGCCGTAAAGGACCAGCACGACCATGGTGGCGACGCCGGCCAGCGTCGTCATCACGTAGGCCCAATCCAGCACGCGCATGCCCTCCGCGAACATGGCCTGCTCGTGCGCGCGGTCCGCCTGCGCCGCGAGCGGCCCCAGCAGCAGCGGCAGCGCCGCAAGCAAGGCCATGAACGCGAGCGGCGGCCCGAAGGCGAGCCAGCGGTTCGTGAGCGCGTCCCGATGGCGGGCCATCAGGATGAATAGCGGCGTGACGCCATAGACCATGTAGTGCGGGAGCTTGGTGCCCGAGAACGAGAAGGTGACGAAGACGAGCAGAAACCACAGCAGCAGGAATCGATCCAACGGGTCGGCCCACATCCGCTGCGCCATGGGCAGCAGGCGCAGGAACCAACCGGTGAAGGGAAGCAATACGAGCGGTAGCACCACGAAGTAGTAGCCCGGAAAGCCCGAGTGGCCGTGCTTGATCCCGCCGTAGCGGCCGATGTTGTGGTCCAAAAAGAAGCCCTGGAAGAAACCCGGGCCGTCGTCGATGAAGATCGCGAGGTACCAGGGCCCGGCGACGGCTAGCAATACAAGCCAGCCCAGGGGCGCAAGAGCGGCCCCGAGCCAGTCCTTGAGCCGCCCGAGCGACAAGCAATACGCTAGGCTCACGAGCAGCGGGAAAAACACCGCCACCGGGCCCTTGGTCAGAAAGCCCAGGCCGAGCCAGAGATAGACCCGCAGCAGCAGGCCCCGCCGCGGGCGCTCCAGATACCGATAGATATCGAAGAAGCTGAGCGCAATCAGCAGGTTCAGCACCGCATCGGCCACCGCGGCCTTGCCGATGATGGCCACCTGGAGGCCGAAGGCCATCAGCAGGGCCGCGACCGTTGCCGTTGCGGTATCGAGCCGCGTGCGCGCAAAGCCCCAGAGCGCCGCGAGCCACAGGGTCGCGGCGATGGCGGACGGCAGCCGCAGCGCGAATTCGTTGAAGTCCAGAAGGGATACCGACGCCGCTTGCAGCCAATAGATCAGCACCGGCTTGTCGTAGCGCGGGTTGCCGTCACGGTGCGGCGTGATGAAGTTGCCGCTCTCCAGCATCTCGCGGGTCGCCTCCGTAAAGGCACCTTCGTCCAGGTCGTACAGGGGCACGGCGCCGAGCTGCCAGAAGAAGGCGAGCCAGACCGCCGCGGCCAGCAGTGCGAAGGCCGCCGGCGGCTCGAGCAGACTGCGCGAGGGGATGCTGATCACGATGCTGTCTTCCAGCCGGCCCGCACCGGATCGGACTGCCAGCGGATGCAATGGTGGGTGCGCTCGCCGGACGCAAAGAAGGTCCGAGCGAGCACCTCCGCCAACAAGCCGGTGGTGAGAAACTGTGCCGACGCCACCAAGAACAGGATGCCGACGAACAGCATGGGCCGCTGTCCGATGTCCTCGCCCAGCGCAAACTTGATGATGAAGAGCCAGCTCATCATCAAACCGCCGATCGCGCCGAAGCCGAGCCCGATGGCGCCGAAGAAGTGTCCGGGCCGCGCGCCGTATCTAAGGAAGAAGAACGCCACCAACAGGTCCAGCAGTACCCGAAAGGTGCGCGATATGCCGTACTTCGACTCCCCATGCTCCCGAGCACGATGACTCACCTCCGTCTCGCCGATGCGCGCCGGGTCCGTGATGCCGGCCACCCAGACCGGGATGAACCGATGCATCTCGCCGAACAGCCGGACCTCCTTGATGATCTCGGCGCGGTAGACCTTGAGGCTGCAGCCGTAGTCGTGCAATTCGACGCCTGTCACCCGGCCGATGAGCGCATTCGCGATGCGCGACGGCAGCTTGCGCTTCACCAGCGCGTCCTGTCGATGGCGCCGCCACCCCTGCAGAAGGTCCAAGTCGCGGTTGACCAGCTCCTCCACCATGCGCGGGATGTCCGCCGGGTCATTCTGCAGATCGCCGTCCAGGCTCGCCACCAAATGGCCTCGGGCCGCATCGAAGCCCGCCTGCATCGCCGCCGTCTGGCCGTAGTTGCGCCGGAAGCGGATTACCCGCACGTGCGATCCGTAATGCTCCGCGGCGTCCTGCAACCGGTCGCCCGTGCCATCTCGGCTGCCGTCGTCCACCAGGATCAGCTCCCAGGGATGCCTGAAGCCTGCGAGCCCGTCATGGACCCGCTGCACCAAGGGCGCCACATTGTCCGCCTCCTCGAACAGCGGAATCACCACCGACAGGCTGCAGGGGTCGGCGGCGGGGTCGGCGATCGGATCGAGCGCCAGCGGTGCTGAGATGGGCGCCGCGTCGGTCAGGGCATGAGGATCTGGCTGGCTCATCGGACTGCGGCTGATTCTTTGCGCCGCGGCGGCGGCGTGGCGCGCAGCTTAGGCGATTTCTGTCCACAAACATACCGCCTGGCTTGTCTTTTCGCCCGCCTTCTGCGTCGCGGCAGCGGGCACAGAGCTCGACTATGCGCCCGCTGCCGCGCCTTGAAGGCGAGCGAAAGCCTGCGCCATTCGGTCTGTGTGTTTCCGGCAATCGCCTTAAGCGCACTGCCCCGGGTCGTCCACCATGGGAACCGCGTCCCTGCCGCGAAGACCGCGCCGACGCCGCCGCCCGCCGACCATGCGCCGCACACAGCTCGGCGAGGAGCCAGAATCGTCTGCAAGCAACCCTTGCACTCTGCCGGAATCTGACGCGGCCCCTAATCCCGCAAGATCCTTAACGTAGCAGATCCGCGAAAGTCTTCTATAAATGAGGTGGACCTCAGGTAGCCCTGAGGTGGCAGTCCAACGCGAAGACCGGTTCAACCAATCGAAGGGGGATATAGCGACATGCAGAACGGCGACATCCTGATCCATATCGACCAGACGCTGAGCGACACCGAGATCGATCAACTACTGCGCGACACGAGCTGCGCCCCAGGGGTGGTCGGCGCCTGTGTCAGCGACAGGGCTCGGCATCTGATGGTGGTGGATTTCGACGGCGACGAGACCAGACCCAGCAGGATTCTGCATAGCGTCCGCCAGCGCGGTCTCGGCGCAGAGATGATCGGACTCTGACAGATCACGCCGAATACGGATCTTGCCGAATACGGATCTTGCCGAATAGGGATCTTGCCGAATAGGGATCTTACGGATCATGCGGCCGCTTCGGCTCCCGAAGCGGTCGCGGTACGGAAGCCGATCGGCCCGACAACCTGGGCGCAGCCGGTCTCGTAGCCGCTGGCGGCGAGCAGGGCGTTCGGGCAGTTGTACCAATCCCAGTCGCGCCAATCCCGTCGCGCCAATCCAAGGTCAATGCATTTGTGCGTGCTCGGGCGGCGATCGCACGGGCCACGGCGGATGCGAATGGCTCCACGCACGCGCCCATACCCGAGGTCGGCTGCGCAGTAACCCGGCTTGACCGCCCGCCAGACGCTGCTTAATCTGCGCCGGAGCTCGCTCTCGGGTGGCTTCTCGCTATGTCCCGGAGATCGGCGACTGGCGAGAGATCGGCCGTCTTATGGACGCGGACGCGGTCTCCATTGCGCCCTTCCTTGTGGCAACCCTGTACCTCGATGAGCTCTGGGGGCCGATGAGCTCCCGGGGGCCCGCGGCCTAGACATGCAACAACCCCCTGAGTCCGGATTCCGAAGGCCCGACCTGATCCTGGTGGCCGCCCTGTTCGGGCTCACCAGCGTGCTGCTCGGGGCCTTCGGCAGCCATGGGCTGGCGGAGCGCGTGAGCGCGGAGCGGCTGGCCATCTGGGAGACGGCCGTGCACTACCTCGGCTGGCACGCCACCACGCTGCTGGCTATCGCGCTGCTGGGAGACCGCTTCCGGGGCATCCGGCTGCGGGTGGCGGCCTGGTCCATGGTCGCCGGCTGTATTCTCTTCAGCGGCAGTCTGTTCGTCCTGGTGCTGACGGACAGGTCCGCCTGGGGCGCCGTCACCCCATTCGGCGGAGTAGCACTGGCGGTGGGCTGGGGGGCGCTGGCGCTGGCTGCACTGGCGCCGCGCGGCCGGGCGGGCGGCGGCGCCTGACGCGCCATGCACGGGCATGCGTCAGGATCGCATCTATACCGCGCAGCCGCTCGCCGCGGGCGCGCGGGTCGAGCTGGAGGCCGGGCCGCGGCGCCATGTCACGCAAGTGCTCAGGCTCGGCGTCGGCGATATGCTGGTGCTATTCAATGGCGACGGTCGCGACTACCCGGCCACCTTGGTCCAGGCAGGCGGCAGCGTCATCGCGGAGGTGGCGCTGCCGGGACCGCCGGAGCCCAGAGCGCCGCTGGCGGTGACCCTGGCGCTTGGGATCACCAAGGGCGAGCGCATGGACTATGCGCTGCAGAAAGCGGTGGAGCTGGGTGTTTCGGCCCTGGTGCCCTTATTCACGGAGCGCACCCTGGTCAAGCTGCGCGACGCTCGCCTGGCCAAGCGCCAGGACCACTGGCATGGCATCCTGGTCGCAGCCTGCGCGCAGAGCGGGCGGCGGCGGTTGCCGCAGCTCGCCGCCGCGCAGCGGCTGGGCGCCTGGCTGCGAGCATTGCCGCCGAACCATGGCGGTCTGCTGCTGCACCATCGCGCCGAGCAAGCCCTGCCCGACCTGCCGCCGCCTGCCGCACGGACGATCCTGCTCGTCGGGCCAGAAGGTGGACTCGCGCCTGCCGAGCGGGAGGCAGCGCAGGCCCAGGGGTTCAGGGGAGTGCGGCTCGGCCCGAGGGTCCTGCGCGCGGAGACTGCACCCCTGGCCGCCCTCGCGGTGCTACAGGCCCTATGGGGGGACTTCCGCGACTGACCCGTGCAAGCACGCCGGCGGAAGCTGGCCCGGTCTCTAACGGTCAGGCGCAAAGCCGGGTCGTAGCCGTTGTGACGCCATCAATGCCGACAGAGGCGCCAGGGCCACGCCCAGGGCGTCCATGTCGGGCACTGCGTGCAGCTCACCGCGCACACGCAGCAGCGCGGCGGCAAAGGCCGGCGGCGAGCCCATCGCACCATCCGGCTCGATCTCCCCTTCGCGCAGCGTCACCAGGCCCGGCATCCCGAGCGCCGCGAGGGCGTAGGCGTCGACGCCTTCCTCGTGCAGGCTCGGGCAGACCAGGGCGCGCAGGCGCAGCGGCTGCGCGTCGCCAGCGTTCTGCCCAGTCTTTCCCCCAGCTTCTCCCCCAGACTCTGCGTCAGCGTCGTGCTCGGGCGGACCGGGCGCGGCGGTGCCGGCGGGTGCGTCGCCCGGGACATCCGCATGCAACTGCAAGAGCGGCAACCGCCGCCGACGCCAGACCAGGGTGCCCAGCAGCACCTGCGCCAGCTTCGGGTCGGTGTCCAGCGGCAACGGGAGCGGGGTCGGGGTCGGGCAGCGGATCACCTCCAGCACCGCGGCCGCGGGCAGCAGCCAGCGCACTCCTTTGCCGGATCCCACGGCGGTCCAGGTAAGCGCCGCGATCGGCCGCGGCAGCTGCGGGGGCCCCGTGTTGGCGGCTCCGCGCATGGCCGCGGCATCAGATGTCCAGGCCGATCAGGAGCAGGGACTCGATCTGCGCAAGCAGCTCGTCCTCGGCGATAGGCTTGGCGACGAACCTATCCACCCCGGCCGCCAACGCCTCGGCCCGCTCCGACTCACCGACCATGGAGGTGATCATGATCACGGGCAGGCGCCTCAGCGCGTCATCGGCGCGCACCCAGCGCGTCAGCTCCAGCCCGTTCATGCGTGGCATGTCCAGGTCCACCAGCAGCAGATCCGGCTGCTGGCGACGCAACATGACTTGGGCTTCGATGCCGTCGCGGGCACTGACGACCTCGATGTTCTTGCGCAGCAACAGACGCTGTGCCACGCGCCGCACAGTCTCGGAGTCATCCACCACCAGTGCCACTGGGCGTCGCTCTGCGGGCGCACCGGCGGCGCGCTGCGCTCTGAGCGCCCGGAGCAGTGCCGGAAGGTCGGCGAGTAGAGCGACACGGCCGTCCGGCAGCACGGTACCCCCGCAGAGCCAGCGCAGGGCCGCCAGCGGCGGGCCGATGGGCTTGACCATGACGCGCTGCGTGTCCAACAGCGCGTCCACCTGGAAGGCGACCCGCTCCTCGCCGGCAGCCACCAGCAGCACCGGCAGCCAACGCTGCTGCGGCGGGCTCGGCGCCGCCTCCGGATTCAGGGCCCCCTCCAGGGGCTCAACCGGGAAGCGCTCGCCGCGGTAGTCCACGACGGCCTCCCCGGCAAGGAGCTGCTCGCGGGCAACGCGCGCCACCGCCAGCGCCGTGCCGTGCGGGACTGCCAGCAGGGTGTCCGCGGCACTCACCAGCAGCGCTTCGACGATGGACAGGGTCAGCGGCAGGCGCACCCGAAAGCGCGCGCCCTGTCCGGGCCTGGAGAATAGCTCCAGCTCACCGCTCAGCGAGGCGACTTGTGTGTTCACTACGTCTAGGCCGACGCCGCGGCCGGCATCCTGGGTGACCTCGGCGGCGGTCGAGAAGCCAGGGCGCAGGGTCAGCGACAGGATCTCGTCGTGAGACAGCTCGGCGTGCGTCGCCACCAGGCCCTGGGCGACGGCGCGCTCGCGCAGCTCCGCCGGGTCCATGCCGGCGCCGTCGTCGACGACCTCGAAGATCACGTCGTTGCCCTCGCGGGCCAGCTCGACGCGCAGGCGTCCGGACGCCGGCTTGCCCTGCGCCTGACGTACCTGGGGCGGCTCGATGCCGTGCACCACGGCATTGCGCAATAGGTGCTCCAGGGGCGGCAGGAAGCGCTCCAGCACATTGCGGTCCAGCGCAACGTCCCTGCCCTTAAGGATCAGCTCCACCTGCTTGCCCGTACCCGCGGCGGTGCGGCGAACGAGCCGTGCCAGGCGCGCCTCCACCCGTCCGAACGGCAGCATGCGTGCCTGCAACAGCTCATCCTGCATCGCCTCGGCAATGCGTGCCTCTTGGCGTAGCAGCTCGGCGTCGTCGCTCTGCAGCTCGCCGATCGCGGCCGTGACGGCGCGGGACTCCTCCAGCAGCGCCGCCGCCTCCTGCAGGGTATGGGCGGCTTCGCCGCCCGACTCATCGGCCGCCGCCGGGGGCGCCTCCCGATCCTGCTCCACCAGGGTGTCGAGACGCCGGGCGACGCGCTTCAGGCCATCCTCCAGCTGGGCGAGTCGGAAGCCGAGCCTGGCGTTCTGCTGCACCAGCCGCGCGCGGAAGGCGCCCACCTCGCCGGAGCGGTTGATGACGCCGTCCAGCCAGTCAGCGCCGACACGGAGCTGGGTGGCGGGGTCGTCACCGCGGAGCACTGCGTCGCCTCCCCCGTCAGCGGGCGCCCGCGGCCCCTCTGCGGCCTGTACTGCCGCGCCTGCGGCCGGCTCCGGCGTCGCCGCGGCAATGTCGGCGAGCAGACTGTCGGGCAGCGCCACTGGGACGCCTTGGCCCGCGGCGGTAATCTGGGCCGAGAGCCTATCCAAACCCCGCTGCAACAGCGCCCCGAGCTGGCTGCCGGCAACCGCCGGCAGGGCTTCGGCGCCGGCGAGCAGGGATTCCAATGCATGACTCAGGTCCCCGACGGGTGCGAGCCCGGCCATACGCGCGCTGCCCTTCAGGGTATGCAGGCGCCGGCGTGCCGTGGCAACGCCTTCGGCGTCCAGTCCGTGGTCGCGCCATCGCCGTAGCTGGGCGTCGAGCGCATCGATGATCTCCTCTGCCTCTCCGGTGAAGATCTCGAGCAGGTCGTCGCCGGCGAGTAGCTCCTCCAGGTCCTCGTCGGCAGCGACCGGCGCCGACGCTGCCGCGCCACCAGGCATCCCGATTTCCTCCTCGGCTTCGCGTGCTGTAGGACTGGGGGCCGCCGCACTGGAGGACATGGCATCGGGGGCTGGAGCACCGCCTAGGGGCAGCTGGACCACATTGCCGCCGCCCCCTGTGTCAGGACCCGCGGCGAGCAGGGCCTTAGCGGCGCGCATCAGGTTGGCAGTGGGGGCCTTGCGGCCCTGTGCCTCGGCGTCGATGATCTCTGGCAGCATCGCCACCACGTCTGCCAGAAAGTCTGCCGCGGCGAGGTCTGCCGGCAGCTCGCCGTCCAGCAGGCGCTCCAGCACCGTGGCGGTGTTGCGGGCGAGGTCCGCCAGGTGGCGCGCGCCCACGAGGCTGCCGCTGTTCTTCAGGGTCTGTAATGAGCGCCGCATGATAGACAGCGCCACGTCGTCGCGGCGGTCCCTGGTCCAACGTTCGTGCTGGGTGCGAATGATCTCCAGCTCGTCTTGGGCCTCGTCTAGGAACAGGTTCAGGAACTCCAGGTTGATCGACTGCGAGGCCTCGGACCAGGGCAGCGAGTCCGTGGCCTCGGAGTCGCCATCCACCTCCTCGTCCGGACGCAGCAGACCGGACAGGCGCTCGATGGCATAGTCTGCCTCGGCGATCATGCGTATGTCGGTGACGTCGCGCTCCAGGCGATCCTCCAGGTGGATGTCCACCGCCGCCAGCGCTCGGCCGATGAGCTCGACACCGGCTTCGCCCGGCACCTGGCCAGGGTCCAGGTAACGGATGCGCAACTGTGCCGCCAAGGCGTCCAGGAGGCGTGCCGGCTCGGCCTCGCCGATGCCGAGTAAGGTGCCGGCGAGCCCTTGCAGCGAGCGATAGGCATCGGCGAGCTGACTGCCCTGGGCCGGCGTCATGGGCCCATTGCCGATGGCGAGGCGGGCGCGGGCCAGCGCGGCGCGTGTCTCGCGCAGGGTCGCGGCGACGGTGTCGCGCGCACGCGGAGCCGCGCGCTGCGCTGCGCTGCCGGGCGGAGGTGCGGCCAGCTCGGCACAGGCGGCGAGCTCGCCGTCTACCTGGCGTAGCGTGCGCAGGACGTCGCCGAGCCGCCCGGCGTCGGCGAAGCCGGCACGGGCCTCGATCTCCAATGCCTGCTCGCAGCGCCGGATGCGCGTCGCCGCCGCCTCCAGATTCAGGGCCGAGAGCGATTCGGCGAGCCGCGCGAGCCGGCGTGACGTGACACCCACGGCGTGGGGATCGGGTCGCCCACGGTCGCTCTGCAGCAGCGGCGCGGCGATGTTGTCCAGCTCGCGGCGCAGCGCATCCAGCATAGGGGCGGTGTCGTTCTCGGCGAACTGGCCGATGCTGTCGGCGTGCGCATCATCCGTCAGACTGCGGCCGTAGATGCGCTCGAGCTCCTGCACCGCGGGCGCACCCGGCGGCATCTGCGCAATGCGCGCCAAGAGGTCGCCGATGAGCGCCTGCGCGAGGTCCGCCGGCCACTCCGGTACCGCGGCGGTGAGCGGCTTCAGTACCTTGTCCAGCCGGCCCAGCAGGGCCTTGGTGGGGGCGTCCGGCTCGATCTTGCCGTCCAGCAGGCCGTCCACGACGGCCTCTGCGGCGAGGAAGAGCTCGTGCACTGGTCCCTGCTTGAAATAGCGGCGCATGTGGTTGAACAGCCGTGAGAGGCCGAGCAGGCCCTCGTTGGCGTTGTCGCCACTGAACCAGCGCACCAAGTAGCGGTGGAAGTGCGGGCGCACCTTCAGCGCCAAGCGCACCAGCGCGGCAAGCGCGTCGGGGGCCACCTGCTCGCTCTGCGCCAGGACCGAGGAGGGGATCAGCAGCTCTGCCGAGCTCATAGACGGCACGCCGCGTGCGTGACGCAGGTCGTTGATGCTGGCCAGCAGTGCGAGCGGGTCCTGGCTCTCGCCGGCGTCGCTGCGGCGCAGATGCTCGTCCAGCTGCAGCCCCGCCAGCGAGACCGACTCCCGCGCCTGCTCGGCGTTGACCGCGGCCCCTTTGATCAGCTGCTCGCAGGTGCGCTGCATCTCCTCGACGAGGGTTGCCGCCGCCGGCAGCGGCAAGGCCATCAGCACAGCGCGCATCTCGAACAGCAGCGTCACCGCGTCGCCCGTGTCTCCGCCCACGCGCACCTGGGTCCGGATCCGCTCCAGGTTGGCGAGTAGCTCGTCGCGCACCCACTTGAGGCCGCCCCTGGATCGCTGTTCTGCCATCAATCTCCCCGCACGCTGAAGCTCAGCCCCCGGCGATGGCTGATGCCCGAATACGGGCACCGGCCAAAGCCCCCAGTCCGCAGAGTTTACGACCAATGCAAGACGGGTCCTAACCGATGATGCCGCCGGACGCAACCGGCGTTCGGTTGGCCTTGGGTGCTCGCCAATGCCGGGCAGGCCGCGCGCAGCGCCCGGGTCGCCGGCCATTGGGGATTGAGCTTGCCTGGAGGCGCCTGCCCTGGTAACTCAGAACGGGGACAGCGGGGGTGGCGCGCGGGTGCAGCCGCGGTCGGCGCAATGCGCCACTTTGAGGTCGCCGTTGGTCTCGTCGTAATAGACCACCACCGGCAGTCCGTCGCGGCCGACGGCCAGGTCGATGTGCCAGCCCACCGAGCCGTGCGCGTCTAGGGTCACGACGGAGGCGCTGGTGCAGTCTGGATCGCGGCAGTGCGCGACCTTGATGTCACTGTTGGTGTGGTCGTGGTAGGCGATCACCGGCAGGCCGTCGGCGCCCAGGGCCACGGCGGGGTGGGCGCCCACGGAGCCGCCGGTGTCGATGCGGCTGAGCGTCACGGCATCGCACGCGGCGTCCTGGCAGCGGGCGGCCTTGAGGTCGTCGTTGAAGAAGTCCCAGTAGGCGATGAAGGGCAGCCCTGCGACATCCAGCAGCAGGTCGGTGCCCATCCCGACGCCCCCTAGATCCAGCGCGATGGCATCGGTCTCGCTGCACCCGCGATCCAGGCAGCGGGCGAATTTGAGGTCGCGGCGGCTGGCGTCGAAGTAGCTGAAGAGCAGGGTGCCGTCTGGCGCTACGGCGATCGCGTTGTGCCAGCCGACGTCGCCGGCGGTGTCGACCGGCCGCAGCGCGGCGCTGGTGCAGGCGGCATCGCGGCACAGGGCCACCAACAGGTCATTGTGGTTGCTGTCGTAGTAGCTGATCACCGGCAGACCGTCGTCGGGCACGGCGATGTCCACGAACTTGCCGGCATCACCGGAGGCGTCCACCTCCGCGATGTCCACGTTGAAGCAGCCGGCGTCCTGGCAGCGCGCGACCTTGAGCACCCCCAGCTCGCTATCGAAATAGGCGATGATCGGTAGACCGTCGGCGCCGATGGCGAGCCCGAGGGACCAGCCGACGCTGCCTGCGGGGTCCACCACGGTGTGGCTGGCACTGGTGCAGGCGGTATCCGTGCAGCGGGCGACCTTCAGCTCGCGGTTGCCATAGTCCAGGTAGGCCACTAGGGGAATGCCGTCGGGGCCGATGGCGATGGCGGGCGACCAGCCCACGTCGCCGACAGCGTCCAGCACGCCAAGCCGGTTGAAGCCACCCGCCGGCTCCGGCGGCAGCACTGGTGCCGGGCGGCTGGCGGCGGCACCCAGCTGCAGGCTGAAGGCGTCGAAGCGGGAGCGGTCATCGCCCGCCACGACGCGCAGGATGTGGCCGCCTGGGGCGACGCCCGGGGGAAGTGGCCCAGCCTCGATGAAGCTCTGCGTCGCCCGGCGCACCGTCAGCGGCATGTTGTCCAGCGTCACCCTGGGTAGGCGCAGGCCGAAGTGCTCGCCCTTGATGCGCAACACCTTGGTCTCCGGGTCCAGGGTCGCGCCGAGGATAATCAGTTGCGGGTTGTCCAGCCAGTTGTACGCCTGGGCGACCCCGGCGGCGGGCGAGAGCCCGAGCAGGGTACAGAGCAGGATCCACAGCAGCCGCGGCATAAGAGATGACAGGGCAGTGGCGAGCAGGGGGCAAAGACCAGCAGTGGTCACTCAGGTTGGCGGTGCCGCGGCTTTCGCCGCCCCGCGGCGTGACCGGCTGCGGGCACGGCAGCGGCTCCAGGACCCATTAGCCGGATGGTAGCACCGGCACGCGGACCATCCTCGGACGCGGCGCACGTTGCCCGATATTGACCGGGCTGCCGCCAGATGGTGTAGCGCGCGAGAGCTACGACCTGGCCGCGATGGTCCGGGTTTCCGACCTTAGGTGTCGTCCTTAAGTGGTCCGGGGAGCAGCACTATGGCATTCCACCATTGACATTCTGGACAAAGAGGAGTCGATGCCTCAATATTAATGGGACATCTCGCCATCGTCTTGGCATCCCCTTGCCATCCCCGAGGAGTACCGATCATGACCGACGCCCGTCTCCTGCGCCGTCATCGCGCCTATTTCAAAGGTTGGGCGCAGGCCTTCGGCCTCCACGAGCTGCTCCGCGACGCCGAACAGGGGCTGCGCTGGCTGCTGGGCGAGACACAGCTGGGGCTGATGCTGGATCCGGCCATCCGCGCCCGGTTGCGTGGCGGTGATGAGCATGCGCTGGGCGGGCTGCTCGCCGAGGAGCTGCGCGCGCCCACCGCGCAATCGGCCGCTCCGCGGCCGTTGCGCCGGCTGGGTCTGGCCGTCACGCCGCCGGCCCTCGTGGACCTGGGCAGCGAGACCCTGCGCCTCGGCCGGCTCACGCTGCGCCGGTGCCCCGCCCCAGTCATCGACGCCCTGCGGCTGCTGCTGGAGCAGGGCAGAGACCTGCACCTGTACGAGGCCTATCACCTGATGTACCCGACCGGCACGCGCATCCTGACGCTGTCGCGCCGCTCGCCCATCGGACTCATTTACCGCGAGCTGCCGCCGGCGCTGATCCGCTCGGCGCCACTGGCGAGGCCACTCACGACGGAGCTGCCGCAGGCCGCCTGCGCCTAAGGCGATTTCTGTCAACCAACAGACCGCCTGGCTTGTCTTTTCGCCCGCCTGCTGCGTCGCGGCAACAGTTGCGCAGTACGACCATGCGCCTGTTGGCACTCCCTGCAGGCAGACGAGGAACGGCAGACCGAGAACCGGCGCAATCTGGTCTGAGAATCTCCGGCAATCGTCTAAGTCGGCCACACATCCGTCGGCGTAGCTCCCTATCGCTGCGCACGGCCACAGGCCGTACCCCCGCATCCCTGCATCCCCAATCCCTGCACCCCATGTTAGGGTTAGGGCTTTGCCGCCGCCGACCACAACGCCCATGCCCGACCGGTACCCACTTGTCCTGGTGGACGCCTCCGGCTATCTGTTCCGCGCCTACCACGCCCTGCCCAAGCTGACCAACTCCCGCGGCGAGGCCACTGGCGCTTTGGTGGGCGTGCTCAATATGCTGCGAAAGCTCATCGACGAGCAGCAGCCGGACTACATCGGCGTCGTTTTCGACGCCTCGGGGCCGACGTTTCGTGATCGGCTCTACCCCGACTACAAGGCCAACCGCCCGCCGATGCCGGACGAGCTGCGCGAGCAGCTGGCGCCGCTGAAGGAGATCATCCGTGCCATGGGGCTGCCGCTGCTGGAGGTTCCCGACGTGGAAGCGGACGACGTCATCGGCACCCTGGCGCGCCGCGCCGCCGCCGACGGCCTGCCGACCCTGATCTCCACCGGCGACAAGGACATGGCGCAGTTGGTGGACGAGCAGGTGACCCTGATCAACACCATGTCCGACACGGTGCTGGACCCGGCCGGCGTAGAGGAGAAATTCGGCGTGCAGCCGCGCCACATCGTCGACTACCTGGCGCTTATGGGCGACAGCATAGACAACATCCCGGGCGTGCCCAAGTGCGGCCCCAAGACCGCCGCCAAGTGGATCCTGGAGTATGGTGACCTCGAGGGCGTCATCGCCAATGCCCACAGGGTCAAGGGCAAGATCGGCGAGGGCCTGCGGGCGACCCTGCACCGGCTGCCGATGTCCCGCGAGCTCATCACCATCAAGACGGATGTGGAGCTGGACTTCGGGCCGACGGACTTGAGCCCCGGCGACCCGGAAACCGAGACTCTGCACGCCTGGTACCAGCGCGTCGAGTCCAAGCGGCTGCTCGCGACGCTGAACGACGACGGTGCGGGCGACGAGGCCGAAGGGGCCGCAGCCGCGGCGCAGCCGGAATACGCGCTGGTTCTGGACGAGGCCGATTTCGACGCCTGGATCGACAAGCTCACCAAGGCCCCGCTCTTCGCCTTCGACACCGAGACCACGCACCTCGACTACATGCGCGCGCAGATCGTCGGCCTGTCCTTCGCGGTGGACAACGACGGCGCCCTGGAGGCCGCCTATGTGCCCGTTGCGCACAGCTACCCCGGCGCGCCGGCGCAGCTCGATCGCGCGCAGGTGCTGGGCACGCTGAAGCCCCTGCTGGAGGACCCGGAGCGGCCCAAGGTAGGCCAGAACCTCAAGTACGACATGACCGTCTGCGCCAACCATGGTCTGGCGCTTGCCGGCATCGCCCACGACACCATGCTGGAGAGCTATGTGCTCGAGAGCACCGCTACCCGGCACGACATGGACTCACTCGCCAAGAAGTACCTGGCTGTCGACACCATCCACTTCGAGGATATTGCCGGCAAGGGCGCCAAGCAGCTCAGCTTCGACCAGATCCCGCTGGAGCAAGCCGCCCACTACGCCGCCGAGGATGCCGACATCACGCTGCGGCTGCACCGGGAGCTGTGGCCCAAGCTAGGGGCGATCCCGTCCCTTGCGTCCGTGTACCAAGACATCGAGCTGCCGCTGGTGCCGGTGCTCTCGCGCATGGAGCGTACCGGGGTGCGCATCGACGCCGAGGCGCTCAGGGTCCAGAGCGCCGGCCTCGCCGAGCGTGCGGTGACGCTGGAGGAGCGTGCATACTCTGAAGCCGGGCGCAGGTTCAATCTGGGCTCGCCCAAGCAGATCGGCGCCATCTTATTCGACGAGCTGAAGCTGCCGGTCATTGCCAAAACGCCCAAGGGCGCGCCATCGACGTCCGAGTCTGTCCTCGAGCGGCTAGCCGCAGACGGCTATGAGCTGCCACGGCTCATCGTCGAGCACAGGGGGCTCACCAAGCTCCGCTCTACCTACACCGACAAGCTGCCGGCGCTCATCAACCCCGAATCCGGCCGGGTGCACACCAGCTATCACCAAGCCGTCGCCGCCACCGGGCGGCTGTCGTCATCGGACCCGAACCTCCAGAACATCCCCATCCGCAGTGAAGACGGCCGGCGCATCCGCCGTGCCTTCGTGCCGGAGCCTGGCTGCAAGATGCTGGCCGCGGACTACTCGCAGATTGAGCTTCGCATCATGGCGCACCTCTCCGGCGATGCCCGGCTGCTCGCCGCCTTCGAGGCCGGGCAGGACATCCACCGTGCCACCGCCGCCGAGATCCACGGCGTGCTGCCCGAGGAGGTCACCCCGGAGCAACGCCGCAGCGCCAAGGCCATCAACTTCGGCCTCATCTACGGTATGTCCGCGTTCGGCCTCGCCCGCCAGCTCGGCATCGAGCGCGGCATCGCGCAGGAATACGTGGACCTCTACTTCGCCCGCTACCCAGGCGTGCGCGAGTTCATGGAACGCATCCGCGTGCAGGCCCGCACCGACCGCTACGTGGAGACCCTGTTCGGGCGCCGGCTGTATCTGACCAATATCAACCACAGCAATAATCAGCTCCGCAGCGCCGCCGAGCGCACCGCCATCAACGCTCCGATGCAGGGCACCGCCGCCGACATCATCAAGCGCGCCATGATCCGCGTCGATCACTGGCTCCAGATCGAGCAGCCCCAGGTGCACATGATCATGCAGGTCCACGACGAGCTGGTGTTCGAAGTAACCGAAGACACAGTGGACAGCGCCGCCGCGCACATCAAGGGCATCATGCAGGGGGCGGCCGAGCTCAAGGTGCCGCTCATCGTGGACACGGGCATCGGCGACAACTGGGACCAGGCGCACTGACCGGGAGCGCCGTCGGGAGTGCCAACCTTGCTCGATGCAGGCTGCCTCAGGAGCGGTCGCCGCATCCGGCCGGAGCCGTCAGGGCGTATACGCACATGTTATCGTCCAGATGGTCTCGTCTTTGACGGCGCCGCCGTTGCACCTGTCGATGATCCGTCCTCTGAAGTCGAAATCCATCGTGATCCTGTCGGTCGGATCGGCCTGTCGGATCCCCGGCTCGTCGAAGCCCAGATACCGGCATCCGGTCGCTCGGTCGGGTAGGTACTGGTCATCGTCAGCAAGGTTGAGCGGCTCATCGCGGTGGCCGTAGTAGACGTTCTGATTGACCGGAGGCGGATGCAGCCCGTCCTCGCGGAAATTGGCATCACCCCCGTCAGGCGGTCGCGGCAACACAGGTCGGCGTCCACCCGCCGGGTTGGGCAGCCAGTGCGTGACGGGTCTTCCGGCGCGCGTGAACTGTCCGCGGACCTCCTGGCGATACTCGCAGCACCGGCACTCTCCTGAGAAGTCCGCCTCCATCCTGAAGCGCTCGTAGATCTCCTCCAGGCCTCCCACCGTGCGACGCTGACACCCGGATCTCTGCGTCGGCGCGCGCAACGAGGTCAGGGTGCACACCGGGCCGCCGGTGGAGACGGGCGGTGCCGACGACTCTGGTGTCGTGCTGCTTCCAGAGCCCGGCGAGTCCATCGTG
>JANQFI010000583.1 GCA_028277905.1 Chromatiaceae bacterium | reverse complement strand
TCTTTGATAATTACATAATTGAATATCTTAACGTCATGCAATGAGGCTTTTCAATAGCCTGCTTTCTAGAGCATATGCACAAATTTAGAACACTACCCGCGCGCCTTTGTCGATCAGCTTGGGCAACAGCGCGGGCTGGAGCATCAGGAAGCAGGAGAAGCGGCGCCCGCGCACCGGGACGACCTCGGCCTGTTTGCGGGTCGGGATGAAGTCGCGCGCGTCCCAGAGGATGTTGAGCAGCGACAACAAACTGGTCGCGGACTCATCCGCCAATCCCTGGGCGCCGATGACGGCCCCGGCCTCGTCGGAGAAGAGTCCGGACGAGGGCCAGCCGGAACCGACCGCATGGGCGAGCGAGGCGGGATTCACGTCTTCATGTGCCGCTGTCGGGAGCGGCTTCGGCACGATGGGGTTCTGCTTCAGCTCGATCAGTCTGGCTTGAAGGCGTTCGAGCTCTTTCAACGACTCTTCGTCCTCCTTGCTGGCCAGTCTCTTGATGCGGGTCTTGACTCCTTCCATGCGGCTATTGTGATCGGCCGCCATCGCCTCAGAGCGGCGGTATTCGTCGAGTCGGTTCTCGCGCTCGTTTCGCACCCATGCTCGCACCGCGCGCCCGAATTGCTTGTCGGCGGCCGATTTCCGTTCACCGCTCAGGGCCACGGTCAGCAGATAGAGCGAGCAGGGGCTTACCAGATGCTCGTTGCGGGCCACGTCCGCCAGTCCTTGAGCCGCCAGGGCCATCTGTGCCAGGGCGGAGCTGGCGACCAGTGGCAGCGGTTGCTGGCCGAAGGCGGCATATTCGTCGATGGCCGCGCGGGCGGCGTCGGGGAAGAGCTCCAGCGGATAGGGCTCGGGCGCGCTGGGACTCGTGATGTCGGCGGGATCGGGCCAGGGATAGGAGGACGCACCCACGGGAGGCGAGGCGGGCTGCTCGGCGCTTGCTGGGCGCGTGGAGCCGTTCCCACCGCGCGCCCGTGTCTCGCGTGGTCTGCGCGCGCCCGCTCGCCGGTGTCCGCCGGCGCTGGACGACTGAATCCAGACGCCGTCTTTGCGCCACACGTCGGCGCCGTCGCGAGCGACGTAGTTGCCCTCCCGGTCGGTCATGCACCGCACGAGCGTGCCGTCTTCGCGGCGCAGCAAATACCCGTTTGGATAATCGGGTCTGACAGCAACACCGGAATCGCCGAGCTCAGTCCAAGCCGGTGGATCGGGTGTGTCGGGAGCGAGGACCGAAGCCCCCGTTCCCTGGGGGCTTTGAATCATGGTTGAGATTCCGTCGTCGCACGCTCCAGGTGCTCACAGGCGTCTTGGAGGAGGGCAAGGAGATGCAAGAGGCGACTGCCCAATCCTTCGGCAACGCGGCCCCCGGTTGCGGCGAGTGCCGTGGCGCTCGACGAGCCGTCCCCCAGGGCGCGGATGCCGGCGAACAGGGCCTCGATCTCTTCGGTGGTCTCGAGGGTCCCGCATAGCTCATCGATGATGCTACGCACGGTGTCCAGCGGGGCGGCGCTCATGATCCTGCCTCCCCGGCCAGCTTGGCCAAGCGCTCCTGAATGACACCAGCGGCCCATGCCTCGACATCAACCCCCGGCTGCGTGGCGGCGCGAATACTCGCCACCTCATCCGCGGTCAGGGCGAGCGGGATGACATTGCAGGGCTCGTGGGTGGAGGCGGACTGGGGCTGGGCGGACCCGGCAAGGGTCTGAATGGCATCCTCGAGCGCGTCGTTCAGATTCCCGTCGTGGCGATCCCGAGCGATCTCAGACAGCGCCACGTGGGCCTCCTCGGAGACCACATCCGGGTCGACGAATGAACGGCGATCGCGCGGTGCCACGCCATTCAGGGCAGCGGCAATGACATCCAACAAAAGGACGG
>JANQFI010000548.1 GCA_028277905.1 Chromatiaceae bacterium | reverse complement strand
CTCTACATTACGCATTTCGCGATCCGCCAGGCATTGCACAGTCTGATCAAGGACCGCAAGCTCACCGTAATGGGGTTCGCTGCAGCGGGCCGGTTGTTGTATCCGCCATTGCTGCTGCTGAGCCTGCCCGGTATCCTCTACATTACGCATTTCGCGATCCGCCAGGCATTGCACAGTCTGATCAAGGACCGCAAGCTCACCGTTGATTCGCTGTCGGCGCTGATGAAGATCCTGCTGGTGGCAAACGGCTTCATCTTTTTCGCCAGCTTTTCCGTCGTCATGTTCAGCGTGAACCGCAAGCTCCTGGACAAGATCAGAGACGACTTGCTCCGCTTCAGATGGAAACGGACATTTCCCTGTTTGGTTATAGTGGTAAACCAAGCTTGGGAGTATGGAATTGAGGAAGAAGCGCAAAGCGTACACGCCGGACGAGAAGGTCGGGATCATCCGGCGGCATCTGTTGGACGGCGTCGCGGTCTCCGAGCTGTGCGACGAGCATCGTCTGAGCCCGACGGTGTACTACCGCTGGCAGAAAGAGTTTTTCGAGGGCGGCGCAGCTGCCTTTGCGAAGGACGCCGACCGTCAGGTCAGCGGGCTGAGGCAGCGCTTGGCCGACGCCGAAGCACGGCTCTCGCGCAAGAACGAGGTGCTGGCGGAGGTGATGGAAGAGTATGTCCGCTGTAAAAAAAACGGTGGAGACCGTTGAGCGGGCGCTGGGTCGAGGCCGGGCTGCGCGACGAGGTGGTCGACTTCGTGGAGCATTGGGCGGCGCGCACCGAACTGCCGGCGGCGCGGCTGCTGCGTTGGTTGGGCCTGGCGCGTGGGAAGTACCACGACTGGCGCGCGCGCCGCGGCCGGGGCAATGCGCACAACGGCGCGCAACCGCGCCACTTCTGGCTGCTCGACGATGAGCGCGAGGCCATCGTCGCCTTCGCCGCGGCTCGACCGCTGGAGGGCTACCGGCGCTTGGCCTACATGATGCTCGACGCCGACGTGGTGGCCGTGAGCCCGAGCAGCGTCTACCGCGTGCTCAAGGAGGCCGGACTGCTCGGGCGCGGCGCCGGCGCGGACACCCGCAAGGGCAAGGGCTTCGCGCAGCCGGGCGCGCCCCATGCCCATTGGCACATCGACGTGTCCTACATCAACCTCGCCGGCACCTTCTACTACCTGTGCGCGGTGCTCGACGGTTACAGCCGCTACATCGTGCATTGGGAGATCCGCGAGCGCATGCAGGAAGCGGACATCGAGATCATCGTGCAGCGTGCCCGCGAACAGGCAGGCGAGGTCCACCCGCGGATCATCTCCGACAACGGCCCGCAGTTCGTCGCCAAGGACTTCAAGGAGTACATCCGCCTGATGGGCATGACCCATGTGCGCACCTCGCCGTTCTACCCGCAGAGCAACGGCAAGCTGGAGCGCTGGCACCAGTCGCTCAAGCGCGAGTGCATCCGCCCCAAGAGCCCGGTCTCGCTCGCCGATGCACGCCGCCTGGTGGCCGAGTACGTGCGCGAATACAACGACGTGCGCCTGCACAGCGCAATCGGCTACATCGCCCCGAAGGATCGACTCGAAGGCCGGGCCGAGGCGATCCACGCCCGGCGCAAGGACAAGCTGGCGAAAGCGGCAGCCGCACGCCGCATGGCCAACAACGAGGAACCGCCACGTGTCGCTGCTTGAACCGTCGCTGACCATCGGCCCGGGGCGCCGGATCGCGTCCCGGTGTCCAGACGCCATCCTTGGGAGGGAGGGAGCGAGCACCCTCTTGCCACCCGGGTGCTGTCCCAGCACAGCATGGGTCCTGGTGGCCATCCTCGGTCGGTCGGTCGCTTCGCACGCAGCCCATCGCCCGGAGCTGCGGGCCGTGTCAAGGTGCAGCGCCAGCCGCGAAGCGGCGCACGCGCTGCGCCTTGACACGGCCCGCTGCGGAGGGAGAATGGGCTGCGTGCGAAGCGACCGACCGACCGTACGCCGACGCCCCCGGAATCGACCCTCCCGCCCGTCTGGAACAACGTCGGCGAACACACAACGTTCCGATCAGGGCGCAACCTGCGGCATCCTCCCCAGCGAGCGCGCCAATCACAGCCATCATCACCCCATTTGCAGGGGTGTCCTACCCACTATAACCGACCGGGCAAATGTCCGATTCCAGCTGAACCAGCACAACACCTGCGGTGCTGAGGCTGTTGGAAATCTGCCACCATCAACAGGAGCAGATCCAGCAGCTGCGCGACGAGGTCGCCCGGTTAAAAGGCGAGAAGCCCAAGCCGACGATCAAACCGTCCACGCTGGAGAAGCCGCCGGAAGGGGAGAAGAAGGGAGAGCGCCCGAAGAAACGGCACAAGCGACGCAAGACGAGTGAGCTGCCGATCCACGAGATCGTATGCGTTCCCCCCCCACAGGTACCCGAAGGCAGCCGCTTCAAGGGGTATGAGGACTTCGTCGTCCAGGACATTCGGATCGAGTTGCACAACACGCGCTATCGTCTGGAGCGGTGGGAGAGC
>JANQFI010000496.1 GCA_028277905.1 Chromatiaceae bacterium | reverse complement strand
GCGGGGGACGGGCGCGCGCGGCACCTGGGTCGTTCCCGTGGACAGCCCCTACCCCCTGCTGTCGGGGGACTTGACCATGCGGGTCATCATCGGGTCGAGGGGTCGATCCCGGAACGGCGAGGCTTCCGGGTCCGTCGGCGTCGACGTCAGCCTGGATGGCGCGCGCTGGCGCCGGATCGCGGCCATGGAAGAGCCAGGGTTTTCCGAAATCTCCCGATCGCTGCGACCCTACCTGCCGAACGGGCACGGCCGACCCACCTACCGCTACCTGCTGCGGATCACCCTGGAGGGTGAGGCCCGCATCTTGTCGCTGCGCCTGGCGTCGGATTTCCAGCACGCCCCGCACGCGCTGCCGGCCCTCGAGGCGGGCACCAATCGTGTGGAGTACAGCGACCGCTCCGATCGACGCGACGTCGAGGTCAGGTTCGACTACGAGCCCGCGTCCTCGGCCGAGACCGGCACCCAGGCAGCCCGCGACTGAGGCAATTTCTGTCGATTTTCATACCAGCTTGCTTGCCTGTGCGCCCGCCTGCTCCGCCGCGCCCAGAGTGGCATGGTGCGACTATGTGCCTGTCGGCGCTGCCTGCAGGCAGACGAATAACGGCAGACGAAGATCCGGCGCACTCTGGTATCGAGAATCTCCGGCAATCGCCTGAGAGATGCACGAGTGGCGTAGCTCGTGGGGCAGGTGTCTGGACAGGGCCGCGGCCGACAGAGGCACCCCTAGGCTGCCGGACGCTCCCACGCAATGGCCGCCGGTGCCTCACCGCCGGGCGAACGCGCCAGCGCCGGTGCTATGCTCGCGGCCCGACACCGAACAGGAACGGCGACGACCTCCGCCATTCCGTCAATCGATTGCTGCTGCCGCGCCTGGTGCCTACGCCGACCTTTGCCATTTTTCTTCCGTCTCTGGCCGGTGGCGGGGCCGAGCGCATGATGCTCAATCTGGCGGCGGGCGTGCTGGCGGAGGGGATCGGGGTCGATCTCGTCTGCGCCGATGCGCGCGGCCCCTACCTTCACCAAGTTCCGAGTGGTTGTCGGCTGGAAGACCTGAGGGCGCACCGAGTCCTGTTCGCACTCCCCGGGCTGGCGGCCTGGCTGCGTCGCCGCAAGCCGAGCGTGCTGCTCGCGGCCATGGATCACGCGAATCTGATTGCGATCTGGGCACGGCTGTTGGCAGGGGGCCGACCGCCGGTGAGGCTGGCTGTCAGCGTCCGCAGTCAGCTCTCCGTGGCGGCGGCGCATGAGCCGAGCTGGCGCGGCCGAACGCTGCCATGGCTGGCGCGACGCTTCTATCCCTGGGCGGACGACATCATCGCCGTCTCCGAGGGCGTGGCCGACGACTTGGCTGACTGCCTGGGCATCGGGCGTGCCCGCATCACGGTCATCCCGAATCCGGTCGTCAGCGACGACCTCGACGCCCTGGCCAGCGCTCCGGTTGAGCATCCATGGCTCGCACCCGGCCAGCCGCCGGTCCTGCTCGCGGCAGGACGGCTCACTCGGCAGAAAGACTTCCCGACCCTGCTGCGGGCCTTCGCCCGGCTGGTGCTCCGGCGCGATCTGCGGCTGATGATCTTGGGCGATGGCCCGGACCGGGCGGCGCTGGCGGCCGAGATCGAGGCGCTCGGGCTCGGCGCTCGGGTCGCCTTGCTCGGCTTTCAGGCCAATCCGTTCCGCTATATGGCGCGCGCCCGGCTGTTCGTGCTGTCGTCGGCCTGGGAGGGCCTGCCCGGGGTGCTGATCCAGGCCATGGCCTGCGGCAGCCCGGTCGTCAGCACCGACTGTCCGTCAGGGCCGCGCGAGGTGCTGGAGGACGGCCGCTTCGGCCCATTGGTGCCAGTTGGCGACCCGGCGGCCTTGGCTGCCGCAATCGCGCAGACCCTCGATGAACCCCTGCCCGCCGAGACGCTCAAGGCCCGGGCGGCCGACTACCGGCTCGCCCCGGTCAGCAGGCGCTATCTCGGCGCCCTCGGACTCGCCAGGGCCGCAGACCCAGCCCCGTGAGGGTCGCACACGTCATCACGGGGCTGGGTATCGGCGGCGCCGAGACGATGCTCTACCGACTCTTGTCCGCGCTGCCGCGGGCGGAGCTCGAATCGCTCGTCGTGTCGCTGTCGTCGCCGGGACCCATGGCCGAGCGCATCACGGCCATCGGCGTGCCGGTGGCGAGCCTTGGCATGTCGCGCGGGCTGCCGCAGCCCTTTGCGCTCGCCCATCTCGCGCGCGAGCTGCGCCGCTTTCGACCCGACCTGGTGCAGACCTGGATGTACCACGCCGATCTGTTGGGCGGCGTCGCCGCGCGCCTGGTCACCTCGGCACCGGTAGTCTGGGGCCTGCACAACAGCACCCTCGACCCCGCCCGCACGCCCTGGAGCACAAGGGCCGTTGTCGCCGTCTGTGCGCGGCTGTCGCGCCGGATTCCGCAGAGCATCCTGTCCTGCTCGGAGGTGGCGCGCCGGGTGCATCAGTCCTTGGGCTACGACGCCGCCCGAATGACCGTGATTCCGAACGGCTTCGATCTTGGCGCCTTTCGGCCGAGCGCCGCGGACTACGCCGCGCTGCGCGCCGAGCTTGGCTTGGCAGCCGATACGGTGCTGGTCGGTCTGGTCGCACGCTGGCATCCGCAGAAGGACCACGTCAACTTCGTCGAGGCAGCAGCGCACACGGCGCGCCAGCGGCCCGAGGTGAGCTTCCTGCTGGTCGGTACCGGCATCGACGACGCCAATACGCAGCTGCGTGACCTCATCGCAGCCACCGGGCTCGGACAACGTTTCCGGCTGCTCGGCGAGCGCACGGATATCCCGCGGCTGACGGCCGGACTCGATGTCGCGGTGAGCGCCGCCGCATTCGGAGAGGCGTTTCCGCTGGTCATCGGCGAGGCGATGGCGAGCGGCGTCCCCTGCGTCGTCACCGATGTCGGCGACTCGGCCATGATGGTCGGCACCACCGGCCGCGTCGTGCCTGCGCGCGATCCAGCCGCTTTGGCCGCGGCCCTCGTCGAGGTGCTCGCGCTGCCGACGCAGGAGCGACGGAATATGGGCGCGGCCGCCCGCGCACGGATCAGCACGGAATACGATCTGGACAGCGTCGCCGCGCGCTATGCCGACCTGTATCGGTCCCTGGCTCGGGGCAGCCGATCATGCTCTGGTTGATCCTGGGGCCGCTGCCGATCGCGCGACCCAGGGGCAGACTGGGGCCTGCTGCGCCGAGAGAGCCTAAACGGCCGCCCCGGCGCGACCCTGCGGCCTCAGGTTCCGAAACCCAGGTCGAGGCCAGGCTCGCCCGTCGCGCCGAGCCCCTATGCAGGCGCTGGCCCTGTGTGCCGGAGTGGCGTCCATGACCCAGGCTGCCGGGCGCCAGGTGCTCGGGCGCAAGGTACTCTTCTTCGTGGCTGTGGACTGGTATTTCTGCTTGCACTGGCTGCCCTTGGCGCAATGGGTGCGCAGGGCCGGCTACGACACGGCCGTCATGACCGAGGTCACCGACCCGGCACAGGCCGAGCGCATCCGTGCAGCAGGGCTGCGGGTCCTGCCCATCGAGCTCTCGCGCAAGGGGCTGAACCCCTTCGCCGAGCTCGCGACCCTGTGGCGGATCCTAAGGCTGCTCCGGGCGGAGCGGCCGAGCCTGCTCCATGCCATTGCGCAGAAGCCCGTACTCTATGGCGCGCTCGGCGCACGCTTGGCCGGCATCCGCGCGGTCGTCGGCACCCTGGCGGGTCTCGGCTACCTGTTCACGTCGCGGGGCTTGCGGGCTCGGCTGCTGCGTCCGCTCGTGCTGCTCGGGTACCGGTTTCTGCTCACCGGACCCAGGACACGGGTCATCGTGCAGAACCCGGATGATGGCCGGCAGCTGGCACAGCAGGCGGGCATCGAGCCGGTGTTGATTCGCGGTGCCGGGGTGGATCTGGAGCGTTTTGCCCCGAAGCCGCCCCCACCGCCGCCCCTGGTGGTCGTGCTGGCCTCGCGCATGCTGTGGGACAAGGGCATTCAGGAGCTCGTGGACGCCTCGTCGCTGCTACGCGCACGGGGCGTGCCACTGCGCATGGTCCTGGTCGGCAAGCCGGACGCGGGCAATCCGTCGGCAGTGCCCGAGGCGCAGCTTAAGACCTGGGCCGACGCGGGTGTCGTCGAGTGGTGGGGCCATCGCACAGACATGCCCGCCGTGCTGGCACAGGCCCACATCGTGTGCCTGCCGTCATACCGGGAAGGGCTGCCGACCATCCTGATCGAGGCCGCGGCAGCGGGTCTCCCCTTGGTGGCTACCGACGTGCCGGGGTGCCGGGAGGTCGTGCGTCCAGGCATCAACGGAGCCCTGGTCCCGGCGCGGGATGCAGCGGCCCTGGCCGGCGCGATCGAGCACTTGGCCGGCGATCCGGCACGGCGCATTCGCTATGGCTCCGCATCGAGACGGATTGCCGAGACGGAGCTGGGTATCGCGAGCGTGGCGTCCGCGACCTTGGCCGTCTATGACGCGCTGCTCGGGGCGTCGACGCGCCCTCGGTGTGATCACTGAACGGACGACAGACTAAGGCGATTGTTGTCAACAAAGATACCGCCTGGCTTGTCTTTTCGCCCGCCTTCTGCGTCGCGGCAGCGGGCACAAAGCTCGACTATGCGCCCGCTGCCGCTCCTTGAAGGCGAGCGAAAATCCTGCGCCATTCGGTCTGTTTGTTTCCGGCAATC
>JANQFI010000440.1 GCA_028277905.1 Chromatiaceae bacterium | reverse complement strand
TGTCAACAAACATACCGCCTGGCTTGTCTTTTCGCCCGCCTTCTGCGTCGCGGCAGCGGGCACAGAGCTCGACTATGCGCCCGCTGCCGCTCCTTGAAGTCGGCGCGAAAATCCTGCGCCATTCGGTATGTTTGTTTCCGGCAATCGCCTAAGGATGCAATGTTTGGCCGACCTTCGCAACGCGGAGCTTTGGTGACGCCCGCGCCGCTGGCATAGACCGAGCTCAGGAGTCAAGGCAGGGTTTGTTGACGATCATCGGTATCGCCGAATCGGTGCAGGAGGCCGAGCACGCCCGGCGGCTGCCGGCGCTAGACGCTCCGCTCGCGAGTGACCATGCAGACTGGAACCTCTGGGGCAGCGAGCTGGCCCATCCCTACGCCTGGTCGCTTGTGCATTTCCTGCTGCAGGATCCGGTCCGGCAGCGCACCGTCATCCGGCTCCTGAGCCGGATCGGCGCCGGCGGGCGACGGCGCCGGTCTTCCCGCAACGGTTCAAAACCGGACGTTCTAGGTGCAAAATGGCGGCGGTGGCAACAGGGGATTCACCCAGCCACAGGAATATCCAGGAGGTCTTTTTATGAACAATCGTCCATTGGTGGTCATGGCGCTCGTCGGTCTGGCCGTCTTCGTCTATCTGACGGGCCAGCGCGAGTCCGCACCGCCCGCGCTGCCCATCGCCGGGCCAGGCGCAGGCGTCATGCCGGTCGGTCTCGGGACCATCGATCCGCCGCCACGTCGGCCGGGGATCCCTTGGGTCGAGTCCGCGGTCTACGCGGCGGAGGGCCCCTTCCCGATCGATCTCGGCAGGGTTCCGGTCGGCGTCTATGATCCCTACAACAAGGTCGCTCGAGGCTGGGGGCTCGATGGCGAGCCGAAGCGGATCACCAAGCGGATCTCGCCCGAGGAGGCCGATCGCTTGCGTGAAGAGGCGCTACGCTTGGCCCCAGCCCGCGGCATCCTCGACCCTGGGGCCCCAGGGGTTGAGGCTCCGGTCGACTTCATCGGCTTCCCAAGCCTCGACATCGACGATTGCTGCGGCGGAGGGGCCAACGTGCCCCCGGATCCGGAGCTCGCCGTTGGGCCGGATCACGTCATTGCCGTCGTCAACGTCGCATTCGCGATCTATGACAAGACGGGGCAAGTGCTCGCCGGTCCCATCACCTTCTCCAGCTTCTTTGCAGGCACCCCGGGCTGCTCGAGCACGGCGGTCTTCGATCCCAACGTGCTCTATGATGAGCAAGCCGATCGCTTCATCCTCGGCGTCGACGGCAATGGGACCGACTATTGCGTGGCGGCCACGACCGGCCCGGACCCACTCGGGACCTGGAATCGCTACGGCTTTCAGACCAACTTCGCCAACGCCTTCTTCGACTATCCGCATGCCGGCGTCGGGGTCGAGGCCATCTTCATGGGGTCCAATCAGTTCGGCGGGAACCTGCCAGGGGGGTTCGAGGGCCGGGTCTTCGCCATGGACAGGATCGCTCTCTACAGTGGCGGGACGCTGAACGTCGCGACACATAGCACGGGATCCAATGGCACGCCCCAGCCGATGAACCTGCATGGCAATGCGCAGGGTAACTGGCCCAGCGCCGGCCCGCATTACATCATGACCGAGGTCTTCGACGGCGACCGGCACTCGGTCTGGTCCTGGGACGACCCCTTCGGTGCGAACCGCTTCCTGCTCCGCGGCACCCTCGATCTGACCGACGCAACCGGTGTAGCCGCGGGTTACCCGATCGACGTCCCGCAGCTTGGCTCGAACGCAAAGCTACAGGCCAACGATTGGCGCGGATTGGACAACGAGTACCGCAACGGCTTCATCTACATGACCAATACCATCGCCTGCAACCCGGGCGGCGGCACCGTGGATTGCCTGCGCTGGGCCAAGATCGAGCCAAGCGCACCCGCCGTCATCGATGCGGGCGTGATCGCTTCGGACGATGAGTACCGGACCTTCCCGGATCTGGCGGTCAATCAGTGCGAGGACGTCGCCTTCGGCTACACCAAGAGCTCCGAAGCGCTCTACCCTGGGGTCTATGCGGTTGGCATCGAGCAGGGCAACTTGACTGCAGAGGAGCAGCTCAAGGCCGGAGAAATCGACTACAGCGCTTTCGATCGGTCTCCCCACCGCTGGGGCGACTACACAGGGATGACCATCGATCCGGACGGCGAGCGCTTCTGGTATCTCGGCGAATACAGCAAAGACATCGGAAACCCTCATGGTCGCTGGGGCAACTATGTCGCATCCTTCCGCTTCGACGGCTGCGTGGCGCCAATCCCACGCCTCGGGGCAACCCTGCTCGGCATGAGCCTGACCCGGGCCGCGTGCCGCAACCGTACGACGGGGCAGACCGTGACCGCGCAACCCGAGGGGAATGCCTGGGATTGTCTTGCGAGCGGGCTGTCGGTCGCGAGCGGCGATCAGGTACTGCAGATCGCGCAGGGGATTGTCGAGGCCACCGCGGAGCCCATTGGTGGACAGATGATCGGTGCCAGGGCGCAGGCGGTCCGCTGCGTCAATCAAGCCGATGGTCAGCGCGTTCAAGCACTGGTAGGACGGGCGGATTGGAGCTGCACCGATCTCGGATTGGCGGCCGCGCCAGGTAGTCGCGTGCGCCAGTTCCTGCTCAGCACCGCCCCATAAGGGCGCCCCGCGATCCAGGGACCGGGCGACTCGGTCCGGCCCCTGAGTGGCTTTCCGACTTGGGCGTCAGGCCAGACTGGCGGTGGCCGGGCCGGGTCGGCAGCGGCGGAAAACGAGGCCGATCTTCCCGCCGCAGGGTCGATGCTGCTGACAACCATGTTCCGAGCTTCCGCCTGGCTGCTCGAGTCACGCCATTCTCGACTGCTACGCAGGCTTGCACATCGGCGTGGTCTCGGTTCCATGCTGGTGTGGCGGCGCCAGCGTCCATCCACGACTCGCCTGCTGGGTGTCCCAGAGCTTGCGGTAGAGCCCGGCGCGCGCGAGTAGCTGGTCGTGCGTGCCGCGCTCGACGATGTGCCCCTGGTCGAGGACGAGGATCTGGTCGGCCTGCCGCACAGTCCACAGACGATGCGCGATGACGACGACGGTGCGCCCCGCGCTCACGGCCCCGATCGCCTGCTGGATCAGGAGCTCATTTTGGCTGTCGACGCTGGACGTGGCCTCGTCGAGCACGAGGATCGGCGCATCCAGCAGCAGCGCACGGGCAATCGACAGTCGCTGGCGCTGCCCGCCCGAGAGGTTCGATCCGCCCTCGTCGAGGACGGTGTCGTAGCCGCGGGGCAGCTCCAGGATGAACTCGTGGGCGCGAGCAGCCTTGGCTGCCGACACGACCTGCTCGCGGGTCGCGTCGGGACGCCCGAGGCGGATGTTCTCCGCCACGGTCTCCTGAAACAGCACCACGTCCTGGAGCACCGCGGCGACATGGCGACGCAGCGTCGCGAGACGCATATCGCGCAGGTCGACGCCGCCGATAGTAACCCGACCGTCGTCCACGTCCCACAGCCGGGTGACGAGGCAGGCGAGCGTCGACTTGCCCGAGCCCGAAGGACCGACCAAGGCGGTGAGCGTGCCGGGCTCCATTGTCGCATGCAGCCCATGAACGGCCGGACGGTCGGCGTAGCCGAAGGAGACGTTCTCGATCCTGATCCTGGCATCGCGAGGTCGCGCATCCCCTGGCGCGTCGGGCTGCTGCGGCTCGTCGAAAAGCGCTCGGATGTGCTCCAGGGTGCGCGAGGCGAAGCGGGCGAGGGCGAGATGGCTCGAGAGCTCGCTGGCCGAGCTGTAGAGCGGCAGGGCGAGGAGCGTCACCAGCAGGAACCGCGTCGGCTGCAACTGACCCTGAGCCACCGCCCAGGCGCCCACGGCCACCAGCAGCGAGAAGCCGAGCCAGACGATGAGCTTGTAGGCGAATAGCGCCGGGGCGGGCGCGAGCTCGGTGCGCATCTGCTCGCGCTCGAGCTCGGCCAGCACGGCTTCGAGGCGCTCGTGGAAGAGGCCGACGCGCCCGTACTCGCGCAAGGTGCGTATACCCTGGGTGATCTCGACGAGCCGGCCATGGGCGCGCCCCTTGGTGTCGGCGAGCCGGTCCGACGCGCGGTTCAGCAGGCGATGACTCCAGGGAATCGAGGCCAGCGCGACCGGCAGGGTGAGGATGGCAACCAGCCCCAGACGCCAGTCGATCAGGAGCACCAAAACCGCGATGGCCAACGGCTTGGCCAGGTTGGCGACCACCAGCGACCAGACGTGGGTCACGATCTCGGTATAGAGCGCGAACTCGCTCGTGATGATGCTGCCCACCGTACCCCTGCGCTGGGCGGTCCAGAAGCCCATGGGCAGACGCCTGAGATGGTCGGCGAGGTTCAGACGTGCATCACATACCAGGCCGTAGGTGGCAATGAAGCTGTCCATGCCGCCGAAGGTCTTGAGCGCCGCCGTAATCGCCATCGAGACCACCAACGCAGCGACGACCCAGGGCAGCCAGTCCCAGGAGGCGCTGCCGTCGAAGACGCCGTCGAGCACGACATAGGCGATCAAGAACGGGGTGGCCTCGGCAATCGCCGCGAGCGCCGACAGCAGGGCGCCGCGCCACAGCCGAGGATCGGAGCGTCCCGCCAGGTCGAAGCCAGAATCCATCATGCCGCGCTCCCGATCAGCGTCCAGCGATCGGCTTGCTCCTGATCCTGCCAGAGCCGAGCGTACGGCTCGCATCGATCGGCGAGCTCCGCATGCGTTCCGGTGTCGAGCAGACGACCGCCGTCCATGACCAGGATCTGATCGACCTGCGTGATGGTGCGCAGCCGATGCGCGATGAGCAGCAGGCTCCGATCTCGGCAGAGCGCTGACAAGCCTTCCTGGATGCCCCGCTCGCTCTCGGGGTCGACGTTGGCCGTCACCTCGTCGAGCACGACGATCGGGGCACCCTTGAGCAGTGCGCGGGCGATGGCCAGGCGCTGGCGCTCGCCGCCGGACAGGCGGCCGCCGCTGTCGCCGATGGCGGTGTCGTAACCGTCCGGGAGCGCCTCGATGAACGCGTGGGCATAGGATGCGCGAGTGGCGGCGAGGAGCGCGTCCTCGCTGGCGCCGGGATCGGCGAGTAGCAGGTTGTCGCGCACCGTGCCGTCAAACAAGGTCGTGTCCTGCGATACGTGACCCAGGAGCGCGGTGCGTTGCGCCGCACTCAAGGCGCGCAGATCACGCCCGCCGATGGTGATGGCGCCGCCGTCCACGTCGTAGTCGCGCAACAACAGCTTCACGAGGGTGGTCTTCCCTGCCCCGGAGGGGCCGACCACCGCCGTGATCCTGCCGGGCTCGAGGGTGAACGACAGGTCGTCCACGGCAGGCCGCTCGCGCCCGGGATAGGTGAACCTCACATGCTCGAAGCGCACCACAGGTCTCTCGGGGAGCGGGCCTGAACTGGCGGTCTCGCTGAGCTCCTGCGCCCCGAGCAGCGCGCGGATCCGTTCGAGCGCCGCGCTGACCTTCTGCGCGTCGCCGAACAGAAAGAGCAGCTTGACAAGCGATTGCAGCATGCCCGCGCCGAGTGCGACGAAGAGCACCAGCTGGTTGCGCGAGATCGCCTCGGAGAGATTGAGCCACAGGCCCACCGGCAGCACGACGAGCAGGTTGCCAGACATGAGCGTGAAGAAGATCGAATAACCGGCCATGGAGCGCCGCGTCATGGCCACGGCCAGGTCGCGGATCCCGAGGATGCCCTCACGCACCTTTGCCAGCGAGCTGGCGTCGCGATCGAAGGCCTTCAGCACCGCGACTCCGCGGATAAACTCGAGCACGCCGCTGTTGGCACGGGCCTCGGCGGCGTGCCATTGGGCCCAGGCGTCCTTGAACCCGGCCATGAAGCTCGCCTGCACCAGGAATGCCACCGGCAGCAGCGCCAGGCCAGCCAACCCGAGGCGCCAATCGGACGCGAACAGCACCAACGCGGCGACCAAGGGCACGAACAGGCCCGAGGCGAGCTCCGGAATGTTGTGCGCGAGCACAGCCTCGAGGCTGGCCACGTCATCGACGATCGTCTTCTTCAGATCGCCGCTCGGGTGCTCTGCGAAGAAGCTCGCCGGCACGCGACCGAGCTTGGCCGTCAGATCCAGACGGAGCTGGCGGATCAGCGCAAAGGCCACGCGATGCGAGAGGATGTAGCCGCTCCCGAGCAGGACGAAGCGCAGCACCACCCCGGCAAAGGCCACCACCGCCAGCGTCGTCAGCCACCCTTCCGCCGGGGACGCGGAGAAGACCTCTACCGCGGCAGCGTACACCACCAGGTGGGGCAGGAGCTCCAGCAGCGCCGAGGCGGAGATGAGCACCACGGCCAGCGTCAGCATGCCGCGGTGGTCATGCAGCAGCGAGCGCAACAGGTGAGAGGCGGGCGTGTCGGACATGACGGACTTCGCCGAGAGTCAAGATCCTTGGCAATTGGCAGTTGACAAAACCGAGGTCACGCCGCGCGACTCGGAGCGCTGCACGCCAGACACCATGGCTTCCCAACTGACCCAGCGTGGCGACCGTCGCTTGCAGACACTTGTTGTCGAGCAGGATCTGCTGTCGAGGAAGATGATGCTTACTCAGGTGATTCCGGTCGGAGAATATAGCGCCTGGCCCGCCTTTTTTGCCGCATGACGGCAGTAGACGGCGCCATCCTCATGGCCGATTGCCCGTGGCCGCCTGTTACCGGCAACCTGCGCAGATAACCTCGGCAAACCTGGACCAAGACCCGAAGGCGTTGGTACAGCTTTCGCCCGAGCAACCCCAGAAATCGTCACACCGGCAGGAATACAAACCGTCCGCCACTGTTTCGACATGGACGGCAGCCTCACATGCTTCGACGATTCGGCAGAAGCCATCGGCATAAGGATAAAAGCTACCCCAGCTATTGTAAGAAAGTACGCCATTACCGGCCAGGTCTTGGACATCCGAGAAGACCAAGCCGCTACCGCAATCACTTTCCGTACCAGATACTCGGTAGGTGAGCCCGCCTGCCTCGCTAATACCCTTCCCGCGGAGGAACTGAGCACGTTGGATACCCAGCCATTTCACCTCGGTGTGAGGGAATTCCCTGGTGGTGTCGGTACGCCAGACCGTCCAAGGCCCGAAGCTCCGCTGGATCCAAGTCCCGTCGATACCCTTTACAGCAAAAAAGCTGCCATCATCATTGAACACCCAGCAGTCTTCGATCACCGTATCGTCGCTAGATTCCACAGTAACTGCATAGCTCATTCCGGAAACATCGGCCGGTTCCGCAAACGCACTGGTCATTGCAAAAGACAACAGGCAAAACAGACCAGTTATTTTCATCTTTGTCCTCTCCAGGATCGGTTACAGGAAGCAGGCTAGTCGCCGCGATCAGCGGAGACTCGAATTCTGGGCCTGCCGGAGATAACTCCTCCAGTAATCTGATACAGCTCAACACCGGGTGCTCGCACCTTGACAATCAAGTTGACACAACCAATGATGAGCCCCCTCTTCTGTAGGCACTCAAGCGCAGTACGCCACATAGAGCGACCGTTCAGCCCCTCCCAAGAATCTGCGCCTGAGAGCCAAATATCAGAGGCTTATGTTCGGATTTGTGCTCGGATTTGCCGCGAATCGCCGCGGGGGTCTGAACGGTTACCACATAGATCGCTGCAAGGGCGATGATGCCGATTGAATCGCCCTCCATCGTCGCCGGACCTGCCCCCTGCACCGAGGACGGTGGCTACGAGAAGCGCCCAAATAACAAGAATACGAAGTATTCGTATTTCCGCTCCCTTGTCAAGTCTATGGGCAAAGGCCGCAATCCACGGGCCAGTCGCCCCAGCTCGATGGCCCCGCCCACCGCGAGCTCATCTGGAGCGCGCAGCGCTTCGAGAGCGAGCAGCGCACCGAGGCCCTCGATGTCGCCGGCAGCGTGCGCGCCAGCACCGGCCAGGGGCTACCGAGCCTGCGCGTCGAGCCGGCGCGCTTCGAGCGCGAGGTCTGGCTCTGGCTCGGCCAGGGGCTCAGCGACTACGCCGCCCCGGCTCTGGCCGAGGAGATTCCGCATCGTCTGACGCGCGCCGGGCTCGAGGTCCGCCTCGGCAGCTTCCGCGGGCCGCCAGAGCGCATCCGCTAATGCAACCGCGAGCGCCCCCGGGTGACCCACCTCGGCGATGCCGCCCGCCAGGGGTGGTCGCGATCTTCACCGAAGGTGCGGGACACAGGGGTTCCTGATCGCCCGGCGTGTTTGCGGCTCCATTTGGCGGCAAAATATTGAACAATTTGCGCTTTGCTTCCGACTGGACGACGCTATTGGCCCATAGCCCTATAGGGTGGATAAGCGAAGCGCATCCACCGCGGACTGGAATGGTGGATGCGCGTCGCTTATCCACCCGTACTCACCTTGTTTGGGCATGTTCCTGAACCAAGCCCCCACACGAACAGCCGCTCCCCGAGCGACGACCCTCCTCACTCCAGTTCGTCTTTCAGCTCGAATGACACAATGCAGGTGATCCGGCAGAACGACAGCTGCGTGGTAACCGTTTACTTCCCCTCCAGCGTGGATCTCAGATCTTCGCATCAGATGGTTGCGAGACAAAGTTCACATGATGTGTCAATATCGGACACAGACGAGCACGGACACCGACTGGGCGGGGTCTCACGGGCGGCATGCATCTCAGCGATCGTAACCGTTCAGACCCCCCGCCCAAGAATCTGCGCCCGAGAACGACAAATCAGAGGATTATGTTCGGATTTACCGCAATTCGCTGAGTGGGTCTAAAGGGTTACCAAGTGCCGATCCTGATGCTGCGCGATCGCCGCACGACGACGCCGGTCACAACGCCCCCGTGCTCGCTCATTGCGTGGCCGAGCATGAGATCCTCTGTACTGATGCCAGCGCCGTATTATCGGTCCGCGCCAAAGCCTCAGCTACTGCGCATCCGGCCACCAACAGCGCACGCGACGAGCGTTACGGCGGCCAATGGCTTATCCGAAACGCCAGCGCTTGACACAGTCGCTGGAAGACGTGGACGGCTCGCTTACCGCGGGTCTCCACCTCGTATTTCGAGAACTACCTGCGCGGCTTCTGCGCCTTCGACCCTAACCCCGGGAGCGGCCCTCTACCCGCGTGGCTGCTCACTCTGGCCATCGGGGCATTACGACACCGCAAGCAAACGCCCGCAGACCCGGCCCGGTTTCACATTTCTGCAGCAAACCTGAAACGGAAACTTCACTGTACAACCCGCAGAAGGCTGTGGGCATAATTTTCGCCGGTCAAGCCGCGGCTGCCCTTGGCCGAATCCGCTTATTTCCACCTCCTGTGCAGATGACTTAACGGAGTAAACCATGCGTCTTGAGTATTTCCGCCGCGCTGCTCTGGCTTCGGCGATCGGGCTTGGGGTTGTGTCCGCCGGAGCAGCGGAAGCCCAGCGCATCGGCAACGCCATTTTCATCCATCCCGACGGCACCGGGCTGAACCATTACCACGCCGGGCGACTCTACTGGAAGGGTCCCGATAGGTCGCTGGAATACGACAAGCTGCCGGAGATGGTCGTCTATCGCGGACATATGTCCGACCGGATCACCGGCACATCCAATGGTGGTGCGACAACCCATGCCTTCGGCGTCAAGGTACAGGGCCCCGACTCCTACGGACGGGATCGCGGCCGTGACATCCTGGCGCTGTCGGGTTATCCGGGCAGCTTTCTGCGCGAGGCTGGTTGCTATGGCTATTCCATCGGCGTCATCAACGACGGTGACATCGCCGGCGAGCCCGGTACCGGGGCCTTTCTGGCGGAAACCGATATCCGTGGTGAGCCTAATGAGCAGACCCGGCAATTCCTCGAAGGGCGTCCCGGTTTCGAGGTCGGCACCGACTGCGATCCGCGCACGCCGGAGATCGAGAACAGCGGCGACCGCCTGCCCGACGTGATCCTCGGCGGCGGGGAGCGCTTCTTCCTTCCGGAAGGCACCCCGCTGTGCCGAGACCTGGCGGATCCACCTCCTGCCGAAAGCCTGCCGCTGACCTGTGCAGCGCACACGGACGCGGTGTTCGGCAGCGGCTCCGATCGCGACGACGGCCGCAACCTTCTGCAACTGGCCGACGAGCTGGGCTATGTAATCATGCGCACCCGCGCCGAGTTTGAGAAGCTGTCTGGTAAAAATTCAGACACATTTGGCGACCGTGATCCGCAGCATAGCGATACGCACCATGTTCTCGGCCGTAAGGGCTAGGATCTC
>JANQFI010000373.1 GCA_028277905.1 Chromatiaceae bacterium | reverse complement strand
CGCCATCGAGACCTGCCGCACCACCGCCCTCGGTGGCCATGTCGATCAATGCGATCACTGCGGTCATGTCGAGATCAGCGACAACAGCTGCCGCAACCGTCACTGCCCCAAATGCAGGGCCTCCCAGCGCGCCGCCTGGGTCGATGCGCGCGAGCTGGAGCTGCTGCCCATCCAGTACTTCCACCGTTGGGACGCCGACCTCGGCATCGTCACCGTGCTCCACACCTGGGGCCAGACGCTGCAGCTGCCCCCGCACGTGCACTGTCTCGTCACCGGCGGTGCGCTCAAGCTCCGCCTGCACCGCCACGCCTGGGTCGGCTACGCCGAGCGCCCCTTTGCCGAGCCGCAGCACCTCATCCGCTACCTCGGGCGCTACGTCAATCGCATCGCGATCGCCAACCACCGCCTGGTCGCCATCGACGAGGCCGGCGTTGTCTTCCGCTATCGCGACGGACTGCAAGGACCCCAACGCACCGGAAGCGGAGAAGCTCATGCGCCTGCCCGGCACCGAATTCATCCGCCGCTTTCTCCAGCACGTCCTGCCGTCCGGCTTCCACCAGATCCGCTACTACTGCCTGCTCGGCGGCAGCCGCCGCAACGCCAACCTCACCAAATGTCGCGCCCTGCTCGGGCTGAGCGACCCCGAGACCCCCGACATCGCCGACCTCGACGACTGCCTCGCCCAGCAGGGCATCGACCCCGGTCTGTGCCCGGTCTGCAGCCAAGGCCACCTGCGCAACGTCTATGAACTCCTCTACTTCCACGACCCGCCGGCCACGTATGCCGCTGCCGCCTGAATGCCGCGCCCGACACAGCCTCGATCGGTTCCGACCTGCCCCGCCTGCGGGGAGAGCCCGGTTGCGCCTGAACCAGCAGATCCGCACCGCTCGCGCCCGCAGCCGCCCCGAACAGACCGAGCAGCGGGAGCAGATGCCACCCGACAGCCCTGCCGGGCGCCCCGACACCGCCGCCGCATCGGCGAGACTCCTCCGCAGCCGCCGTTGACAAAGCCCGCCGATCGGGCCAAAAATCCATAGCACCGGCCCGGCACGCGCCAACGTCCAACAAGCGGATCAGCACCGACGCCCGCAGTCCGGCGTTGCCCGCGAGCTCGGCGCACGCGGCGATGCAGTCGCACTCAGAAGGACGGTCGCTCGAATTGCGGGCGCGGGCTATCCTAAACGTTACCGTGAAAGCCTCTTGGGTCGCGAACATACCTCGCCCCTCCGCCTGTCTGAGCGGAAGAATTCTCGGGAAACCGGCAGAGTGGTGCGATCAGGCCGCGGTCGGCTGTTGGATCGGCCAGTACCCGAACTGTTTGAGTGCGCGAATCCAGC
>JANQFI010000524.1 GCA_028277905.1 Chromatiaceae bacterium | reverse complement strand
CGTCATCAACTCAGTATTGGCTGTTTGGTGAGTCGAAGGTCTCGGATTCTTGCGTTGATGATGGTGATGAGTTTACGCATCACGGCGGTGAGCGCGACGAGTTTCTTTTTGCCGTTGGCGATGAGGCGGTTGTAGAAGCTGGCGAGTTGGGGGTTGTAGCGACTGGCGGAGAGGGCGGCCATGAAGAGGTAGGGTCGGACCTCGGCCCGGCCGCCACGAACGGGTCGGTATCGATCTTTCTTGCCGCTCTGGCGTGGATGCGGTGCGACGCCGGCCAGAGCAGCGATGGCCTTGCGGTCGACGCTGCCGAGTTCGGGCAGGAGGGCGACCAGGCTGGTGGCAGCGACCGGGCCGCAGCCTTCGATGGCGGCGATGATGCCGGTGCGCTGGCGCAAGTCCTCGTTGGTCTGGCTGAGCGCGGCGATTTCGGCGTCGAGCTCGTCGATGGAGCGGTTGTACTGCGCGATCAGGGGGTCGAGATGGCGTTGGCAGGCGCCGGCGGTGGGCGCCTTGAGACGCTGCCTCAGGGCCTTGCGGTGGTCGACCAGCTCACGGCGCAGCCGGACCAGGCCCTGCAGCTCCTGCAGGGCCGGCTCGGGCGCCTGCCAGGGCTCGATGCGGTCGGCGCGCTCCTGGCCGTAGCGGGCGAGGCCGCAGGCGTCGATCCGGTCGGTCTTGGCCAGCCGGCCGAGTGAGCGGATGAAGGCCTTGACCTTGCGGGCGTCGGCACGGTGGGCGGTGATCCCGGCGGTTGAGGCGGCCTCGAGCAGCGCCATCTCCCAGCCGCCGGTGGCTTCGCAGACCAGCAGGCTGTCGTGCGGCAGGCTGGCGAGGAAGTCGGCCAGCGCTGACGGGCTGTTAGGGACCTCGCGGGCCTTGCCGGTTCGGCTGTCGAAGGTAGCGATGTTGTCCTTGCCGACGTCGCAGCCGATCACAGGCCGGCAGGTGATGGTCGAAGGGGCCATGTTGGGTTAGCTTCCTCTGGGCTTGGGATTGTCTGCGGGCGCGCCGGCCGCGATGGCCGGCAGCCCAGTCAACTCATCAAGCGACTGGGAAAGCGGGCGAAGGGCCCAGATGACGACGGTTGTCGGACCTATCGCGAGACGGCCGCTTCGCCCACGCTGGGATTGGGGTGGCCACCCCAATCCCAGCATCCCGACACTGTCGGAACACCA
>JANQFI010000521.1 GCA_028277905.1 Chromatiaceae bacterium | reverse complement strand
GTCTTCTCGCCCGCCTGCTTTGTCGCGGCAACGCGCACATGGAACGACTCTGCACGCGCTGCCGCTTCGCGAAGGCGGACGAGAATCCTGCGCCATTCGATATGTTTGTTTCCGGCAATCGCCTAAGAGGCCGATTCCTGGCCATACTGGCCGGAATGGGCAGGTAACCGGTATACCTGGCCCCCGGTTTCTCCATTTCCAGCGCTTGGCGGCGCTGAAGATGGCCGGGTATCCTGCCCGGCGGAGCACGCCGAAGCCTCGGCGTGCCCCGGCCCCGGCCCCGGCGCGGCTTGCAGGCTGGGCGCCGGCTTGAATCACCCCAAGCCGCCAATTATTTTCCAAGGCCAACACGGTTTCCAGCAGCCCAGAGAGCATCGCATGGCCGATTCACCCCACGTCGTCAACGTCACCGAGGCCAACTTTCAGCAAGTGGTCATCGACGGCTCCATGCAACGGCCGGTACTGGTGGACTTCTGGGCCGACTGGTGTGCACCCTGCCGGCAGTTGATGCCGATCCTCGCCAAGCTGGCGAATGAGTACGGTGGTTCCTTTTTGCTCGCGAAAGTGAACACAGAGGCGGAGCAGTCGCTGGCGGCCGCCTTCGGCATCCGCAGCCTGCCGACGGTGCAGCTGTTCAAGGACGGCCGGCCGGTGGATCAGTTCATGGGCGCGCTGCCCGAAGGGCAGATCCGCGAGCTGCTCGCGAGGCATATCGAGAGCGAGACCGACCGCAGGCTCGCCGCCGCCGCCGAGCGGATGGCCAGAGGTGACCTCGACGCGGCCAGGGCGCTGCTCGCCGAGGTCCGAGCCCAAGACCCCGACAGCACCAAGCTCTTCACCGCCGAGCTACGGCTGGCCGTGGCCCGTGGCGATCACCAGGCGGCCAAGGATCTGTTGGAGCGCACCCCCATCGAGGTCGCCAAGGACCCGGAGGTCGCACGACTGAGGGGCCGTCTCAGCTTCGCCGACGCCGCCGCCGACGCACCGCCAAAGGCGCAGTGCGAGTCACGGCTCGCCGCGGACCCCACGGACAGCGAAGCCCGCTACGGCCTTGCCGTGCACCAAGCGCTCGCCGGTGACTACCAGGCCGCCCTGGACAACCTGCTGGCGCTGATGCAAGGCGACCGAAGCTACGGCGATGATGCCGCGCGCAAGGGCATGCTCATGGTCTTCGACCTGCTCGGCGACGACCCGCTGGTGCCGAGCTACCGCGCCAAGCTCTCCAGGTTGCTCTACTGAACCGCGTCCGACAAGCACACAAAGAGAAATCCCCGAATTCCAAGCAGAACCGGGGATTTCGTGCCTCAACGGCGAGGCCGCAAGCTCCGTCCCTGGGGCGGTCGGTTGCATGGCTCCCTTCGGCCGAGTCCCTGGCGCGGCGAGTCCGTGCCGCACCTGCATCCGTGCTGGCCGAGTCCTTTCGGAATCCTGTCCTCGTCCCTGTCCCCGGTCGCTCGCTTCCGACCGATCCTTGGCCTGTCGCGTCCCTTCCGTTGGCCTATCCCTGCCAGCACATCCCTGCGTTCCTTAGGCTCTAGTCTGGACCAAAGTCAGGGATCGATTTGTGGGATATTCACGCTTCTGGTTGTAGGAAATTGCCTAGACGTTGCCGAATTCTCCGCTGCGGATCGGCGAGGACCCGCAGCGGACTGCACAACAGGCCGGGCATCAGAGGCTGGTCGCGCCGCGAAGGCGCGGGCGCAGCCCCGAGAGCACCAGCTGCCCCAGCAGCAGCACGACGGCACGCCATTGTGCGCCCTCGGCAAGCCGGGGCAGGGGATAGCCGCGGCTGTGCAAGAGTCGCTCGACCGGCCGCGCCAGTGCGCGCGCCACCCAGTAGGACAGGGCCATGTTGAGGGCCATGCAGCCCCAGGCCACCGCGAGAGACAGGGCCGGAGTCGGGAACAGGGCGCCGACGCTGAGATAGAACAATGACACGGGAAAGCCAAATGCAGGCAAGAGTACGAACGCCAGCACGAAGGCCCAAGCCGGGACGCCGCGCAGCCAGGCCTCCAGTTGCAGGATCGGCATACTGTCGGCACCAGGCGCGGCCACCGCCGCCGCTGTGCAGAAGCCGAGCGCCAGCGACAGCGCCGCCGCTCGCAGCCGAGACCTCGCCGTTCGCGGGCTGGACAGGGGCGATCGGGTGGACAGAGCTTGCATCAGCGACAGAATCGGGCCGGAATCCAGACGATAAAGGCGCAACCGCTGCATCGACGCGGGGTCCGCACGCTCGGCCCGTCGGATGACGCCACAACCGGGTTGAAGCGATGCCCCGACAGACTACCGGTGTGCACCAGTCCCTGTTGGCAGGGGTACGGCGCCTGCTCGGCCGGTTCCGCTCTACCGCCAGGCGGCTGCGCAGGCCGCAGGTGGTGGGCCGCTGGTATCGGGGGCTCAGCTACGTCTGGCACCTGCTGGTGTGGTCGCGCATCGCGGCCGGGCGCGCCGGCGCCCTGCCCATCGAGCTGCCCGCGGGTATGCGGCACCGCAAGGGTATCGACCTGCCGCCGCCGCGTCTGGAGGCGGCGGGCAACCCGGCCAGGATTGCGGACGCACGGGCACTTACCGACGGCTTCGCGGAGGTCTACGCACTCCTGTTCGCCAACCTGCAGCGGGCCGACCTGTTGTCATCCACCCGGCACGCGATTCCCGGGCCGGCATTCCGGGGCGTGTACCTCTGGGACTCGGCCTTCATCGCCCGGATCTGGGCCTGGTGGGACCCGGCCGTCGCCGCGGAAGTGTTGAACGCCGTGGTCGAGCTGCGCGACGGCGACCGCCTGCAGCACGTGGTAACGGAGTTCCACGAGTCCCCCTACACTCAGCCGCCACTCATCGCCTGGTCCCTGGCCCTGCTCGCCCGGCAGCTGCCGGACACCGACGCCGAGCGCCTCGCGTCACGCCAGCTCGACGCGCTCTGTGCCTACCAACGCTGGCTGGACGCGCATCGGCGGCTCGGCGATGGCCTCTACGCCTGGGCGCATCCTTACGAGTCCGGCGTCGAGAACGCGCCGCGCTTCAGCAACACCGACGAGAGCGTGCTGCGCGCGACCGGCAGCATTGCGGCCGTGGACTTCAGCAGCTATGTGGTGCTGCAGCTGGAGGCGCTGGCCGCGCTCGCCGCGCGCATCGGCCGCGACGAGGCCGCCGCCGGCTTCAGCGCGCGGGCAGCCTGGCTGCGCCGGCGCATCGACACACGGCTCTGGGATGATCGCGATGGCCTCTACTACGACCGCGACGCTACCGGCAGCCCGGTGCGGATGGCCACCATTGCCTCTCTGATGCCGCTGTGGGCAGGCGTGCCGGATGCCCGGCGCGCCCATCTGCTGGTGCAGCGTATCATGGCCCCGGACGGCTTCGGGACCCTGATGCCGCTGCCGTCGGTGGCGCGCGGCGCGCCACAGTTCGAGCCCGATATGTGGCGTGGCCCGGTGTGGCTGAATACCGCCTATGGCGTCATCGAGGGCCTGCGACGCTACGGCTACGCCCGGGAGGCGGCGGAGCTCGGCTGGCGGCTCTGCATCGGCGTCTACCGGGTGTTCCACGAGGAACGGCGCATCTACGAGTTCTACGATCCGGACGCGCACCACACCAGGGCGCTGCGCCGCAAGCGCGGGAATCGCTGGAAAGCGCTCACCCTCGGCGCCGGCCCGCAGAAGGATTTCGTCGGCTGGACCGGGCTGGCCAACAACCTGCTGTTGGAAGTCGTCCTTGGGCTTTGCCCGGACCGCGCAGGCACGGCCCTCGAGCCCCGCCTGCCGGCGGACGCCGCGGGCCTGCGGCTGACACTGACCCTGCCGCACCCCGAGCTGCGGCTGGAGCTGCACGTCCTCGATGCCGAGCGCATCGAAGGCCGCATCTCCCGCGCCGAGCGTAGCGCCGAATTCAGCGTCGGTAACGGCCGGCGTATCGATCTCGATGCCGTCCTCGACGCTGCTGATACAGGCACAACCCCATGCGCATCTGCGACCTGACCCTGGCCTACACCGAAACCAGTGGCGGCATCCGGACCTACATCGACCAGAAGCGCCGCCATATCGCCGAGCACACCGAGCACGAGCATGTGCTCGTGGTCCCCGGCGAGCGCGATCGCACCAGCCGCGAAGGTCGGCTCACCAAGATCGAGATCCGGAGTCCCATGATCCCCGGCTGCCGGCCCTACCGCTTCTTCTGGCAGCCCGCCAAGGTGCGCGACGCGCTCAAGCGCGGCACGCCGGACATCGTCGAGCTGGGCAGCTTCTTCGTGTCGCCCTGGGCCGCCTTCCGCTATCGCGACGACTGCCGGGCGACCACGCGACCCTGCTTGGTATCCGCCTACTTCCACACCGACGTGGCCGAGGCCTATGTGGGCGCACCCCTGCGACACTTTCTGGCGGAGGGCATCGAGGAGATCAGCGAGACCCTGGCCGGCTGGGGCCACCGACTCACCGACGCCATCGAGAGCGGCGCCGAGGCCACTTTCGGGCAGATCTTCCGCCGTTGCGACATCACCTTTGCAGCCACCGAGGCGCAGGCGGCGCGCATCCGCCAGTACGGCGTCGAGGGCACCCGCATCGTGCCGCTGGGGGTAGACCTCGCCCTGTTCTCGCCGGAGCGTCGCAGCCCCGATTGGCGGCGCCGGCATGGCATCGCCGACGACGACCTGCTGCTGATGTATTGCGGGAGACTCGACACCGAGAAGGACGTCATGATGCTGGTGGACGCCTTCACCCGGCTGGTGCTCAGCGAGGACTGCACGCAGCGGGACCAGCGCAGCCTCTGCCACCTGATGTTGCTGGGCGAGGGACCGCTGCACGCCGAGCTCGACCGCCGTGCCGAGCAGACCCCGCGCCTGCACGTGCAGGGCTACGAGAAGGATCGCGCCGCCTATGCCGAGGCGCTGGCGTCCGCCGACATCTATGTCACCGCAGGTCCTCACGAGACCTTCGGCCTCGCCGTGGTGGAGGCGCAGGCATCCAGCCTGCCCGTGGTGGGCGTGGACGCCGGCGCGCTGCGCGAGCGCGTGATGCCCAGTGGCGGCCGGCTCGGGCCTGTGGGTAACGCCGAGGCCTTCGCGGCCAACATCCGGCAGGTGGCGCCACGGCGCCGCGCCATGGGCACCGCCGCGCGGGCCCAGGTGCTGGCCCTGGGTTGCGGCTGGGAGCGGACATTCGAGCTGTTGCTCGGTATCTACGCGGACGCACTGGCACGGCTGACACCGGCCGCGGGCACCAGGTAGCGCCTGAGCTTCCTGTTGCCCCCCAAGAGAGTACCCTGCGCCGAATTCCTGCCACCGACGGCCATGGACCCATCGGGATCGGGAGCCCAGTTGATTCGGTCCCGATCCCGATCCCGCTTTCGATTACGATTTCGATCCGGGTCCCATCCCCTGGTCGAATCTCGGTGCAGCCTCGTTAGAGCTGCAGGCCCACCTGCCGCAGCCGTAGCCGAATCGGCCCCTGCGCGGTATCCGGGTCCACCGGCCGGCCGCTCTGGGTGATGTCGATGCGTCCGGCGCGCTGGAGGCGGCGGGCGGCCATGCGCACCGGTCCCATCAGCGGGCGCCAATCGCTGCCGACGGCGAGCCTGCGGGCGGCCTCGCTGGGGCAGATGCTGGGCTGCGCCGCGCGCCGCTCCAACAGGTCCAGGATCATCTGCTCGATGTGCCGGTCGCGCGTGCTGATCCCGCGCTTGCGGCAGGCATCCGAGCAATACTTGATGCGCTCCCAGTCCCGCGCCCATTTGCGCCGCCAGGAGATACTGCGGCCGCAGACGGTGCAGATGCGTTCGATGCGAATCATGCTCTCGACCAATTGTTGGGTGATGGTCTCCAAGGTGCGGGGCTCGGCGTGAGTTTCGAGGTGCGAGCCCTGGCTCTGCTCGCCGCGATCGCCGTGGCGCCTGCGCCGGTCGCTGCCGGGCAGGACGCCGGCGCCAGCCACAACTTGCTGCTCAAGGCACAGCTCGCGGGCGACTGGTTCCTGATTTCGCGCTCCAACCTGGCCTCGCGGAACAACTTCGAGGACCAGTTCCTCGCCTACACAGGTGCGTCCCTTGGATATCAGCCAACTCCGCGGCTCAGCCTCCGGGCCGGTTACCGGCGTGCCTGGTTCCGCTTCACCGACGACTGGCAGCCAGAGGATCGGGCCATGCTGGAGGTCTATTTCGCGGACCACGTCGACAGCTTCCGCATCACCAATCGATTTCGCGTGGAGCTGCGTCGGTTCGACTGGCGCGACAACGACCTGAGGCTCAGGAACGAGATCACCGTCGAAGCGCCTTGGGCACTGACGCCGCTCGAGCTCAAGCCCTACCTGGAGGAAGAGGTCTTCTACAGCACCAACGCCGGGCAATTCGAGGCCAACTGGCTCGGTGCCGGCCTCGCCTGGCGGCCGTTGGACGGCGTCAAGCTCAAGCTCGGCTACCGCTGGAACCGCTTCCGCGCCGGCGACGACTGGAACAACCGCAACCTGCTGGTCACCGGCATCAACCTCTTCTTCTGATGCAGCGCCTGGGCTCAGGGTCCCGGTCGGGACGCCGCGCCCACAGCACCCTGTACAGCGGGTTCCGAAACTCGGTTCAGCCCCTTGCCGCATTCCCGTCAACCCCAATCTCACGACAGCACGAGGGTGACCAAGAAGCCGAGGTGAAGATGGCCAAGCAGACTACCGGCAAGCCCGGCTTCGGCGCCCGCGGCGAGCTATTGGTGGTGATCCAGTTCGTGCTGATGATCGGCTTCGCGCTGCTACCTGTGTGGCACCCGGGGCTGGGCTCGGAGGCGATGGCCGCCAGCAGCGCACTGCGCACCTGGCTGGCCGTGCCTTTCGCGCTCGTCGCGCTGGTCTTCGGCGCCTTCGGCTCGGTGCACATCCGCGACTACCTGACGCCGCTGCCCTACCCGGTGGACCACAGCCAGCTCGTACAGCATGGTGTCTACGGCGTCGTGCGGCACCCGCTGTATGCGAGCCTGCTGTTCGCCGGCGCCGCCTGGACGCTCTATAACCTGAGCCTGTCACACCTGCTCGCGCTCGGCGTCGCCTTCCTGTTCTTCAATTACAAGGCCGGCAAGGAAGAGGTCTGGCTCACCGAGCGGCATCCGGAGTACATCGGCTACGCACAGCGGGTGAAGAGGTTCATTCCCTTCGTCTACTAGCCCAGCTGCGCCGAAGTGCGACGAGCCCATGCAATCGGGATCGTCATTGGTTGCGACCCCGATCCCGATGAGATCTTAGCCGCGCGCACAAGCACCCAGCCGCAAGCGCGCTGAGTGTTTTGTCATCTCGCCGCTTGTCCCCCTCCCGGTGCCTGTGTCATCGCGTCAACGCCATCCCCGCTGCCGCCGCCACCGCGAGCGCCCGCTCATGTCAGCCACCAGCAAGCTTGCTCAGCTGGACATCGGTGGCATGATTGCGGGCGCGCGGCTGGACCTCTTCTTGCGTGAGCTGTTGGGGAAATCCAGGTCCCCGGATGCACAGCCTCAAGATCACTCTTCAACACCCCCGCGACGGCACCCGGCCTGTCGTGGCCGGGCACCGCCGCCCGCTTGGCCTGCCGGCGCGGGCGGCGCAGCTGCTCCTGCCGGCGCCTTGGAAACGATCTCGCACCTCGGCTTGGATCACAACGCGCTTGCCAAGCTTCGGCGCAGCGCGAGCTATGGCTTCTTGTAGGATCCCCGGATAGGCGTTGTCGAAAAGCCACAAGCAACGAGGTTGCTGGCCGAGATTGATGGTCGGTATCCAGACGGCCGGTTGCGGCCGTTTTGTTTCATGCTCAAGCACTTGTTGGAGCGCATCCTTCGTGGACCGCGACAGCCCTCATTGAGCCATGAGTCGCAGCCACAGTGCTTCGCGCGAGACTGCGAAGGCGGTGTCCTGAGCCGAGGGCGGCCGATAGGGATCCCCGCGCCGGCGGTGAGCGACAGCTCGGTTTCGGGCTTCCCGTTTCGGGCTACTCTAGTGTGACCCCCGATACCTGAAGCCTGGGACTGCCGCCATGAGCCTGACCTTGATCATCATCCTCGCCGCGCTGGTCGTCGCCGCGCTCTATGCGGCGCTGCTCTACACCAATCTGGTACGCCTCGAGCACAGGGTGGCCAAGGCCTGGTCCAACATCGACGCGGCGCTGAAGCAGCGCCACGACGAGCTGGCGAAGCTGGTAGAGGCTTGCAAGCGCTACATGCCGCACGAGCAAGAGACACTGACCCGGGTGGTGGAGGCCCGGGGCGCGGTGCTCGCGGCGCAGCGCGCCGGCAAGCTGCGCGACCTGGGCCGGGCGGAGACCGAGCTGCGCGCCGGTCTGGAGCGGCTGCTGGCGCTCGCCGAGAACTACCCGGAGCTGAAGGCGGATCGCGCCTTCCGGCAGCTTGCGCAGCGCCTCTCGCAGCTGGAGGACAGGATCGCCGACCGCCGCGGCCTCTACAACGACAGCGTCAACCTCAACAACAAGCGCCTGGAGCGGTTCCCGGCGGTGCTCGTCGCCCGGCTGCTCGGTTTTCGGCCGGCGGAGCTCTTGCGGTTCCAGGACGCCCACAAGGACGCGGACGTCGCCAAGCTGTTCGCCTGAGGGGACTCGCGGTTGACGCCTCCTTCTGGGGTGACGCCGTCTGAGACAGGGCGGTGGACGGGTAAGACGACCCGCGCTGCCTGCGCGGCGCGTCAGTCCGCACGGCAGGACCCGGGCGTCAGCTTCGCCAGCACGCCACGCAGGATATTGAGCTCGGTGCGGTCCGGCCGGGCGCGGTGGAAGAGCCGCCGCAGCCGCCGCGAGAGGGTCGCACACTGCTCGGCGTCGGCGTAGCCGATCTGGATCAGGGTGCGCATCAGATGCTGATGGAAGCCATCCATCTCCTCCGCGGTGGCGAGGTCCGGGCGGGTGTCTTCGGGATGCAGATCCGCCGCCGCGTCCGCCTCGAACAGGTGGCGCCGGACCTCGTAGGCGAAGACCTGCGCCGCTGCAGCGATATTGAGCGAGCTGAAGTCCGGGTCGGTGGGGATTTGCACCAGGTAGTGGCAGCAGGCCAGCTCGTCGTTGCTGAGGCCCGTGCTCTCGCGTCCCAGCACCAATGCGACATCGCCTTGAGCCGCCTCGGCCACCAGCCGCGCCCCGGCGGCGGCGGGGTCCAGTACCGGCCATTGCAGCGAGCGCAGCCGGGCGCTCGAGCCCAGCACCAGTCGGCAGCCGGCGAGCGCCTCGGGCAAGGTGAGGTGGACCGAGGCGATCTGGAGCAGATCGTCGGCACCGGCGGCCCGCGCGAGGGCCTCCGCATCCGCAAATCCCCCGGCACCCGCCTTGGGTCTCACCAGGGCCATGCGCGACAGGCCCATGTTCTTCATCGCCCGCGCCACGGCGCCGATGTTGCCGCTCAGGCTGGTCGCCACGAGCACGAAGCGGATGCGGGCGAGTATGGCGCCCTGCCGAGCCTGGTCTGCGTCCCCTGGTGGCCGCACTGATACCTCCCGAGAATTGTGGTCGATCCCGCCGCGATGGCGCGGGGGAGCCTCGCTCGCGAATGCCCATTTCACCAGTTGCTGAAAAGCCTACAAAGCACTCGGCTCTTGCGCTATCGTGCCGCAATGTCCCCGATGCTCAACATCGCCGTCCGCGCCGCGCGCGCCGCCGGGCGCATCACCATGCGCTTTTTCGAGCGCGTCGGCGGCATCAAGGTCACGGCCAAGAGCCAAAACGACTTCGTCTCCGAGGTCGACCGGGCCGCAGAGACCACCATCATCGAGCACCTGCGCGGCAAGTATCCGGACCATGCCATCCTCGCCGAGGAGAGCGGCGCACACGCGGGTGACCGCAGGGCCGGTGGCGACGAATTCGAGTGGCTCATAGACCCGCTGGACGGCACCACCAATTATCTGCACGGCTTCCCGCAATGGTCCATCTCCATCGGCCTCAGGCGGCGCGGCCGCATGGAGTTGGCGGTGGTCTACGACCCGCTGCACGAGGAGCTGTTCACGGCCGAGCGCGGCAGCGGCACCCTGCTCAACGACCGCAGGCTCCGCGTCACCCAGCGCCGCGGCATGGAGGGCGCCTTGATCGGCACGGGCATCCCCTTCAAGGACCCGGTCAAGCTCAAGGTCTACCTGCCCATGCTGGAGGCCATGATCGCGGGCACCGCCGGGGTGCGGCGGCCAGGCTCGGCAGCACTGGACTTCGCCTTTGTGGCCGCCGGACGCCTGGATGGCTTCTGGGAGCTGGGCCTCATGCCCTGGGACTTCGCCGCCGGGTCATTGCTCGTCACCGAGGCCGGCGGCATGGTGACGGACCTCACCGGCGGTGAGCGTCACTTCGAGACCTGCAACATCGTCGCCGGGGGCCCCAAGGTCCACCGGGCCATGCTCCAGCGCCTGCGCCCCTGCCTCGGATCCGCCGTACGCGCCTGACATGCACCCGCCCGCATTGCGTCCAACTGCCAGCCAGCTCGCGCTCGCGGTCACAGGCGCGGGCGGCAGCGGTGCCGTCACCGCCGGGCTGATCCTGCTGGAAGCGGTCGCCGCGGCCGGACTCCAAGGCCTGCTGCGGCGCAGTGCCGGACCGCAGATCCGCGGCGGCGAGTCGGCGGCGCTGTTGCGCTTCGGCCCCGATCCGGTGCTTTGCGCCGGCGACCGCTGCGACCTGCTCGCGGCGCTGGACTGGGACAATCACGCCCGCTTCGCCGACGAGATCCCACTGGACAAAGCCAGCCTGGTGCTGGCGGACCCGGCGGCCGGCGCACTGCCGGATGCTGTGGTCGCGAGCGGGGCCAAGGTCCGGCACATGGAGTTTCGCGCCAACGCACGCCAGCGCAGCGGTGGGCGCGCCAACATGGTGGCCGTGGGTGCCCTGGGCGCCCTGGCCGGGCTGCCGCTACGGGCGCTGCTGGACGGCGCCGCACGGACCCTTGGGGCCAAGGGAGACGCGGTAGTATCGGGCGCGCAGGCCTGCATAGGCGCCGGCCATGCGCTCGCCGACCCCGCCGACCTGCTGCGCGAGACCTGCGACATCGATCCGCATCCGCGGGTGCGCTGGCACATCAACGGCAACGAGGCCGCCGGGCTGGGTGCACTGCGCGCCGGCGTGCGCTTTGTCGCCGCCTACCCCATCACGCCCGCCAGCGAGATGCTGGAGTGGCTGGCGCCACGCCTGGAGCGCTTAGGCGGGACCCTGCTGCAAGCGGAGGACGAGCTCGCCTCTGTGAACATGCTCATCGGCAGCGCCTTCGGCGGCGTGCCGGCGCTCACGGCCACCTCGGGCCCGGGACTCAGCCTGATGCTCGAGGGCATCGGGCTGGCGGTGGCCAGCGAGACGCCCATCGTCGTCGTCGACGTGATGCGCGGCGGCCCCAGCACCGGCATCCCCACCAAGTCCGAGCAATCGGACCTGAACGCCGCCTTGTACGGCCTGCACGGCGACGCCCCGCACCTGGTGCTGGCGGCGCTCGACATCGCCGACTGCACGCACACCGTGGCCTGGGCCGTGCGGCTCGCGTGGCGGCTGCAGACGGCGGCCATCGTGCTGTCGGACCAGTCACTGGGCCAGTCGCGGGCGGTATGCGAGCCCGTCGCCCCCGACCTGAGGCGGCCCGCGGGGGATGCCACCGCGCTGCGCGGCCCCTTGCTCGCGAGCGATGCCGTCTATCGGCGCTATGCCGTCACCGCCGACGGTATCTCCCCCATGTCGGTGCCCGGCGAGACTGGCCGCACCTATACCGCGGACGGACTGGAGCACGACCCCGAGGGCACCCCCTCCAGCCGGGCGGCGGACCACGCGACGCAGCTCGACAAGCGCCAGCGCAAGCTCATGACATTCGACTTCGGCCCGGACTGGGCCGAGATCCTGGACGGCGACCACGACCCTGCCCAGGCAGACGCGGGCCTGCGGCTCTGCCTCCTTAGCTTCGGCGCTTTACGGGGCGCCGTGGTGGAAGCCGCCGAGCGGCTGCGCGCGGACGGCTGGGACGTCCGCAGCATTGCGCTGCGGCTGCTGGCACCGCTGCAGTGCGAGGCGCTCCGCGCCGCCATAGGCCAGGCTCTGGTGCTGGTAGTGGAGCAGAACCATGGCGCCCAGCTCTTCCATTACCTGCACGCCGAGCAGGCGCTACCGGCGGCCGCGCGCTCCCTGGCGCGACCCGGCCCGCTGCCGCTAAGGCCCGGCGAGATCGTCGCCGCCGCTGCACAACTCCTTGCCGAGGATCCGCATGCACGAGCCTAGCGACCAGAGCCTGGAAGCGGCGTCCCCACCACGACCCTCTGGCAAGCCCCAGGCGCAACGCGGCAAGCAAGCCCAGCCCACGCCTCCCGCCCGCGAGCCATCTGCCCGACAACCCTCGCCGCGACACCGGGCCAGCATCCCGAGCCTGCGGGCACAGATCTACAAGTCCCACATCAAGCCCGTCTGGTGCCCTGGCTGCGGTCACTTCGGCGTGCTGGCGGCGCTCACCAAGACGCTTGCGCACCTGGAGCTGCCGCCGGAGCGGGTCGCCGTGGTCTCAGGAATAGGCTGCTCGTCACGCCTGCCGGCGTATCTCGCCGTACACGGTTTCCACGGCCTGCATGGCCGGGCGCTGCCGCTGGCGGCGGGACTCAAATCGGCGCGTCCGGAGCTGACCGTGATCGTCGCCGGCGGCGACGGCGACGGCTTCTCCATCGGCGGCAATCACTTCCTGCACGCCTGTCGCCGCAACCAGGACCTCACCTACATCGTCATGGACAATGAGGTCTACGGCATGACCAAGGGCCAAGCCTCGCCCACCACCCAGCCGGACTGGTGCCGCAGCAAGCTCACTCCGCAGGGCACCGGCATACGCCGCTTCCAGCCCGCGGCCATCGCGCTGGCAGCCGGCGCCAGCTTCATCGCCCGCGGCTTCGCTGGCGCGCCGGCCGGTCTGACCCGGCTGCTGGCGGCCGCCATCGAGCACCCGGGCTTCGCCTTCGTGCATGTGCTGAGCCCATGCCGCACCTTTCGCCCGGAGCAGCAGCACTGGAAGCAGCAGGTGCACCCCTGCGAGCTCGAGCCCGCGCAGGACTTGGCCCAAGCCGCAGCGCTGATGCAGCGCGACGACGGCATGGCGCTGGGCATACTCTTCCGCCAGCGGATCCCGGTCTATGCGGCCGGCGTCGCCCCGATCACCGAACAGGCCCTTAGGCAGATCGCGGCGCACTCCGGTGCGCTCGCCGAGATCGAAGCGGAGCTTTGCCGATGAGCGCACCCAGCCCAGACGCCGTCATCGAATCCGTCGCCGAGCTGCTGGCCCACGCCCTCGAGCTGGAATACGCCTCCAAGGCGCACTATGAGCAGCTCGCCGACAGCATGAACGTCCACCACAATACCGCCGTGGCCGATCTGTTCTGCAGCTTCGCGACCCTGAGCGCCGACCACGCCGCCGCCGTCGCGGCACGCGCGGGCGACACGGACCTGCCGCGCATCCCGCCCTGGGGCTTCAAGTGGCTATGCCCGGACGCACCCGAGGGCGGGGACTGCCTGGACCCGGCCCTGAGCTATGGCATGAGCACAGTCCAGGCCCTCGAGGTAGCGCTGCACAACGAGCGCCGCAGCCGTGCCTACTACGCCCATTGCGCCGCCAGCGCCGCCCTGCCCGAGGCCCGCAGACTGGCTGCCGACATGGCCGCCGAGGCGGCGGAGCACATCGCCCTGCTGGAGCAGATGCTCGCCGACGAGCGCCGCCGGCACCGGGACACGCCGGACGACCTGGACCCACCGCACGTGCCCGCCTGACCCGCCCGCCTGACCCGCCTGGGAGCGCCGGCGTCCCGCCGGCACACGCGAAACACCAGCGCGCCGCCACGAGCACATCCACGCGCATATCCACAGGCAACGCGGGCAGCGCGGCAGCTCCCGCACCGACGGCAGGATGCCGCCTGTCCCTCTCCGGCAATCGCCTAAGGCGATTGCCGGAAACAGACAGACCGAATGGCGCAGGATCTTCGCTCGCCGTCAAGGAGCGGCAGCGGGCGCATCGTCGAGCTCTGTGCCCGCTGCCGCGACGCAGAAGGCGGGCGAAGAGACAAGCCAGGCGGTATGTCTGTTGACAGAAATCGCCTTAAGCTCAAGACACCGCGACTTGACCCTTCGCCAGCCGGGCGTATCCTGCGGTCGAGCCGAGGCCGCTTGTCTGAGGCGGGCGCCCTGCCGTGCAACGCGCTAGTGCTTTGCTGCGGAAGTTCCGAGACCGGGATCCCCTCGTTGTCGTAATCGTAATCGAATCTCCGCAGGGTGAGACCGCGATCACGACAACGATCACGACAACGACAACAACAGCGACAGCGACAACGACCTGAGACGGTCTCGGAACGTTCGCACTGCTCCGCTAGCAACCGGGTCCTGCCATGTTGCCGTCCTGCCCTGGAGATCGATATCCCGGCCGGGGTACAGGGGCGTGTCGCCCTGCAGGGCGACACGGATGGGCGCTTTGGGACCGATCCCCGAGACATGCCCACACAGCATTCCATCGCTTCCGAGCGCCTATGAGCATCATCGCCGTCGTCGGCAACAAGGGGGGCACCGGCAAGACCACGCTGGCACTGAACCTCGGCGCCGGGCTCGCGCTGCGCGGCGACTCGGTGGTCATCGTGGACGCCGACCCGCAGCAATCCGCCTACCAGTGGCGGCTCATCGGCGACGCCGACAATGGCCTGCCGGACGTCGTCGCCGCGGCCATGGGGCTCGAGAAGACCGTTCGTGCCCTGGGCGAAGCCAACGAGCACGTCGTCATCGACTGCCCGCCGTCCATCAAGGCGCCGCAGGCGGAGCAGTCCCTTAGGCTCGCGGACCATGCCTTGGTGCCGGTGCAGCCGTCACCCGTGGACCTCTGGGCCACCACCCAAATCGCAAAGGTCATCGAGCGGCTGCGCCCGGAAAACCCCGGGCTCCGCGCCCTCATCGTCATAAGCCAGCTGGAGCCGCGCACGACCCTGTCCCGGCTCATGCCAGACGCCGCCGCCGAGCTTGACCTACCCGTGGCCGCAGTGGGCATCCGCCGGCGCGCCATCCACCGCCACTGTCCGCTCGAAGGTAGAAGCGTCTTCCAGGCCGGCAAGCGCGGCGCCGATGCCGCGGCAGAGATCCACCAACTGCTGAGGGAGCTCCTCGACCATGGCTGACAGCAAGAGCACCGGAGAACGCCTGCTCCACTCCATTCGCAAGGCCAAGACGGGCGACGACAGCGCGAGCACACCCGCCGAGCCCAGTTCTGCCGAGGCGCCGGCGCAACCGCCGGCCGCCCAGACCCGAACGCCGACCACGCGCAAGACGACGGCGCGGAAGACGGCTGCGAAGAAGGCGCCGGTCAAGAAGGCCGCTGCCATGCCCGCGGCCAGCCCAGAGGCCTCCGCTGACCGATCCGCGCGCGATGCTACCACCCGGGCGCCCTACCCGATCCCGGCCACCACAGGCCCGCAGCCCAGCGCCTACCCGGGCGCAGCCCCGCAAGACGATCCCTTCCGCACTCCGGGTCGGGTCTGGCCGGACTGAGCGCCACCGGGCGCGGCCCTTGCCTAGCGGTATTACCGGAGCCATGGGAGCTCGGCACAGATCACCTGCCCGTCCAGGCACAAGGTCTCGTGCGCCACCCCAGAGGTGCACTCTTTAGCGATGCGCCCTGTAGAGGTCCGCTCTGGCTCAGGTGGCGACATTGGGCTGCGGCTCTGCCCGCTTCCGTCAAATTCGTCGTTGCCTCCAGTCCGGGCCTCCAGTCCGGCACCGGCGTTGCCGAGATCCTCTTCCGCGACCTGCGGGGGGGACATGATCCTTGGAGTACCCTTGGCTTCGCCTGCAGCTTCCCCTCTCCGGAGGACCTGTTCCGGCCTTGCCACGCCCTGGCCGACCAGCATTCTGGTCACACGTGCATGCGCTCTGCCTAAACGCCCCTAGGCGATTTCTGTCAACAAAGATACCGCCTGGCTTGTCTTTGCGCCCGCCTGCTGCGTCGCTGCAGCGGGCACAGAGCTCGACTCTGCGCCCGCTGCCGCTCCTTGGAGGCGAGCGAAAATCCTGCGCCATTCGGTCTGTTTGTTTCCAGCAATCGCCTTAGAATGTTCAGGTTATTGGAGGTTATTGGACCTCGGCAAGGCAGGTCTCGACCTCTTCATCGGTTGGCTGATTCGCTGGTGGCCGCAACTGCACGACAGAAAAGTCACCGAAGTCATTGGTCAAGACGACAAAAAAACCGCGAATATGCAATGCGGCAAAGTCTTTATACCGGTTGTCTATCGTGCCTCCGGGAACACAGACAACATCGTTATACGGATTGAGAGAGCGCGACCCAGGCAGCACCGAGAGATCCATTCGCTGCCCCTCGGATTCGGAACGGATGTAATATTCCACTCCGTCGCCCATCGGCAAAGGTCCATATCCCCCGGGGACGCATTCTACGTTATCCCGTATGTCCAATTCCTCGGTTGAGAACAGCACGTTGTAATCGCTCTTTCCGTCGAGAAACACCGCAAAGTTCAGGCACGCCTTGCTCATCTTCGCGAGCGCTTCGAACTCGCCGCCGCTCAGGCTTGCCGTGCGTTCTTGCTGCCCCTCCTCGCCACCGGTCCGATCAAGGCGCTGACCAAATGGCGCAAAATCGCTTCCTTGCACCCCGGTTACACCTATGGCCGCGGCAAGCATCAGCGTTGCAACGGTTGCGTCACGCAGTGTCAGTGTCGATTTCGTCATGACTGATGGTCTCCCGTCTGATTGCATCAATGATTGCTATGTCTGTGCGCCTGCGGCGCATCGGCGCTTCGATTCAGGGGAATTTCCCGAGCAAGCTCCGCCGCGCCTGCATAGCACTTTCACCTGTTCCGCAAGCCGGATTCTGCAAGCCGGACCCTTAGGCGATTTCTGTCAACCAAGATACCGCCTGGCTTGTCTTCTCGCCCGCCTGCTTTGTCACGGCAACGCGCACATAGAACGACTATGCACGCGCTGCCGCTTCGCGCAGGCGGACGAGAATCCTGCGCCATTCGGTATCTTTGTTTCCGGCAATCGCCTTAGAGCGTCTGCGTCGGATTGCCGGCGCAATCACAACCCAGGTCGGCACCTCCTCCCGGCTTGACGGAGGTCGCGCCTCCAGCTTGCCCCGCGGGCTCTGCCGGTCCGGGGCGTGGCTTGGGCGATACACTTGCCACGGCTTCGTCCTGGATTACCTCGGTCACCAAATCCTCTGGCACATCAACAGGGGGCGGCGCCTCGACCAAGCGTATCGCCTTCGCCTTGTAAAACTGCCCGTAGCCGCCGATTTGCCTGCCCAGCTTGCGCTTGTCCCCGTTTATGATCTCACGAGCGTTCACCCAGTCGCTCGCCCTCGAATTGAAATACCTGCTCAGTTTGTGCGGGCTTCGAAAACTGCCCTTGATCATCCCGATCCAGAGGATCTTGGTTGCGACCTCCGGTTGCAATACCAGGTCCGGCTCCAGATACAGCTTATCGCCGAGTCCAAGCTCCCGACCCATCTTCTTATAGTTGTAGGCATGGGTCAGCTGAACATAGCCCCGGCCGTAGTAAGAGTTTCCGGTCTTAGGGTCTGCGGCCGCATAGTTGCGCTTTATTCTCCCTCTCTGCCACAGCCTTTTGACAGCCCGTCGCGAGCATTGGTCCGTCTTGCAAAAACCCTCCCTCACCGGCTGCATGCGCGTTTCATGGTACGCCGTTGCAAGCGCGTACGCGAGCCATCTAGGATCATCCAGATCTGCTCGAGACTCCCAATAGTCGATGAAGCCATTGTAGCTATCGACCTGTGTCTGATTGAACTTGCCCTTCGGGTGGTATTTGGCGCGCACCGTATCAAAGAACTGCTTGCGGTCCACCTGCTGCGGTGCAGCGCCGGCAACGTCGGTCAGCAAGAATAGGACGGCCATTGATCCGATGACAATGGATCTGATGGATATCGGGCATTGCATACTCATCCTCCTGCTCTGGGTTCTGCGGATACGCGCGCTGGCGCAGAGCCGCGCGAGGGCTTTTTGACAACTTGTGACCAGTACCTCTGACAGACTTCGCCGCCCGCTGAGGCGATTGCCGGAAACCAACATACCGAATGGCGCAGGATTTTCGCTCGCCTTCAAGGAGCGGCAGCAGGCGCATCGTCGAGCTCTGTGCTCGCTGCCGCGACGCAGAAGGCGGGCGAAAAGACAAGCCAGGCGGTATGTTTGTTGACAGAAATCGCCTGAAGTGGCGTTGATTGCGATGACAGCTGTGGCGAAGCGCGCCGGCCAGTTTGGGCAACCCTCCAAAACAGGCATCTGCTGCCAGCAAGGTCTTGACAGGCTCATAGCGCCGGCACGAAATCGAAGTCGGATACGCTGAACGCCCAACTGTCTCTTGCCACATCCTCATTGCCCATGTTGCCGAGCGTCTTCCCGACCTGATTGATGAGGTTCGCGCTGTAGCTCACGGGATCTTCTACCTGGTGGAAGGTCTTCGACAGTCCCACTTGGTCGAAGAACTCGGCATCGGGAAAGCTATCCGGGACCACAAGGACGATGACCCGACTCTCGCCCAGCGGCGGCCCAGCGATGAAGTAGTTCCTGTCCTCGTTGGGTATCAGTTTGGGAATGTTCGCCTCGATGCGCAGTCCCGCATCCGGACTCGTCTTCCTGTTCGGATATAGCTGCCGGAAAACCCCATGGGCGTCGATATCGACCACCAGCAACCGACCGGACCTCGTCGAGTTGATCTGGAAGCGATACCTGGACCCCAAGGGAATCTGACCCTGCTCTTCTGGGGCGGGCACCAATTCCAAATCGACGCGACCTCCAGCCCAGGGCAGCAATCGACCAAGCTCGTCTATGGTTTCATCGGCCGTGATCAGTGCAGCTGATTGCTTGGTGCTTATGCCGTCAGCCAATACCAGGTCCTCGGCGCGAATGACGTGCAGCTGTGTCTCTGGAATGTGGTTCAGAAAGAAATCCTTGTAGGCGGAAACACGCGTGTAGAAGCCGTAACCTTGCTCCTGTGCGCATCCGGCTCCCCAGCTCACCACACCGATTTGGTATGGACAGTTGTACCGGTCGAACGCGACCAAGGGTCCGCCGCTATCCCCCTGACAGGAGTCGATACCACCTTCGGCCAGTCCGGCGCAAATCTGACGATCGTCGAGGTCCAAATTGGGATACTGGTATTGACAGGATTTCCACGGCTGTAAGGGGATAGCGGCTTCATGCAAGGCCGGGGACGAAGCAAAAAAGCTCATGCCGTCCGCCGCCGTTCTGTACTCATGCTGCCGAGTGGCGGTGGCCGGGGCGCCTACCTCCACTGCCTCTTGGTGACCAAAGCCGGCCACCATTGGCACCGGCCCCGCGCCGGCATCCGTATCTTCCGATAGCGAGAGCTTCGAATACATCGCACCCTCAGGGGACCAGGGCTCCGAGAGCTGGATCAGGGCGATATCATAGCCATGGGTCGCTGCTTTCCCCGGGATATATTCGTCGTGAAGGTACGCCTTCTCGATCTCCCGGACGTCGTGATCTGTTACCTGATAAAGGTTATCCGCGCCAAGTACGACCTGCAAACGGCGATTGCCCCTGATCCACTGCCCGCGGCTATTCTCGAAATAACCCCTAAAACAGTGGGCAGCAGTCAGGACCCAGTCGGGCGCAATCGCTGTGCCTCCGCAGAAGTAGCGATGTGGCTCCCCGTCGGCCGTGGATCGCAAGGCTACGATTCCCGGCCAATTTGCGAGGACGGCCGGACGACCGCCAACGACACGCACCTGCCCGAAAAGACCGCGATGTTGCGCGCAAGCCCGCCGGGGATCTTCCTCGGGAAGCGCTTCGATCTCGGCCTGGTAGAACCCACGGACGTCACCAATGGATAGACTCGCTTCCACGCCATGCCCCGCGGCGTAGCCGTATCTGGGGACTAGCGTAACCGCGACCACGGCAGCGGCCACGATCAACGCCTTAAGGATCGGGGCCGTGAGGATCGGGCCCGGCATTAAGCTGGAAAGCCGCAGACGAGGGCTGCGGAGATAGGCGCGGCATTCATGGGGTTGGGGCATGATGACCTGGCCGCGCCCCTGAGGACCTCCTGAAGTGCCATGGCTTTGACCCATCGAGGCTCTCCGGATTCGGGGCGCAAGGTAAACCGAACACTCGCGGTCATGCTCGGAGGTCTGCCCCCAGGCTGCAGCACCAGCGTGGAGCATCGAGATTCGAGGCCCTCGCGCTACGCCGGATCCACAGCGAGAATCTAGCCCGGGCGGGACGGTCAGTCAAGCTTCATGCCTCTTGCCCGAAAGTCCGCCTCGGTCTCGACCGAGCGCCGATTCAGGCCATTTCTGTCGATCGTCATACCAGCTTGCTTGTCTTTTTCCCCGCCTTCTGCGTCGCGGCAGCGGGCACAGAGCTCGACTATGCGCCCGCTGCCGCTTCTTGAAGGCGAGCGAAAATCCTGTGCCATTCGGTCTGTTTGTTTCCGGCAATCGCCTTACTCCACGGCCTCCTCGTAGCGGCGGAGGTCATCCTAGACCTTGCCGATGTTGGTGCGCAGGATCGCTTCGCCCCGGCGGTTGCTTGGGGACAACGCGTCGGGACAACGCGTCGGTCTCTGGTCACAGCCGCGGTGCGATCTCGAATACGGCCTCACGGGTGGCCCACTCACGATCGGCGGGAACCGCGACCTGCCCTCGCGTGTAGAGAGCCTCACCAATCAGCCGTTCCAGTGGATCCACGGCCGTGCCGGAGCGCCTGATGACGTCTTGATAGCCATCGCGCTGAAAGACTTGCACGTCGATCGGTTGATTCGCGACGATCAACTTGACGTACTCTTCTACCGGTGCGGTCTCGCCGGCCTCGTTGAACATCAGGCCCACGTCGCTCGACAGGTCCCGCAGCTCCCCGGCGTCTACCCGCGCGTACTCCCTGTTGTCCTCTGGCCGCGGGAAGATCGGCAGGACGTCGCCGCCTGGAGCGATATTGATCAGATACGCGTAGAAGTGCCGACGCTTGTCGCGGTTGTGGACCGCGAAGCCCAGAACATCGCCGAGCCCCGGCCCTTTGGCCTGGATATCCTCGAGGGGCATGGGACCCTCTCTACGGTAGAACTGACTGGAGCCGTCCGGAGCCATGAGCTCGACACAGCTATCGTCGCAGTCCAGCTCCGCGCGCAACAAGAAGAACAGGAGCTCGACGTCGAGGGCGCCGACCCCTGATCCCAGGCGCTTGAGCTCCTGAATTCTCGCGTACTTGGCGAGGTTCTCCCGCAAGACCTTCATGCCCTTTTCCGGGTCGTCAAGGGGGATGCGCATGAGCTCGTGCAGCAGCGCTTCGTCGTTGCTCGCACTCACGACCCAGACTTCCGGGGGTTGATCGGTGAACGACCTCGGTAAGCTGTCGTTCGGCCTGTCATAGACGAGGCTCCCATTCGCCCGACGGGGGCGCAGGACATAGGCGATCCAGTCGGCATTCGCGCGATCCGTTACCATCGTGAAGCCGCTCAGGCCCTGTAACGATGCCTCGAGACGGGCCAGCAGCGCACGGTCCTTGCCGCGGGGAAAATCGCCTTCGACGGCAAGCCTGATCGGCTCGAATCGGTAAGCGTGACGGACCTCGACCACGAGGTCGCCGGGCTCGAAGCTGCCCTGGGTAATCTTGGCTCTGCTGGTGAAGGTGGAGACCGTCTGGAGCTCGAGGGAGGGCAGGCCGTCAGGATCGGGCTCTCGCGGATCGAAACCCTGATAGACAGAGCCCGCGGTTGCGCCCTTGGCGACCCCAGTGTCGATCGTCGCGCGCCCTGAGTTGCGATCCACCTTCAGAACCGCCACCCGTGCCGACCGATCGGGGAAGTCGCCGCCGAAGATGCTGCGCCCCCCTGATCCCTCGAGCTGCGGACGCTGATGTGCGCCTCGGTGTGTACTGACAAGGGTGTAGGCGCGCTTGAAGACATCGTCCCAGGTCTCGCCTGGCGCCGCCTTGTTCAGCTCCTGGACCCAATACCAGGTGAAAAGACCATAGGTCTTGCCGTCCTCCGCCTGGATCTCGATCGCCGTCTCCTGGTCCCGAGCCGCACCGATTCGGACCCCCTCCTTCTGGTCCGCACGATCGACGGCCTGTCGTGCGAGCGGATGCTCCCGATCGTCCCCGTCAAGCGATCTTACCCCTGTCACCTTCCCGCGCGTAACCGAAGCCGAGTGGCAGGAATCGGAGACGACAACCAGGTCTTCTGTCTTCGCGAGGATGGGCTTCAACCAGGCGTTGATCTCGTCATCCAGTATGCCGAAATCGTCGATGCCGGATTGGGCTCCAGAGCGCGCGCCATGAGTAACCCAGGTTTGGTCCTGATCGCCACGCGCCTCGTCGCCGTTCAGATCAGTCGTGTGCGATCCATGCCCCGAATAGTGGATATAGACGAAATCTCCGGGCTTGACGTCTCCTGTCAGCCTCGCGAAGGCGTCACGCACACCGGAGTGCGTCGCCTCTGCATCAAGCAGCGTCTGGATATTCGAGACGGCGTACCTGTCCCTGAGGGTCTCTTCCACCAATTTGATGTCCTGGCGCGGCCCTTTCAGCGAGGGTATCGGACCAGGACCATAGTCTTGAATGCCGATCAGCAGCGCATGCCCTTCACCAGCCGCCAGTGCCGAGTGGCATAACCCAAGGACCAGGGCGACGGCAATGGCGCCGAAAGTCGATGCTGGGATCGCCGAACCTTTCATCGAGCCCTTCCGGTCATAAGCAGCCTGTCGCGCAACACCGCACACTGTCGCTAGTCTCCAGCAGGCGAGGCCTGGATAGCGTCCAATCGGCTTGCAAGCAGACATGAGCGTGTCGCCGGCCCGTTCAATAGGCAGCAGCGGTATGGGCCCACTGGCGCAGCCACGCCAAGGCCCCCTCGATCATCAGTGTATCCTGACGTTCAATGTCATTGGCTGTCAATGGCATTATGCCGGTCCTTGTACTTCTTCTCGCTCCAGTCTCGCAGCCCTGCCGCGACGCCGGCATCTCGGCGGAGCTCCGCTCATACACGCCTCGCGCAACGAGGCCGCTCAATACGGCAGAGGTCTCGGAACCCATTGCAGACGTTATCGTCGTCGTAATCCTGGTCGGCGCGGGCCTGGCTTGGTTGTGAGTCCTGGAACCGACGCTGGCTCCATGACTGCTGCCGGCGTGCACTCGGGGCATCCCGGCCAACCATCGGAGGGGCGCCAGTCTCTGGCGTGTTGTTTGGTCAGCGGGCCGACTCTAACATAGCGGCTGTCGAGCCAAGACCATGCCGGGTCGTGCCACCTGGACCTTCACGAAGGCAAGGGTCCAGACCCCCTCAACGATTTGCGGCAAATCCGACCATAAAACTCTGATTTTTGGCTCTCAGGCGCAAATTCTTGGGAGGAGGTCTGAACCCTTACTCACGAAGAGACGATGAGCTGATGTTGGTTGGGCCCACAGTACCGCGCCTCGCTATCGCCATTCTGATCAGCCTCACGCTTGCCTTGATGTCCGCCTGCGGAGACGGCCGAGGATTGGGAGCCGAGGCGCTCCGCACCAAGGTCGGATGCGATCCGGACCGCGTCGAGGCGATCGACGGGCGCCGCCGCCTCGCGTTGATCGTCGGCGTCGGCGAGTACCAGCGTGAGGTGGTGCCCGATCTGCCGGGGCCGCCACAGGATGCGCGACGCATCTACCGGCTCCTCACCGACCCGAATGGCTATGGCTTCCCGGAGGCAAATGTCTGCCTGCTGCTGGACGAGCAGGCGACAACCGCGAACTTCAGGCAGGCCTTTGAGCAGGCCCTGATCTCCCGCGCGCGGCCTGGCGATGTCGCAGTCTTCTACTTCGCCGGTCATGGCTCGCAGACCAGAGACAAGAACGGTGACGAACCGGACGCTTGGGACGAAACCCTGATGCTGCATGATGCCCGCACCGACGTCGCCCGCGACCTGCTGGATGACGAGCTGAACGGGCTGCTGGCGCGCCTGCATCGCAAGACAAGTGACATTACGCTGATCTTGGATTCCTGTAACTCGGGCACTGCAACGCGCGCGCCGGCACAGAGCACCGTCATGGCCCGCTTCATGGCACCGATCGACGACGAGGCCGATCCAGGGCTCGCAGCGGTGGAAGGCCTCGGTGACGGTGCGTCCAGCTTGTTCCCAGCGGCATTGCCCGGAATCGCAACCCTGACGGCGGCCAGCGACAGCAGCTCGGCGGTCGAGAAATCCGGCCGCGGCGTCTTCACCGACGCCCTGCTGCAAGTGCTCTCGCAGGTCGGCGACCGTCCGCTGACACTGGCCCAGGTCGCTCGACAGGTACCGCCACTGGTGGCCGCAGAGAGCCCGCAGGTACCCGGTTTCCATGGCGAGTTGGACCGGCCGGTGTTCGGCAACCGAATGCGCACGAGACCGGTCGCCTGGGAGGTCATTGACGCCGGACCGCCGGTGTCGCTTGGCGGAGCGCCGCTGCCCGGCATTGGCGTCGGGGCCGAGCTGCGCGTCTACGACGGGACTGCGACCGGGCGAGAGACGCAAGATCCAGGGCTTGCGAAGGCGACCCTGGTCGTCGACGCCTTCACTGGCATCAACGTCTCGGCCAGCCTGGCCGTCACCGGACCCAAGGCCGACCCGATCGAGCGCGGCGATCTCGCGGTGCTCGCGCGTCCGGCGGATGCCTTCGTCAAGCTCCACGTGCGGCTGCGCCCGGCTAGCGAGCCGGGCGGTCTCCCGGAGCCCCGCGCGAGGGCATTGCGCGAGGCGTTCCAAGCAAACAACGAAGCCGCTCGACTGATCGAGCTCACCGACGGCGCCGGCGACTACGAGATCCGCACCGATGCCTCGGGACGGCTGCTGGTGCATGGGCCCGAAGAGCGGGTACGTAACGTCCTCGCATCGGACCGGGACGCGCCCGAGACGCTCTGGCAACACGCCCGACAGCGCGCTTTGCTGCATCTGCGTGGCGAGGGCGGGGCGGATTTCGCCGATCAGGAGACCCTGCTGGTCCGCCTGGTGCCGGCCGAGCCGAGTCGTCTGGACGACTGCGTGCGCGGTGTCTGGGAGCAAGCCGAGCCGAACCGGGAGCAACGGGTCCCACTGTGCCAAGCGTGGAACCTCGAGGTGCGCCTAAGCCCGCAGGCACCTGTGCCCCTGCTCATCGGGGCGCTGATCCTGTCCACTGACGGCAGCACTCTCGCCCTGCCCGGCGACGGCCGGAAGGTACGGCTCCGTCCCGGAGAGCGGGTGCGATTCCGGGCCGAGCGCGAGACCTTTCAAGGACGGCCGCCCCTTGATGTCCAAGACCGGGTGCTGGCCTTCGGCACCCGCGAGAACAATCCGGTGCAGTGGACGCGCTACACGCAGACCGCCCAAGCGCGCTCGGCCCAGCCTCCCAGGGCAGGCCTCGAGGCAGCCTTGGACCGCTACCTGGTCCCAGGTGCGCGCGGCCGCGGCTTCTATCAGGCGTCCCCCGGGCCGGAGATCGCGACCTGGACCCTGAGCCAGGTGACGATGCGGGTAGAGGCCAATCCGGGCTTCCCGGGACTCGACCAGGACAGGGCCGGGCCGTTCGACTGGGAGTCCTTCGCCGCCGAGCGCTTCGACATCCGCCCCTACCTACCGGACGACCCGAGCACCGGCATCCACAGGCTCTTGGTAGAGACGCACCGACTGGCCAAGGCCTCGCGCGAGAACGGCTACAGTTACGCATCGCACCCCTGGCGCGAGTCCGAGATCGAGCAGAATCTGCGCCTTGGCGTCGACAGCGCGCGCGCCGTCTGGCTCGTCTTCTCGCGTGCCGGGCTAAGCTACAACGGCGACGACCGCCACATCCCGACCAAGGACATGGCCGGACGGGACTCGCCGATGCGCGAGGAGTTCGAATCCTGCCTGAACGACAACCGGCTTCGCCCCGGAGACCTGCTCGTCGATCGCGACGCGCACCAGGGCGACGGACAGGTCTTGTTGGTCATCGACCCCGAGCGCGGCATGGGCTGGGGCTCCCATGGGCTCGACGGTACAGCAGCACCGCTGCCAGCGGAGCCCCATTCCGCGGTGCAGTACCAGAAGATCAAGCACCGCCCGGATTGGGCGCGTTTCGGGCGCGACGGGATGCGCCGGGCCGCCTGCTGGCGCCACCGGACGCTGATCGCAGAGTACGAGGCCGGACTCGGCATGCCAGGAAGCGCCGCACTACTGGAGGCCTGTCAGCCGAACGCCCTGTGCGGCTGGCCGAGACCCTAGGCCCCGCGGCCCTTCACACTGGTCCCGCGCTGCCCAACCCGAGCCCGCCGTCTCGACCTCAGGCGATTTCTGTCAACAAACATGCCGCCTGGCTTGTCTTTTCGCCCGCTCTGCGTCGCGGCAGCGGGCACAGAGCTCGACTATGCGCCCGCTGCCGCTCCTTGAAGGCGAGCGAAAATCCTGCGCCATTCGGTATGTTTGTTTCCGGCAATCGCCCTATTCTACATCCGCTCATTCCACGCGCGCTGCATCAGATCCTAATGGAAGGATTCGGAAGGATTCGACATGCAAACCGGCGCTGATTCGATCCCGCCTGCGCGGTCGACTGGCGAGGACGATGAACAGGCCAAGATGCTCAACGCCCCGCCTTGCAAGCCTGGACATCCCGCCGTGAGCACCGGAGCTGAAGCCGCCCGGGCCGAGCGCGTCCTGTCGGGCTGGATCCTGTCGATCATGCTGTTGAGGCTCATAACCACGCATAGGAAATCGTCACCCCTGCCATCACGATCGCGACGATACTCATCAGCTTGATCAGAATATTCAAGCTTGGCCCGGAGGTGTCCTTGAAGGGGTCGCCGATGGTGTCGCCGATGACCGAGGCGCGGTGGGCGACGGAGTTCTTGCCGCCGTGGTGGCCGGCCTCGATGTACTTCTTGGCGTTGTCCCAGGCGCCACCGGCGTTGGACAGGAACACCGCCAGCGCGAAGCCGCTGGCGAGCCCGCCCACCAGGAGACCGATGACGCCGGCGACGCCGAACAAGAGCCCCACCAGCACCGGGGCGGCAACGGCGATGAGCGACGGCAGGATCATCTCCCGTTGGGCGCCGACAGTGGAGATGGCCACGCAGCGCTCGTAGTCCGGGTCCGCCTTGCCGCGCAGGATGTCCGGGTTCTCGTGAAACTGCCGGCGAACCTCTTCCACCATCAACTGCGCGGCGCGGCCAACGGCGAGCACGGTGAGTCCGCTGAAGGCGAAGGCCACCATGGCCCCGAGGAAGAGCGAGATCAGCACCACCGGGTTCAGCAGGGTGACGTTGTAGAAGGCCATGAAGTCCAGCAGGCCCGCATCCGCGGTAGCCACCGCCAGGCCGTCCGGCAAGCTGAGCTGGGTGATGCCGGCGCCGATGAGGTCGATGCGGATGACCTCGATGTAGGAGGCGATGAGCGCCAGCGCGGTCAGTGCGGCGGAGCCGATGGCGAAGCCCTTGCCGGTGGCGGCGGTGGTGTTGCCCAGGGAGTCCAGGGCATCGGTGCGCTCGCGGACCTCGGGGCCCAAGCCGCTCATCTCGGCGTTGCCGCCGGCGTTATCGGCGATGGGGCCGTAGGCGTCGCTGGCGAGCGTGATTCCGAGGGTCGAGAGCATGCCGACGGCGGCGATGGCTACGCCGTAGAGTCCTTGGCCCATCTGGGCCGGATCGAAGCCGGCGGCGAACAGGAAGGACAAGAGCGTTCCCGCGACCACGGCCACCACCGGCGGGATGCTGGAAAGCATGCCGACGCCGATGCCGGCGATGACCAGGGTCGCGGCACCGCCCTCGGCGGACTTGGCGATGCTGCGGGTTGGACGGTAGGAGGGCGAGGTGAAGTACTCGGTCGAGCGGCCGATGAGGATTCCCGTCACCAGGCCCGTCACCACCGCGGCCCAGATGCCCCAGGGGTTCTCGATGCCGAGCAGCCAGAGCGCCCCCGCGGAGGCGACGACGATGAGCGCGGCGCTGACGTTGATGCCGCGGGAGAGCGCGCCCAGCAGCTCACGCTGGTCGGCCCCCTCGCGGGTCCTGACGAGATAGACGCCGGCGACCGACAGCAGGATGCCGAGTCCCGCGATGGCGAGCGGCGCCACGACGGCCTTCAATTGCATGGCCGGGTCCGCCGCGAAGGCGGCCGCGCCCAAGGCGCAGGCGGCGAGGATGGAGCCGCAGTAGGACTCGAACAGGTCCGCGCCCATGCCGGCGACATCGCCGACGTTGTCGCCCACGTTGTCGGCGATCACCGCCGGGTTGCGCGGGTCGTCCTCCGGGATACCGGCCTCCACCTTGCCGACGAGGTCCGCACCGACGTCGGCCGCCTTGGTGTAGATGCCGCCGCCGACGCGGGCGAACAGCGCCTGCAGCGAGGCGCCCATGCCGAAGGTCAGCACGGTGGTGGTCACCAGCACCAGCCGGGCACCGTCGCCGGCATCGCGGGGCGTGAGCAGACTCACCAGGATGAACCAGAGCACCAGGTTCGCGAGCCCGAGGCCGACCACCACCAAGCCCATGACCGCGCCGCTGCGGAAGGAGATGCGCAGCGCCTTGCCGAGCGAGGTCTGCGCCGCGGCCGTGGTGCGGGTCGCGGCGCGGGTGGCCGTCTGCATGCCGAAGTAACCGGCCAGCGCCGAGAAGAAGCCGCCGAAGACGAAGGTCACGGGTAGCCAGGGGTTCTGGATGCCCAGCCCGTAGGCGAGCCAGGCGAAGATGCCCGCGACGACGGCGAAGACGACCAGCATGATCTTGTACTGTTGGCGCAGGTAGGCCATGGCGCCGGTGCGCACATGGCCGCCGATGGTGCGCATTCTCTCGTTGCCTTCGTCCTCCGCCTGCATCTCCTTGTAGTAGCGCCAAGCGAAGACCATCGCGACGATGGCGGCGATCGGGGCGATCCAGAAAACGGGCTCGGTCATGGCATCGGTACCGCGGATGTGGCGGGCTATGGAAGCTGAATCGGGTGTCGGCCGGGCGCCATCCCCGGCGCGCGGGCCCGGGTCGCGAGCGGGAAGGCTCGCAACACGAGATCTGGCCCGCGCCTCGCGGGCGCGGGCAGCACCGGGCGTCCCGCCCGGTGCGCAGGAATCAGAGCCTCAGGGTGGATACACCGCCTCGGAACGGGCGGCTTGTGTCAGTCGAACCGCGTCGGTCAGTCGAAGCGTGTCACCTGGGCCGAGCGCCACCAGTCGTAGTAGGTGGAATCCAGCTCCTGCTGACTCGGGAACGGGTAGTATGCAAACTCCTCGTGGTCGCCGACATAGAAGCCGCGTTCCACCATCCGGTAGATCACGCCCTGCTTGACCTGCTTGAGCACCAGCTTGCTGTCCTTGGTGTTGTGCGGAAAGTCCAGGAGCACGTCGCGCAGGTGGCTGATGACCGGGTAGGGCAGGTCGTCGGCGTTGCCGGTGGCGGGGTTCGCGGATAGCTCGCCGAGCTTCAGCTCCGCAAAGGCGATGCGCGGCACGTTCACCGGCCTCTCGGGATGCGTAATGGAGTTGCAGAAGTCCCGCGGCTCCAGCCGGCTCGCCACCAGCGGATTCACCGGGCAGAGTTCCTGGTAGAGGTGCAGCTGGTGCTCGCTGTCCGGTGCATAGTCGCCGCGGCTCAGCTCGAGCGTGCGGCCGTCGTCGGTGACCAGGTACAGGTTCTTCAGCGCCGCCACCGGCACCCGTGCCAGCACGTTGTAGATGCCGAGATACACCGAGGACTTGGGCGCGCCGCTGGGCTGGGTGACGCAGCGCTCGTCCGCCAGCGCGAAAGGGAAGCTCGGGTCGCGGAAGGACGGGTCCACCTCGAAGAAGATCGCCTCGCCATGGGCGTGCAGGTGGCGCCCGACCGCATAGTAGGCGCCGAACGCTGCCGGCTCCAGCTGCGAGGCGATCAGCGCCTCCGGGATCAGCGACAGATACAACCGATAATCGCCCATCATTACCCCCAGGGAACAACGTCCGCAAGCCGGCGTGCTGTCGGCGCGCCGGGCGGCACGCGACTGAGCGCTTCTGCAAGGACCCGCCGACCCGCTGCGGGCGCCTTAGGCGATTGCTGTCAACAAACAGACCGCCTGGCTTGTCTGCTCGCCCGCCTGCTTTGTCGCGGCAACGCGCACAGAGAACGACTATGCACGCGCTGCCGCTTCGCGAA
>JANQFI010000267.1 GCA_028277905.1 Chromatiaceae bacterium | reverse complement strand
ATGTCCCGCAATCCGTGCGCTTTCGCCCCGCTGCTGCCCTGACACCGGAGGCCGTCGCCGCCATCGCCGAGCAGGTGCGCGTGCGGGTGCTGCGCTGGTTCGCCCGCAGTGGCCTGATCGAGCCGGAGGATGTCCGCGAGATGCTCGCTTGGGAGAACAGCGGATTCTCTCTCGATGCCGCGGTGCGCGTGAGTGCGCAGGATCGCGCCGGGCTGGTGCGCCTGCTCCGTTACTGTGCCCGCCCGCCGTTCGCGCTCGAGCGTCTCGAGCTCATCGATGAGCAGCAGGTCATCTACCGGCTGCCTCGAACCCAACGCGAAGGCACCACTGCGCTGTCGCTCACCCCACTGGAGCTGATCGACCATCTCGCGGCACTGATCCCGCCGCCCAGGCGGCACCGCCATCGCTACCAGGGCGTGCTCGCGCCAAACGCGCCGCTGCGGCCGGCTGCCATCGCCTTCGGGCGCGAGGTGGCGGACGCAACAGGCTCACCGACCGCGGTCAGTTCGCCGCCCCGGGCGCCGGCCTCCAATGCCCGCTCGCCGGCGCGCTATCTCTGGGCCATGCTGCTGGCCCGGCTGTTCGAGTCGCTGCCGCTGGTCTGCCCCAACTGCGGCGCGGACATGCGCATCATCGCCTTCATCACCGAGGCCGCGCCCGTCGAGCAGATCCTCACCCACATCGGTGAGCCGCCGCGTCCACCCCCGATCTCGTCCGCACGCGGACCGCCCGCCTGGGACGAGGCACCCGAGCCGATGCCCGACTGGGACCTCCTCCAACAGCCCGAGTTCGACTCCGAGCTCGATCAGCGCGTCTCCTGGTAGCCGCCGTCTCTCTCGCAGGGAACGGTGCAGCCCCTCTCGTCTGTCGGTGGCACGCTGCCCCGCAGATGCACGCGCCAGCACCCCGGAACGCGCGCGCCTGCACCGCCCCGACGCCCGTCAGCCCCGCAGTTGGGCGTTGACCGCGCACCCCACCCCCGCTAACCTCCTTCCTCGGGCCAACCTGGAC
>JANQFI010000252.1 GCA_028277905.1 Chromatiaceae bacterium | reverse complement strand
TACTGCCTGCAAGTCACGCTCAAGCAACGCCTGCGGGCCTTGGCACCGGGGCTCACCCCGCGTGCCGCGCTCGAGAAGCTCGCCGCCATGCAAATGGTCGATGTCCATCTGCCGACCACCGACGGACGGACCCTCATCCTCTCCCGCTACACCGAGCCGGACAAGGATCAGAAACTGTTGCTTCAGCAGCTGCGCATGACCCTTCCCGAACAACCGCCACCGAGGATTTTATCCAACTCCGAAGCCCTGAGAGCCTGATCGACCGACCGACCTGTAGTGCCGACCTTTTGTCTCCCGGAACGGAGCATCAACAGCTTGCAGCGCTTTTTCGGTTGAATAGGCGAAGACGGGCTAGCCTCCTGGGCCGATGAAAGACAGGACCACGACAGCGCCCGACGCCGGGCGATCGACGGCGCCGGCCGCCGGCACCCGCCGCGTCCTTTGGGGCTACGCCGCCACGGTTTTCATCGGCTCGGCGCTGCTGCTGGTGCTGGAGATCGTCGCCGGCAGGCTGGTGGCGCCCTATGTCGGCGTGTCGCTCTACACCTGGACCTCCATCATCGGCGTGATCCTGGCGGGTCTCTCGCTCGGCAACTGGCTCGGTGGCCTCTGGGCGGACCAGGGTGCCGACGGGCACGGCGTCGGCTGGATGCTCGCGGCGGGTGGGCTGTACTGCCTGGCGAGCCTGGCCCTGCTGGACCCATTGGGAGCAGCGGTGCAGCAGAACGACCTGTCGCTGCTGAGTGCCAGCTTCACATTCGCGGCCGTGCTCTTCTTCGTGCCGGCGGCGCTCATCGGCGTGGTCACGCCCCTCCTGACCACGCTGGCGCTACGCCTGGACCCACGCGCCGGACAGGTGGTGGGCCGCATGCATGCACTGGCCGCCCTCGGCAGCATCGCCGGCACCTTCGCCGCCGGCTACTGGCTGGTGCAGAGCCTCGGCACCCGCGCTCTGGTGCTCACGGCGGGCATGGCGCTGCTGGCCCTCGCCCTGCCATTTCTGCGCCGCAACCCACCCGTCACCCTGGGGCTGCTCGCGGTTGTGATGCTGGCGACCCTCACCCTGCTGGCACTGCGCGACGGGCTCAGCTCGAGATGCGACCGGGCGAGCGCCTACTTCTGCATCCGTGTCGTTGCGCGGCCGGACCTGGCCCCGTCGGGTGCCGCCCGCGGCCTGGTTCTGGACCATCTGCTGCACGGCATCAACCACCTGGCGGAGCCAGACCTGCTCATCGCCCCATACGTGCATGGCCTGGACGAGCTGGCCCATGCCCATTTCGGCACTGCCTACGACGACGGACTCGCATGGTTCTTTGCCGGCGGTGGCGCCTACAGCCACCCGCGGGCAGTGCAGGCGCTGAGTCCCAGGTCCAGCATCACCGTCGCCGAGCTGGATCCCATGGTGACACGCACCGCCGCGGAGTCCCTGGGCCTGGACCCCAAGGGTATGACGATTGAGCATCGCGACGCCCGCCTCGCCCTGGCGGAGGCCGAGCGCCCCTTCGACATCATCGTCGGCGACGTATTCCATGATCTGGCCATCCCCTTCCACTTGGTGACGGCCGAATTCGCCGCGCTCGTGCGCCAGCGCCTGCACCCGACCGGGCTCTATCTCATGAACGTCGTGGACGCCTTCCCGGACCCGCGGCTCATCAAGGCCATTGCCAAGACCCTGGCGACCCAGTTTCGGCACGTGGACATCTGGATGGACCAGGTGCCGGAGACCGAGCGGGTGACCTTCATCATCACGGCCGGCGAAGGTCCCAGACTACCCAGGACCGTGCTGGCCCGCCGCGGCTTCCGCCGCGCCTGGAGCCGCATGACCGAGGACATCATGGCCTTCGGCACGCCGCCGGAGCGTCTCCCGGTGCTAACCGACGACTATGCGCCGGTGGAGCGGCTCATCGCCGGGCTGCTGCTCGGCAAAGATGGGTGAGCAGGACGCAGCGCCAGTCGCCATCGGCCTGCGCCATGCGTCGAGCCCATGCGGGTGCTGAGCGACCCAGGGCGCCCGCTGCGGGAGCCTGATCCATCGCGCATCCGCCGGAGCGGCTGCCGGCACCCTTTGCGGCGTTCGCGCGGTGACAGGGCGACCCGTCCTACAACAAAGCCGGACGCAAGCTACTCAGCAGCGCCCCGGAGCCGCGCCAGCAGCGCGGATACCTGGCCCCCCGGGTCCGGGAAGCGCGCCAGGAAACGCTCCGCCCAGGTGACGACGGCGGCCCGATCCCCGGCCTTGGCGCTCAGGCTCACCAGCGCGAGGGCGATGTCGCGGTCGTTGGCGTGACGCTCGGCGGCGGCTGCGAGCGTGGTGATGGCCCCTGGCAGGTCACCGGCCGCCTCCTGTGCCAGGGCATGGACATAGGCGTAGCGCGGCTGCACCTGGGCCAGAGCGGCGGCACGGCCCAGCAGATCCACGGCCACTGGTAGTCGCTTCGCGCGGATTTCCAGCAGGCCCAGCGCATGCAGCAGGTCGGCGTCGTCCGGTGCCTGCGCCAAGCCCTGCCGGAGCACCGCGCGGCCTTCGTCGTCGCGGCCGCGGGCACGGTAGAGGTCGGCGAGGTTGACAGCAGCCGGCGAGAACCCTGGCTCCAGCGCCAGCGCCTTGCGATAGCTCGCCTCGGCGGCACCGGCTTCGCCCAGCAGGGTATCCAGCAGGCCCAGGTTGAGCCAGGACTCGGGGCGCTCGGCGCTGCTGCGCTGGGCCTCGCGGTACTCCGCCAGGGCCGGCGCCAGGGCTCGGCGCAGCGGCGATGCCCGGCCGGAGATGCTCGCCTCGAGCCGCACAAAGGCGGCAAGCGCGTGTGCCGTGTCGATGCGCACCAGGCGCCTCGGGTCTTTCAGCAGCCTGAGCCCGATCCGCAATGCAGCGTCCGGTGGCAGGCGCTCCAGGGCGCGGGCGGCGGCGGCTCGCAGCAGCGGCGAGTCCGACTCGGCGAGGTCGTCCAGCAGACCCGCGTCGATGGGCTCCGGCTGCTCGGCGAGCAGGTCCACGGCTGTAGCGCGGGCGATGGCGGGCACCAGCGCGTCCCTGGCCAGATCGGCCAGCGCTGCCGCGGCCTTGGGCGTAGCGGTGCGACCGGCGTGCAGGGCGATGCCGTAGTGCGCCGGGCGCCGCGGCCTGCCGTACCAGGTCTCCACTTGTCCCGCGGCCCAGGCAGGCGTCTGGTCCGCATGGCAGTCGGTGCAAGCGTTGGGCGTGCCCAGGGCCACCGATAGGTCCGGTCTGGGGATGCGCAGGCTGTGGTCCGCGCGGGCATCGATGATCATGTAGCTGTGCTCCGGCATGTGGCAATCCACGCAGGCGGTGCCACTGCCCTTGGCCCGCAGGCCCTTGGACATCGGGTGGTGATGGTGCGCGCTGGTGTCGTAGCGCGCCGGCGCATGGCAGCGGGCGCATACAGAGTTGCCCGGGGCGCGCAGCTCGAGCGAATGCGGGTCGTGACAATCGCTGCAGGTAACGCCCCGGTGGAACATGCGGCTCTGGATGAAGGAGCCATGCACGAAGACCTCGTCCTGGATCTGCCCGTCGGCGTGGTAAAGCCCCTCGCCGAGCAGCGCCAACCGGTGCGTGTCCGCCAGCGGCCTGTCCGGGGTGTAATCGCCATTGATCAGGCCGCGGCGGGCGTGGCAACGGGCGCAGGCGTTGACTTCGGCGTGGCTGGATCGGCGCGGCTCGCGGCGGGGCAGGCCCGTGTCGGCGTCGATGAGCCAGGTCGCACCGTCGCGGTGGGCAAGGTCGACGACGAGCCCCTTATGCTTCCGCCAAGCGTCCCTGTCACCCGTCGCCGCGGCCTGCGCTTGGCTCAGATGGGCGGCGCCCGGTCCGTGACAGGCCTCGCAGGCCACGTCGATCTCGGCCCATCTGGTCTCGTAGCTGTCGGTGTCGGTGTCGTAGCCCTTGCGCAGCCCCGTCGAGTGGCACTCGGCGCACTGGTAGTTCCAGGTCTGATCGCGACCGGTCCAGTGCAGTGGGTGCTCGTGGTCGTAGTCCGCCTGGTCCGGATAGAGATGGAACCAGCGTTGGCCGCCGACCGCCCCCGGGCGTGCGTCCCAAGCGATGCCGAGCGCTTGCAGGCGTCCGTCGGGGAAACGGATCAGGTACTGCTGGAGTGGTGCCCAGCCGAAGGTGTAGGCGATGCGATAGTCCGTCGGGGCACCGTCCGGACCGTCAGTGGTGACCCGGAACTGGTCTCCCGCAACATGGAACCGAGTGGTGACGCCATGGGCGGTGAGCTCGCCGTCGTCGAAGTCGCCGAGCACCGTCTCGGACGTCGCCTCGGCCATGGCGAGGTCGTGGTGGGAGCCGCGCCAGGCGGCCAGCTCATCGGGGTGGCAGGCGCCGCAGCGCTCAGCGCCGACATAGCCTCCAGCGGCAGCGGCCACCGGTGCCGGAGCCGTGATCGTCAGCAGTGCGGGCAGGAGCCAGCCTGCAATGGCGATCATGCCGCAACGGACGCGCAACGAGCAGCACCAAGGCCCCCGTGCCGAGGCGTCCGCAGGATGCGGGCGCATGCAGGGGCTCGGCAGCAGCCGCCACCGCCAGCGGCGGGACCGGGACGGCTGCCGGAAGAGGCGCCCCCTGTCGGCACAAGCTATCTGACGACGTTGGACCATGCATGGACCTTGTTCCGGTGCGCGGGGCGCAACCAGGTTAGCGCACAGCTTAGGCGATTGCCGGCGACAAACATCAGACCTCCCGAAATCGAGCGGAAAGCGACCAGATTATTGGACAATTTTCACCCACATCACTGGATTGGGGTGAGCGGCATTCGCTATAAAACAGTCACTTATCAATTTTCGT
>JANQFI010000196.1 GCA_028277905.1 Chromatiaceae bacterium | reverse complement strand
GAGCGGGCGGACATCGTTGGGGAAACTCCTTGCCAGGAATGTAGGCCGTCAAACTAATCCAAGAAGGGTAAAGGCCACGTAAACTCCACCGGCAAAGATCGCGACGCCATAAGGCATTGGCTGCTGTGTGAAGTCCGGCGCGGCTTCCGTTGCCGCCAGGGTTGCGAGCGATGCGCTGCGCATCCAGCGGTGCCGGATGTAGAGCACCAGCGCCATGCCGCCGCCGGCGAGCGCGGTCAGCAGAATGAACTCCATGATGAGCGCCGGGCCCGCCCAGACCGAAGAGACGGCCAGCAGCTTTGCGTCGCCGCCGCCGACCCGGCCCGTGGTGAACAGCACGAAGCCGACGACCAGCAAGCCGCCGCCGACCAGGAGGCCGCCGACCCAGTCGACCGGCACCGGAGAGGTCAGCACGTAGAAGGGATAGCAAAGCGCGATTCCCACGCAGTAGCTGTTGGGAATGATCAACCGCCGGATATCGCTGATCGCCGCGGCGTTCAGCAGCAGGAGAAATCCAAGGATGGCGAGCTTTGATACGAACGGGAGGGTAATCATGGATCTACCTCACTCGGTGGCGGGCAAATGAAAAAGGGCCGGGGCGCCGACCGCCCAGACCCTTTTCATCGTCGTTCGCGGGACGGCCAGGCGAACCGGGCCGTCTCGACTGTTCAGCCGCCGGTGGCGCCGGAAAGCGCGCTCGAAACCGTGTTGAACATGGTCGACAAAGAAGTTCCCATCGCGGTCAACGCGCCGATCGCCGCAACCGAAACCAATGCGGCAATGAGGCCGTATTCGATCGCGGTTGCCCCCGACTCGTCTTTGGCGAAGGTACGAATGACCTTGAGCATGACAGTTCTCTCCTCACTCACTCTTGGGCAAACCAAAAGGCAAGACCAAGCCGGATGATCTCGCGTCCAACTTAAAAAGGAGTTAAAGATCTCGATGAAATTACGGCTTTGCGCTTAAGTAAGTTGAAATACTTGTTAAAGATTTGATCAGTCAAAACCGGTGCGAAGGCCGCTTTTACCGCTCTGGTTGGAATGACCCAAGTCGAACGCCGCATGAGTCCTTCGGCCTTCGCCAGCCGCGGGGCCTCGCCGGTAACCCTTTGGCAAGGGGCGGCGCCCTAGGCTCGGCCCGAATCGGGACCCCGCGAGAGGCCTTCACGTGACCACCGCAGCCCTTCAGCAGGGACGATCGATCTGGCTTGCCGACGCTGGCCGGGTCCTCCACGCCCACCGCTGGCTGATCGGCTATACTCTGGCCTACGCGCTCTGCGGCCTGGCGCTCGCCAGGCTCGCCGGGCTGCCGGATCACATCTCGCTCTCGCTGTATTCCGGCGCCAGCCTGGGCCTGCTGTTGGGCTATCTCGGTGCCTTCCTGCTGGTCTACCCGGTCTACGTGATGCTCTGGCTGCGCCCGGCGCGCCTGATCGAGACCATCCTCGCCGATTTCCGGGCCCGCTTCCTGACGCCGGAGCGGCTCCTGGGCGCGCTGGTCGCGCTCTTGGTCTTGCCGCTCTTCGTCTCGGTTTTCTCCGGCATCAAGGCGCTCATTCCGGTCCTGCATCCTTTCGCCTGGGACGAGGCCTTCGCCGTCTGGGACCGCGTCTTGCACGGCGGCATCGATCCCTGGCGGCTGCTGCAGCCGGTCTTCGGCACGCCCTGGGCCACCACCGCCGTCAATTTCTTCTATCACCTCTGGCTCTTCGTGGTGTACGGCGTGCTCTTCTGGCAGGCCTTCTCGGCCCGGGATCCGCGGCTGCGCATGCAGTTCCTGCTGAGCTTCGTGGTGACCTGGTCGCTGCTCGGCAGCCTGCTGGCGCTGCTGCTGTCCTCGGGCGGACCGGTCTACTACGGCCGGCTGACCGGGCTCGCCGATCCTTACCTGCCGCTCATGGACTATCTCAAGGCCGCAAGCGAGGTGGCGCCGGTCTGGGCGCTCGATGTCCAGGACATGCTGTGGCGCAAGTACGCCGAGGGCGAGTCCGGCTTCGGCGCCGGCATCTCGGCCATGCCCAGCATGCATGTCTCGGCTACAGTGCTCTTCGCGCTCCTGGCCTGGCGGGTCCACCGTTGGCTCGGCTACCTGTTCACCGCCTTCGCGCTCGCCATCCTGATCGGCTCGGTCCATCTCGCCTGGCACTACGCCATCGACGGCTATCTCTCCGTCGTCCTGACCGTCCTGATCTGGCGCCTCTGCGGCTGGTGGACGGCGCGGGACAGCGCCTTCCGGAAGGCCTGAGCCCTTGTTCAGCCTCGCCCTTCCGCTCAAGTCGCAGAGTCCGGCCCTCGGCGCCCTCAGGGTGCTCGACGCACACCGCTGGTTCATGGCCCTGGTGGCGATCTACGCCTTCTGCGGCCTCATGGCGGTCAACCTCTACGACCTGCCCGAGCGCATGTCCCTCTCGCTTTATTCGCTGGTCAACCTGCAGCTCATGGCCGGCTTCGCCGGCGCTTGGCTGCTCGGCTATCCGCTCTACGTCATGGTGGTGCGGCGGCCGGAGCGGCTCACCCGCCACCTGATCGACGATCTGCGCGGCAACTATCTCACCGTCGAGCGGGTGATGGGCGTGCTGATCGTCGCGGCTTTCCTGCCGACCTTCCTGTCGGTCTTCACCGGCTTCAAGACGATGATCTCGGTGACCAACCCCTACGCCTGGGACGCCACCTTCGCGGCCTGGGACCGCTGGCTGCATTTCGGCTGGCACCCCTGGGAGATCCTGCATCCGCTTCTCGCCCATCCCTGGATCACCAGCGCCATCAACGTGCTCTACAACGTCTGGCTGGTGGTGCTCTACCTGGTCCTGTTCTGGCAGGCCTTCACCACCCGGGACCCGCGCCTGCGCCTCCAATTCCTGCTGGCCTTCGTGCTGACCTGGGTGCTGCTCGGCAGCCTGCTGGCGACCCTGCTGTCGTCCGGCGGCCCGGTCTATTACGGCCGGCTGACCGGGCTCGCCGACCCCTATCTGCCGCTGATGGACTACCTGCGGGCGGCCAATGAGGTCGGCCTGGTCTGGGCTTTGAAAGTGCAAGACGCCCTCTGGGAGTCCCACATGCTGGGGGCCTACGACTTCGGCTCGGGCATCTCCGCCATGCCCAGCATTCACGTCTCTTCGGCGGTGCTTTGGGCGCTGCTCGGCTGGCGGATCGACCGCCGGCTCGGGATCGCCTTCACCGTCTACGCCGTGGTGATCATGATCGGGTCGGTGCATCTCGCCTGGCACTACGCCATCGACGGCTATCTCTCAGCCGTCCTGACCGTGCTGATCTGGCGGCTCTGCGGCTGGTGGG
>JANQFI010000193.1 GCA_028277905.1 Chromatiaceae bacterium | reverse complement strand
CGGCGTGGCAATGGACGAGCAGGCGGTCGCCGTCGACGCGCACGCTCAAGGACGGGCTACGGTCATCGTGCGCGGGACAGCGCGCCGACCAGCGCTCATTGCCGGTGCGGATCACCCCGTCCAGGCGGCCGAGCAGGGGTTCTGCGTCCATCGGCAGACCTCGGATGCATCAGATTGGCAAGCGCAGCCGACCGGCGATGCGCGTGAGGGACGCGCACCTGCGGGTCAAGCTGCGAAGGGGAGATAAGAGGCGCAAAGCGACGGACGTTTGTTGCGCCGCCGCCGACGCAGCAGCAACGCGCCCATCGAGCCCGGACGGATCTTCCAGCCCCGAAATCGGTATCATTATGTAATGTAAAGGCAATTCCGAGTATAGATGGTCAAGTGTAGGCATGTAGAAGTTGTGACGGGCTGTTGACGGCGAAAAACGACCAGGTTAACCTGCCGATATCCCCGCCAAATTTTTCAATGGCTTACGATGTAGGCAGTAAGCCATCCTGCGTTTTTGTCGTAACCCTCTGAGTGACCGAAAGATCCGCGGGATGGGCTTCTGGAAGATCCGTCCGGCTGCCCGGCGGGAGATGGACCTGGCCACGTCCATCCAAGCGGTCACCGACGAGGTCGTGCCGCGGCTCGGGCGCACCCTGCATCGCGAGCTCGGCACAGTCAAAACCTCCTTCAACGTCCGCCGCGAGCCCATCATCCCCGCGCCCGAGGACGCCTACCGCTGCTTCCTGCGCGCCGAGATGGACGCACTGGTGCAGCAGAGCTCCCTGCTGCTTAGGCGATTTCTGTCAACAAACAGACCGCCTGGCTTGTCTTGTCGCCCGCCTTCTGCGTCGCGGCAGCGGGCACAGAGCTCGACTCTGCGCCCGCTGCCGCTGCTTGAAGGCGAGCGAAAATCCTGCGCCATTCGGTCTGTTTGTTTCCGGCAATCGCCTTAAGCCGGTGCCACCGGCCGTTGCGCGCGACGACGCTTGGCAACAGCAATTCGAGCTCGATCGAGGGCCGCCCGTCAGCAGCACCATCGGAGCCGAATGCCACCAGCTACCCCGTGCCGAGCCGGCCAATCCCGCGGGACTTTGTCGAGCAGAGCCCTACTGAACCTGCCCGGCAATGCGGGCTGCCGCACCCAGAGCGTCGCTACGGTAACAGGCAGACGCCATGCGTAGGGTCTCGATCCCGTCTGGGAGCGGCACCGGGCATGGCGTTTCGCCCTGCCGCCAGCGCTGGAAGGCATCCAGGGCCAGCGGCAGCGTCGGCGGGTCACCAGGCTCGGCGATGACCGCAAGGTCCCGACCGACCATGCGCAGCACCCGGCCATACTGGTAATCCGCCCACAGCTGGCCCGCCGAGCCTACCAGCTCGAGCAACGCCGAGCGGCTGTCGGAGAACTTGGCCACCTCGCAGCTCGCCAGCAGCGGCCGGTCGTCGAAGGTGAAACGAGCATCGAACAGACATTCGAAGGGGTGTGGCGGAATGCCGACGCACCGGCACATCACCGCGTCCGGCGTGTGGCCCACGAGCCAGCGCAGCAGATCGAAGCCGTGCACGCCGGTCAGCGTCACACTGCCGCCGCCAGCAAGCCGGCGGTCCCGCTGCCAAGGGATGTCATTCGGCGGCAGGCGCTGGGCGATGCGCAGGCGATGCAAGGACCCGATGTCCGCCAGCGCCTCGCGAGCGGCCCGAAGCGCCGGGTTGAACCTGAGCGTCTGCGCGATCATCACCGGAGCGTCCGGCCGCAGAGCTGCCTGCAACGCCAGGGCCTCGGTCAGGGTCCCACAAACCGGCTTCTCCACGAGCACGGGCTTGCCGATTGCCACGGCAGCCAGGATTGCCTCGGCATGGGCTCCTGGTGGTGTGGCGATGATGATCGCGTCCACATCGGCGGCATCCACCACCTGCCGCCAATCCGGCACGGCCCGCACGCCGTACTCGGCGGCAGTCGCGCGTGCTGCGTCGAGAGTCTGCCGCCAGATGACCCTGGCAGTGGCACCCAGGACATCGCCCTGTCGCAAGTGTTTGAGATAACGCACACCGTGGCGTCCGGCGCCGATGATGCCGAAGCGCATGGCAACTCCTCTCGCTGGTGCGGCATTGCTCCGGGGAGGCCCAGGTCCGGAGACCGAGCGTGCTTTGGGTCGAGCACGCGGGCTCGGAGCCCGGGGCTCGACCGGCGCGCGCCCTCCTATGACAGGCTACCCGTCGCTCCCCGCTGCCCGTGGAGCCTACCCGAAACCCATCGCCATGTCCCAGGTCCCAGACCGACACGAGCAGATTCTCCTGGTACAGGCAGAGCTCATCCGTCAGGTCGCCAAGACATGCGGCAACGCCGAGCGCAGCAAGGAATTGGACGCCCTGTTGGCCAGCGCCGAGCCGAAGCACGTCCCCGCCAAGGCTTGGGCCAAGGCTAGCTCGCCGCTGGCGTCCTGACGCGGCGGCAAGGCGCGGCCTCGCTGGTCGCGGAGCTCCAGCTTCGCGACCAGGCCAGCCACCGAGCAGAGCCCTCCTGGCGATAGACGCCGCTGCGGACCTGTCGCCCCTCGCCCCTCACTTCAGACATCCTCGCGCAACGCCCGGGCCGCCACGACCAGCACCTGCTGCTGCGCCGGGCGCAGCTCCGAGTAGAGCATCATCAGCTCGCGCATCGGCTCCGGGAAGGAGAGGAACAGGGGATCATGCTCCACATGCTGTTGGTCGAGCCAGCCGGCAGGGCGGCCAGCGACACGCTCCAGCCGCGCGGCGAGCTCGTCGCCGATGGGCTGAAAGGGGTTGTCGAGCTGTTCCAGCAGGCGCTTGCGAGAGATGCGCAGGCGCTTGACGGTCTCGGCGAGGCGCTCCGGGTCGTCTTCGATGCCCTGGAGCAGATGGGTCAGGTTCTGGTGGCGAATGGCCTGGAGATCGCGCTCGCTGGGGCGGATGGGGCCGTCGCCGAACATCAGCCAGCACGCCGAAACGCCGGTGGCCGCGGCGATGCGGCGGATGTCGGCGGCGCCGGGGCTGGAGATGCCGGCCTCGTAGTTGCCGAGCCGCGACAGCTTCCACCCTGGGATCAGCGCGAGCAGTTGGGCCTGGGTGGCGAGCCCGGCCATCTTGCGGGCGAGCTTGATGCGGCCGGCGATGGTGGTCATGGGACGTCAAGAAGTACCAAGTGCCAGGGGCCAGGGGCAAAGTGCGATTCGGACCTCGAGCTGGACCCTTGATCGCGAGTTTACAAGTTCTTTGAATTTTCTGTTGACAAGCTTGTTCGAACGGCTAGACTGTCGGCCAGATTTCCTCAGATGACGCTCAGGTCAAGTACGGCGACAGCCATGCGGTCATTTTTCGACAAACCGTCGCACGCCCATTGGCGGCCTAGGCAACTGCGCCTGGTGCGGATGCGCCTCGGACGGCCCAGTCCGGTGCTCCGCCAAGCCGCCGACACAGGCTTTGGCACCCGTCTTGACATAGGCCTATTGCTGGTGACGACCTGACGCCCCCTCTCAGACGATGGGCTCGGAAGGTCACCGGCACGGGATCTTCCGAGCAGCAACCGCCGACCTCCGTCGGCGGTCCTGATCGGAAGCCCTGATCGACAGTCTGTCCATCAGGGCTTTTTCGTGCTTGCCCGATCGACAGCGGCGCCAGTCGCCGCCGGGCGATGGGCACACCAAGCATGGGGCGGTCGCGCAGAGCGTATCGCCCGCAACGACTTCACGACCCTCGCCGGTCGCCAGCGCCAGGGGCTCGCAGGCCCCGGCGGCGGCCCCGCGCGTCACCGCCCCTGGCGGCCGATGTCCGCGTGGCCCGTACCCGCACCGGCGGGCGTGGAGAGCGCGTCGTAGCTCAGTGGGTAGAGCAACAGGCTTGAGACCTGTCTGGCGCGGGTTCGAATCCCGCCGATGCACCAACGCGGCACTTTACCGCGCTTGGCTCGGGCTGATAACCCGATTGCCTCGACCAAGGGACGAGCCCCGGCCGCGGACCAGGACGGACGCCGTGCACGCACGGACCGGCAGGAGGCGGGAGCGGCAGCGCCGCGGCGATCTCGCGCGGCGGGTGGCAGGCGGCAGCGGCAGCGGGCAGGGCGTGCTGGGTCACAGAGGATCCATGGTGCAGGGCGCACCGGCACGCGAGTCGCTCGCACGCACCGCCGAATGCCCGCGGCCCATCGCCGCGGCGCGGGGCGAGCCCCCTCTTGCAAGGGGCCGGCTCAACGACAGGCTGAATCACTGGAATGCAACCCGGTCATGGGAGGGGAACGATGAACCTGATGGGATACAAGCGAGTGGTGGTGGCCCAGCATCAGCGGGCGCTGTTGCTGAAGCACGGTGTGCTGGAGGACATCCTCGGCCCAGGTGTCTACCAGTGGCTCGACCTGATCGGCGCCATGGACGTGCAACTGCACGACCTGACCCGCGCAGAGCTAGAGCACCCGCAGGCGCAGGTGTTCCGGCGGGCGGCGACCGACCTCTGGGACGCGCAGGTGCTGACGGTGGAAACCGCAGCAGACGAGGCCGCACTGGTGTCGCTGGACCGTCGCCCGACGGCGCTGATCCCACCCGCGGAGCGGCGCTTCTACTGGAAGGGGCCGGTGCAGGTGGACGTGGAGCGTATCCGTCTCGGCGATGACCCGGCGGTACCGCCAGCGCTCTTGGCGCGCATGCAGCCGCTGCTGCGCGCGGAGCGGCCGTCGCCGAGGGGACAGGTCCTCGGACACGCCCTGCGCCTTACCGGCGTCGCGGGTGCGTCCACGGACGATGTCCTCTACGTCGAGGAGGTGCCGGACCAGCACCTCGGTCTCCTGTTCGTGGACGGCAGGCTGCTGCGCACGCTCGCACCTGGCCTGCACGGACTCTGGAACTTCGCGCGCAATGTGCAGGTGGCAGTGATGGACCTGCGAGTACAGGAGCTGGCGGTGCAGGGCCAGGAGATCATGACCCGCGACAAGGTGAGCCTGCGGCTCAACCTGAGCGCCCTGTATCGGATTGCCGACCCGGTGCGGCTGCACGCGACCCTGCCGAAGCACAAGGACTACCTGCACCGGACGCTGCAGTTCGCGCTCAGGCAGGCGGTGGCCGAGCGCACCCTGGACGCGCTCCTGGCCGAGAAGGGCGCGCTGGAGGCGCAGATGCGCGCGGCCGTGGGCGAGCGCATCGAGGCCCATGGCCTGGCGCTTGACGACCTGGGGCTCAAGGACGTGATCCTGCCCGGCGACATGAAGGAGATCCTGAACCAGGTGGTGCAGGCGGAGAAGGCGGCCCAGGCCAACCTGATCCGGCGCCGGGAGGAGACAGCGGCGACCCGCTCGCTGCTCAACACCGCGAAGCTGATGGACCAGAACCCGGTGCTGCTGCGCCTGAAGGAGCTGGAGGCCCTGGAGCGGGTCACCGAGCGGGTCGGTAGCCTCACCGTGTTCGGCGGGCTGGAGCAGGTGCTGAAGGATCTGGTACGGCTGGGCGGGCCGGCGGCTCAGGAGCGCCGGGCCTGATGGAGACGCCACCGGGATGCGGCGGAGCGCAAGGATGCGCCAGGCGTCCCGGCCGACCAGCAGCTACCGGGTCTGGGCGCCAGGGATTTGAGCGCATTCGGCGGATGCGCTTCGCTGATCCGCCCTACCCGCGCCGCGCTGCCCTTGGCTTGGCGTCTTTCCTTGTTAAACCGGAGATCTTGCCATGAACAAGCCACGCAATCTGGCCGCCCGCTCGCCGGTACTGCGCAAGGGCGGTGTCCACGAGCGGTCGAAATCGGCACGCCGCTTTCAGGGCAAGCAAGCCCTTGCGGCCGTCCTGGATGCGCTCTGCAACCATGGGAGTGGCTCACAGGTCGATGCCGAAGCGCGTGACCGACAGCTTACAGGTGACTGGAAACGCGAAAACCAACGCAGGCACGGGCACTGAGCGCGCAGCGCTGATGCACGGTGTGCGGCGCAGCTGGACCGAGCCGTATCGACCGGCATCCGCGGCGCATCCGCACACCTCACCCTGTAAATTCAAGGAATTCCCCATGCCTATCCGCCAAGTCCTCAGCGACCAGCCCAAGCCGGTCAAGGTCTTCACCGACGACATCGACGAGGCTGCCGCCCAGCAGCTGCGCAACGTCGCATCCTTGCCCTTCGTGCATCACCACATCGCGGCGATGCCCGATGTCCACTGGGGCCTGGGCGCCACCATTGGCTCGGTGATCCCCACGGTCGGCGCCATCATCCCCGCAGCTGTGGGTGTGGACATCGGTTGCGGCATGAACGCGCTGCGGCTCTCGCTCAGGGCGGACCAATTGCCGGACAACCTGGGCGCACTGCGGGCGCAGGTCGAGCGGGATGTGCCGGTTGGCTTCGCAGGCCACCCGGATGGGCGCTGGTGCGACGAGGGTCTGGCGCGGGTCGCGCCCGGGCTCAAGCCGATCCAGCAAAAGCACCCGCTCATCGACGCCCGCTGGCAGAGCCAGCTCGGCAGCCTCGGCGGGGGCAACCACTTCATCGAGCTGTGCCTGGACGAGTCGCACCTGGTGTGGATCATGCTGCACTCGGGCTCGCGCGGCATCGGCAACCGCATCGGCCAGTACTTCATCGAGCGGGCCAAGCGGGAGATGGAGCGCTGGCATATCCAGCTGCCGGATAAGAACCTGGCCTACCTGCCCGAGGGCAGCGAGCTGTTCGATGACTATGTGCAGGCGGTCGACTGGGCTCAGGACTACGCCTTGGAGAACCGCCGGCAGATGATCCGATTGGTCCTCGGGGCCCTGCGCCACCAGGTGGAGCTCGGCAAGCTGCCGGCCTTCGAGGTCACCGACGAGGCCATCGAGTGCCACCACAACTACGTGGCCCGCGAGCACCACTATGGCCGCGACCTGCTGCTGACCCGCAAGGGTGCGATCCGCGCGCGGGCAGGTGACCTCGGCATCATCCCTGGCAGCATGGGTGCGCGCTCCTACATCGTGCGCGGCAGGGGCGAGCCTGAGAGCTTCTGCTCTTGCGCCCACGGCGCTGGACGGCGCATGAGCCGCGGCGAGGCGAAGCGGCGCTTCACGCGCGAGGACCTTGAGCGCCAGACGCAGGGCGTCGAGTGTCGCAAGGACAAGGGCGTGATCGACGAGATCCCGGGCGCCTACAAGGACATCGACAGCGTGATGGCCAACCAGACGGACCTGGTGGACGTGGTGCACACCCTGAAGCAGGTGCTGACGGTGAAGGGTTAGGGGCGACTGGGTAGTGCAGCAGTGCGAATGTCCCGAGACCGTCTCAGGTCGTTGTCGTTGTCGTTGTTGTGGTCGCGATCTCGACCGTCCGGATATTCGATTACGATTGCGATTACGACAACGAGGGGATCTCGGTCTCGATCCCGAAGGGCCGGTAACCCTCGGCGGGACGCATTTCGGGGCAGGCGTGCTCGTGGCCAGGGACCGGGCAAGCGTGGCCAGGCACGCATGGCCAGGGGCGCTCTGCAACCAAGAGTGGGAGCGCCATCCCCGGCGATACAGGCGTCCGCTCCGCCAATCGCGACCCGGACGCCGCGCCCGCGGCGCTCAGCGCTTGGACTTCACCGGCAGGTAGATGCGCGTCAGTAGCTCGTCGTCCGATGCCACTTGTTCTGGATCCTTGACATAGACCTCCAGGCTCGGGCGCGAGCGGTCCCACTGCCGCTTCGCCATGCGTAGGTGGCCCATTGCGCTATGCCAGGCGAGCTCCAGGAAGTCGTAGCTGCCCTGTACCTCCGCAGCCACAAAGGCGCCGCCGGCGATGTGCTTCCGCGTCAGCTCGCCTGGCTCGGTATCCGGCGGCACCGGCATGGCGATGTCGCAGCGGAAGCGGTCGCCCTTGGGATCCGCCATGTAGTAGGCCGTGAACGGCGGAGCCGCGGGCTCGATGCCGCGCTCGGCGACAAAGCCAGCCAGGCGCGTGAAGCCTGCCTTCATCGCCGCGACCATGTCCTTGAGGGTGCCTGCAAATGGGATGGTCAGCGCAATTTGCGCCGGCAGCTCGGTGTCGCCCTCGAAGCGGATCGAGAGCTTGGGCGCATCGGGGTCCAGGAGCGCCCGCAAGCGCACCAGGCCCAGCTCATAGTCCTTGCCGACCGCCTGCGTCATCATCGGACCGAGGAAGCGCAGTAGGAAGGGCATGCGACCGCGCATGGTCCAGAAGATCTCGGTGGCCGGTGCACCGTCCTGCTCGGTGGCGGCGAATTCCCAGCTGACGGCCGCCGTGGATTTGAACGGGCGCTTGAAGGCGAGGCGCTGCTCGATACGCTCAGGCGGGTGCAGCGACACCTGGGTGATGCGGCCGGCGCCGATGACCTTGCCGTCCCACTCGTACCACCCCTCGACGCTATCTGGGGCGTCGCTGTAGCTCAGGACCGCGTCGGGCTCATGCAGCAGCCAGGGACTCCAGTCCGGCCAGCGGCGCAGGTCGCGCACCAGCTCGAAGGCGGCCTCTGGGCTGCAGCGCATCACCCGGGAGCGGCGTACGTTGATCTCCCCGGGCTGGAAGGCGACGAAGCCCAGCAGGCCGGCAATAACGACGAGCGCAAACAGGGACAAGTAGAACATCGGCGGGCGCCTCCTGGTTGGACCTCGCCGCGCAGTCTAGGCAAGAACACGCACGCTGACCATCCTGTGCAGCCACCGCAACCTGCCCGCCCCGTAGGTCGTCGTCGCGGCAAGACAGGCCCCAAGCATCAAATCAAGACATCACCGCCCGATGTCTTGGGCGATTGCCGGAAACAAACATACCGAATGGCGCAGGATTTTCGCTCGCCTTCAAGGA
>JANQFI010000192.1 GCA_028277905.1 Chromatiaceae bacterium | reverse complement strand
ATGAAACCGTAGCCGTCGACATCGGGGCAGCTCCGATGCGGGTGCGATGCATGCCGGGCCCTGCCAAACCCCACCATGTAGATCCTTGTGTTGTCCCAGACCCGGGCATTGAAATCTGCCATTTTGCTGACCCTGTTGATCGAGTCGACACCGTTGTCGAGATCGACTCAGGCCCCGAGGAAAACGCTGATCGATCGACGTTTCTCTCGGACCATGGATGGCCCTGCACGACTTAGGTGATTTCTGTCAACAAACATACCGCCTGGCTTGTCTTCTCGCCCGTCTCCCGCGTCGCGGCAGCGGGCACATCGTTCGACCATGCGCCCGCTGCCGCTCCTTGAAGGCGAGCGAAAATCCTGCGCCATTCGGTCGGTTTGTTTCCGGCAATCGCCTTAGGTGACAGCGGACGCGCAAGCACAGCTTGCGTAATGCGTGGACAAGCAGAGCTCCGGCGCCTGACGCGACAAGGCGATTCGGATTGGGATCGATGGGATCGAAGTCGATTCCCACCCCGCTGGCGATCCCGATTTCGATGATTCGGTCGATTGGTGGCACTGCGCAAGCCGTCCTCCACCAATGCTTGCGAGGCTCGGCTCAAGCGTAGGCGGGCTGGAACGCCTGCTCCGGCTCGGCGACTGGCGCGTTGGCGGCGGCGTCCCAGTAGGGCGAGAGCTTGCGCAACTGGGCGACGATGGGCGGCACGGCATCGACGACCCGGTCGATCTCCTCCGCTGTGTTGTAGCGGGACAGCGAGAACCGCGTGGTGCCGTGGGCCGCGGTGAAGGGGATGTCCATCGCGCGCATGACATGGCTCGGCTCCAGTGAGCCCGAGGTGCAGGCGGAGCCGCTCGATGCCGCGATGCCGAGCCTATTCAGCAGCAGCAATATGGCTTCGCCCTCGATGTACTCGAAGGCGATGTTGCAGGTGTTGGGCAGCCGGTTGGCCGGGTCGCCGGTGACGAAGCAGTTCGGGACGGCGGCGAGTATGCCGCGCTCGAGGCGGTCGCGGAGCATACCCACCCGGATCTTCTCGTCTTCCATGTGCGCCAGGGCCAGCTCGCAGGCCTTCCCCAAGCCAACGATAGACGCGCTGTTCTCGGTACCGGCGCGCCGGCCGCGCTCCTGGTGGCCGCCGCGCAGCAACGGGCGGAAGCGGGTGCCGCGGCGCAGATAGAGCACGCCAATTCCCTTGGGCGCATGCAGCTTGTGCCCGGACAGGGACAGCATGTCGATCGTGGTGCGCTTGAGGTCCATGGGTAGCTTGCCGACAGCTTGTACCGCATCGGTGTGGAACATGACGCCGGCGGAGCGCGCCAGCTCGGCCATCTCCTCCACCGGAAACAGGGTGCCGGTCTCGTTGTTGGCCCACATCACGGAGACGATGGCGACCTTGTTGGACAGGGATTCCAGGTATTGCTGCATGTCGAGCCGGCCCTTCTCGTCCACCTGCAGGTAGTGGACCTTGTACCCCTCCTTCTCGAGGTGCTCGCAAAGGCTCAGCACCGCCGGATGCTCGACCGCTGTGGTGATGATCTCGCGCCGCTCCGGTTGAGCCTTGAGGGCGGAGAGAATGGCGGTGGAGTCGGACTCGGTGCCGCAGGAGGTGAAGACGATCTCCGACTCTAGCTCGGCACCCAACAACGCCTGCACCTGCTGGCGGGCGGTCTTCAGCGCACGGCCGACGCGGTTGCCGAACTGGTGCAGGGACGACGGGTTGCCGAACTGCTCGGTGAAGAAGGGCAGCATGGCGTCCACGACGGCCGGATCGGCCCTGGTGGTGGCGTTGTTGTCGAGGTAGATGCCCGGGGCTGGCGCCTTGGCTTCTGGGGACATGGCGGTTCTCTCTTGCTGGTGCCTGCTGGGCGGCGCCTTAGGGAGCTTCTCTGGCGGGAGCTTCTCTGGCGGGAGCTTCTTTGCCGGGAGCTGCTGGGGCGGGAGCTGCTGGATTGGCAGTTTCTGGGTCCCGGCCGGGGCGAGGGCGACGAGCCAGGCGGCGTCGCCCGTGCGGATAGTCAGGCCGGAACGCCGCGGCCCTCGGCGCTCGGCGCCTGGCGCTGACCTGCAGGCAAGACCCGGACGCGCTCCCCGAGATCTTCGACGATGCGCTGCTGTATGCCCTCTAGCGTGGTGGACGCCAATTGGCACCCGGAGCAGGCACCGGTCATGTTGACGTAGACGTTCTTGCCGTCGATGTCCACCAGCTCCACGTCGCCGCGGTCGCGTTGCAGATTCGGGCGGATGGCCTCGATGGCGTTCTCGATGCGGCGGATGCGCGCCAGGGTGCCGAGCTTGGGCTTGCGCATCGGCGGCGCGGATGCAGCGATGGGGTCGAAGGTCTTGCCCTGCTCGGCGAGTATCCGGGTGAGGATTTCCTCGATACCCTCGTGGCAGGCGGAGCAGCCGCCGCCGGCCTTGGTGTAGTTTGTGACCTCTTGGACGGTGCCGAGGCCGTTGGCGCGGATGGTGTCTTCGATGAGCACGGCGTCCACGGCGAAGCACTTGCAGACCAGGGCGCCTTCTTCATGATCGTCTTGCCACGCCTCGCCGCGGTAGTTGGCCACGGCGGCCTGGAGCGCTTCGCGACCCATTACGGAGCAGTGCATCTTCTCGGGCGGGAGGCCCTCGAGGTATTCGGCGATGTCTTGGTTGCTGACCTGGAGCGCCGTGTCGAGGGTCATGCCCTTGATGATCTCTGTCAGCGCCGAGCTCGAAGCGATGGCCGAGCCGCAGCCGAAGGTCTGGAAGCCGGCGTCCAGGATGATCTCGGTGGTCGGGTCCACCTTCAGGGTCAGGCGCAGCGCATCTCCGCAGGAGAGCGAGCCCACTTCGCCGATGGCGTTTGCATCATCGACCGCGCCGGCGTTCCGCGGGTTGAAGAAGTGCTCTTTGACGGTCTCGGAATAGTCCCACATGGCTCGACTCCGCGCGCTGGATCAGGGTAACCGGACGGCTGTTTGGAGCCACGGCGCAGGCCGAGTCCGGTCCGGTTGACAATGCTCATAGGTCTTCGTGACAGCAAGCATCGGGCCATTGTGGGAATCGCACAGAAGCCGCTGTGTCAGCAAAAATTTTTACGCTGGTCCTGGGCTCATAGCCGTGTCGGACATCCGACAGACACGAGCTCCAAGGGTCGTAAGCCGCACCTTGCCAAGGGACAGCAGCGGGTCGGGTGGGGTCGCCAGGGTGCCGGGGCAGGGTCGCTGGAGCTCAGCCTGTTTGGATCCCCGCGTACTGGCCTTGGCACAACTTGGATATGCGGCGGGTGGCCGTCGGTGCTTGCGCCGGCTCGGCGATGCAGCGGCGTCCGTGCCAGCTATGCCATGCCTTCAATGCACGCCAGATACCGGCATCATGTCCACATCGCAGGCACCACCCACACGGACGGATATCGTACGACCACCGCCGTGGCAGGACTCGCCCCTGTCCTTGATGCGGCAGTTGAGTGCCACCGGTTTGCCGGCGCTGAGCCAGCTCGGCGTCTTGCGGTAGCGGCCCACCTTGGAGAAGCGGCAGCCTGGTGAGACGCCGTAGGCTGTGCAGCCGCCGCCACCGCCGAGCCGCACCTTGCGTGCGTCGACGACGAAGCCGGGGTAGTTGTCTTCGATGCGGATGTCGTCTCCCCAGTCTTCCTGGTCGAATCGGAATTCCTGGAAGCGGTAGCCGCGACCCACGCGCTCGCCCACCTGGATGCGGGTGTTGGCGATGAGGGCGTGGTCGGGTCCGTTCCCGGCGACGGCGCCGGACATGTACTCGATGCGGTCGTGCCGCGGGAAGCACTTGCCCATGGCAGGCGGATGGTAGTAGTGACGCAGGGCCGTCAGCTCGGCGATCGAGTTGCCCGGAAACAGGTCCCTCAACGCCGGATCGCCGCCGTAGAGGATGCGCTCGGCGTCGCCGACGCTCTGGCTGTACATGGCTTGGATGCGGTCGTAGAAGTCCTTGCTCTCCAAGTCTGAACGAAGATAACAGGCCGTGAGCCCGGAGATCATGGTCAGGTATGCGTCCCAGATGTTGTACTGAGACACATCGGAGGCCACGCCCTGAAAGTCGCCCGGGAATCGGCACCCCTGCCGGCGCAAGCACTGGCCGACGGCGCGGTTGCGAATGGACAGCACCACGGTGTTGCGCTCGCAGGCGCCGTAGGCAGAGCAGCCGCGATCGAGGTGGCCTTCGTAGATGGCCGTGCGCATGGCGTAGTCGAGATGCTTGGCACGTGCCAGGGTGATGTCGTTCCACTTGCCCTGGCTGCGGGCGATGAATGCGTCCCAAGCTGACGCCAGCTTGGCGCGGCGGCCAGTCATCCGCTTGCTCACCGATGCGCACTGGGGCGAGTTGTGGAAGCTGCGCACGATCTGGTCCAGCTGGCTCTGGCCGGCGCGCTCCGCGGCCTTCTGGTCACCTCGGCCCGGCGGGTCGAAAAAGGGCGCCTTCTCCAGCTGGTAGAGGTTGCGCACGTTGATGACGCGGTTCATACCTGGTCCGCAGTGGTGATTGCGGACCTGCTTGGACTTCTGCGCGGCGAGCGCCCGCTCGAAGGCGCGGGTCGCGGATTGATCCGATGCCTTCGACGCATCGACGACGATCTCGAAGCCGACATAGGGCGTGCCTGTGCTGTCGGTGAGTACGCGGCCATCCTGCAGGACCAGACAGGGGATCACGGCGGTGCCTTGAGTCAGGCTGCCGGCCTGCGCCCCCGGTCCCTTGGCCCCGATGCGGTAGGTGGGCACCGTCAGCGGACCGTTGAACTTGTAGAGCGTCATCACTGGCGCCGCCGGGATCGCTGTCTTTGCCGCGGCTGGCGGCAGTCCCGCGGGGGCGAGCAGGGCGAGGGCGAGAAGCGCGGATGTCAGGTACAGTTGCATGGCGTTGCGATGGGTCCTTGGGCTCGGGGTGGATCGCGGCGGCTCGGCCGGATGCGCGGAGCGCTGCCTTCCTTCGTTCGCGGTGCCGGCTTGGCGAAGTTGCGGGACGCTATGCGCGGCCCTAGTGCACCGCAACGGTTGCATCCCGAAGGTGCGCGCTGCGCCGGTGCGGTCGCGATGGCGATGATGGCACATTCGGCAACCTTGCGGTGTTGGGCAGCCCGCGGTCGATGCGTGCCATGAAAAAGCCCGCCGAATGGCGGGCTGTCGTGTCGTCGCGGCGTCGAGCGCGGCTCACATCTCCAGTTGCACCCGCAGCTTGTTCATCGCGTTCTTCTCGATCTGGCGGATGCGCTCGGCCGAGACCCCAAACTGCTGCGCGAGCTCGTGCAGCGTCTGCTTCTTTTCCGTGAGCCAACGCTCGCGCAGTATGGTCTTGCTGCGCTCGTCGAGGCCCTCCAGCGCCGCAAACAGGCGCTTGCGTTGGTGGGCGTCATTGTCTTCCTTCTCCAGCGCGGTCGCCGGCTCCATGCGCATGTCTGGCAGGTAGGTGGAGGGCGCCGACGGACCGTCGTCGTCATCATCGTCGTGACCATCGAAGGCCATGTCATGGCTCGCCAGCCGGGACTCCATCTCCAACACCGTCTCGGGCTTCACACCGAGGTCGGCCGCCACCTCTTCCACCTCCTGCTTGGAGAACCAGCCGAGACGCTTCTTGGCGCTGCGCAGGTTGAAGAACAGCTTGCGTTGGGCCTTGGTGGTGGCAACCTTCACGATGCGCCAGTTGCGCAGGATGTACTCGTGGATTTCGGCGCGGATCCAGTGTACCGCGAAGGAGACGAGGCGTACGCCCACATCCGGCTCGAAGCGCCGCACTGCCTTCATCAGCCCGACGGTGCCCTCCTGAATCAGATCCGGCAGGGGCAGGCCGTAGCCGAGGTAGCCGCGGGCGATACGGATGACGAAACGCAAGTGCGAGAGCACGAGCCGGCGCGCGGCCATCATGTCGTCGTGGTCACGCAGCCGCAAGGCCAGGCTGCGCTCTTCTTCCTGGGTCAGCACGGGGATCTGATACGCGCTCGCGATGTAGGCGTCGATCGTACCCGTTGACAGCGAGCCGATGTTGGCGATGTCGTTGGTCGTTGCTTCGGTCATGGTCGCTATACCTGAGCAAATTACTCTGGAATCATGCTAACAGTCGGAGGTGGCTTTGACAACACTGCCGACCGGGTTTTCGAGCAGCTTTTGAACGGAAGGGTCCTGAGGCAAAAGCTGGACAATTCCGACTTGGCTCCATGGTAGTTCAAGACCGGCGGGATGCAATGCCTTTTGCTGATCTTCGGCGCACTGTCCGACGGACGGTCGCTGCGCGGTCAACTGCGCTCTGGTGCAGGCATGGGCAGCTCCTGGGCAAGTCCTAGATTTATCGGTAGAAATGCGGATACGCCCCGGTGTTGTCGCGGCTGCCGGCGCACTCGGCGCGAGGCCCCACCGACGCGGCCGGTCCCGGTCGAGCCCGCCGCCCTGCAGCGGGCCTGGGCTTGTCCAGGTCTGCGTGGGAACACCGGCCCGCGTGCACCATTGGCATTTCCGAAGGAAGCGAATGGAAATTCCAATGACCAGCCGTCGCCGTTGACCTGTGCCCGTACGGCGGCGCGCGCTTGCTCGGCCGGTCGTATCGCCTAATGACCGACATCCATTGGTCGATTAGACCGCTTGCAGGCGAAAAGTCGTCAGTCGCTAACCGGAGCCGACCGGCGTTAGGCCGTTGCGGTGCTATGATTCCGAAACCGACGCAGCGGACACCAGCCCTAGGCCGTGCGGACGCACTTGGCGTCAGCACTTGGTGTCAATGGAGGCATCCACGACCATGCCAGCGCTCATCTACAAGCCGGGAACCGCCAAGGAGCGCGTCTTTCCCCTGAAGGTCGGGTTGAACCGCGTCGGGCGTCACCGCGACAACCAGGTCTGTCTGAACCGGGAGGATGTCTCTCGTCACCATGCCGAAATTGCGGTATTCCCCGGACGCGTCATCTTGAAGGACCTGAGCAGCAGTAACCACAGCTACGTCAATGGCCGCAGGATCAAGCTTACCGAGCTCAATGACGGGGACGAGCTGCGGTTCAGCAGCGTCCACCTCAGATTCCGGGCCACGTTCGAGTCGGCGTGCGGCACAAGCGACGTGAAGGCGCCCGATGACGCCCATCGTGATGCGGGGGACGACGCGCTCGCCGCCGAGATTGCCGAGAAGGGCCGCATCGAGGATGGTGTCACGCCGGAGCGGCGGGCGGAGCTGGAGCACATGGTGGCGGACATCCCGGCGCAGGCTGCAAGCACAGCCTCGCTGCTGCGGCTGCCGGACGGCGCCCCCACGGACCGCCATCATGCGACGCTCAAGTTCCTGCTGGAGCTGTCCACCCGCCTGTCCGCACCCTCTGGTGCCGATGCTCGCATGGCGCAAGCGCTCGAACTGGTCCTTCGCTACCTCGATGTCGACGCTGCCGCGGTACTCGAGCAACCGGCAGAGCCGACGCCACTCGCGGGTGACGGCGGCGCTAAGCCGGTCGCAGCGGAGGCGGAGGCTTGCGTAAGCCCCAGAGCGGCGCCGGCCGCTACCCGGCGCCCCCGTGCGCTGGCTGTCCGCCAGCGCGCAGGCGGCCGAGAGAGCCGACAGGAGCGCTTCTGGAAAGGCGAGCTGGCGGCCCCGGCACTTGCCCGCTCCGGCCCGATGCTGGCCGTGGACGACGCTGCCGAGGGCGGCGGCCTGCGGGTGGACTGCTGCCTGCCGCTAGGGCAGGTCACGGATGCGGTGCTATACCTCTGTAGCCGTAACGCGGGTGCGGCGTACACCGATGAAGACATGGCGTTCATTGCCGAGCTCGCGCAGCAGATCGGCGTCGCGCTTGCGAACGCGCGCGCCTTGGATGCCCTCGGTCACGACCAGGACATGACGGACGACTAGTGCGGCAGGGCAGGGCTTGCGAACCCGTTTCCGGTCCTTGCCGTGACCGACCTCGGCGCGACTTGGCTAGGCGCCCCAGCGCCGACGACGGGTCCATGGCTCTTGCCGGCTTGCGCTCATTGCGGACCCCGGCCAAGGCGCGCTCGCTGGAAGCCGCGCGGCAGGATTCCACGTCCCCCGCCTGAGCGTCCCGGCATCCGGCGGGACGGCCAAAGTGGTGCGTGGCACCCTTAGGCGATTGCCGGAAACAAACAGACCGAATGGCGCAGGATTCTCGTCCGCCTGCGCGAAGCGGCAGCGCGTGCATGGTCGTTCTCTGTGCGCGTTGCCGCGACAAAGAAGGCGGGCGAGAAGACAAGCCAGGCGGTCTGTTTGTTGACAGAAATCGCCTTAGGCTCAGTCCCCGCCGACGCAGGGGTGCCGCTCGATGCCGGCCTCCGCCATGGCCACGGCATGGAAAACGGCGCGGCCCTTGTTCATGGTCTCCTCCCATTCCAGCTCCGGCAGCGAGTCCGCCACGACGCCGGCGCCCGCCTGGATGTGCAGCGTCCCGTCCTGGATGACAGCGGTGCGGATGGCAATCGCCGTGTCCATGTTGCCGCTGAAGGCGAGGTAACCGACGGCACCGGAGTAGACGCCGCGCTTGACCGGCTCCAGCTCGTCGATGATCTCCATGGCACGGATCTTCGGCGCACCGGACACGGTACCTGCGGGGAAGGTGGCCCGCAGTACGTCGATGGCGCTCATGCCGGGCGCCAGCTCGCCGATGACGTTGCTGACGATGTGCATGACATGCGAGTAGCGCTCGACGATCATCCTGTCGGTTACACGGACGGTGCCGGTGCGGGCGACGCGCCCGCAATCGTTGCGGCCCAGGTCGATCAGCATCAGGTGCTCGGCGAGCTCCTTCGGGTCCGCCAGCAGCTCCGCCTCCAGGGCCTTGTCTTCGTCGTCGGTGTAGCCGCGACGCCGCGTGCCGGCGATGGGCCGCACCGTGACCACGCCGTTCTCCAGCCGAGTCAGGATCTCCGGCGAGGAGCCGACGATCTGGAAGTCGGCGAGGTCCAGGAAGTACATGTACGGTGAGGGATTCAGGCCGCGTAGCGCCCGGTATAGGTCCAGCGGGCGCGCGGCGAAGGGGATAGAGAGCCGCTGCGAGAGCACCACCTGCATGCAGTCGCCGGCGACGATGTACGCCTTGATGCGCTCGACGGCCGCCTTGAAGCCGGACTCGCTGAAGCCGGAGACGAAGTCCGTTTCCCGCACCCTCCGGCCGCCGGCCTCGGGATTCCGGGGCGCCCCCCGCTGCATCTTGGCCACCAGCGCGTCGATCCGGGCCTGGCCGGTGGCGGGGGTGTCGCCGGCCTCCGGGTCCAGGTGCACGATGATGTAGATGCGCCCGCGCAGGTTGTCGAAGACGACCACCTCTTCCGACAGCATCAGCAGGATGTCAGGCGTGCCCATCTGGTCCGGGTTCGGACGACGGGCGAGCTTCGATTCGATGTAGCGCACCGTGTCGTAGCCGAAGTAGCCAACGAGGCCTCCGGCGAAACGTGGCATGTCGGGGTGCTCGGCGACACGGTAGCGCGCCTGGAACCGCTCGATCCAGGCGAGCGGGTCGGCCGCTTCGGCCTCCTCGACGACGGCGCCGTCGTGCTCGACGACGATGCGGTGCCCGAAGACCTTGAGCACCCTGCGCGCCGGCAGGCCAATGATGGAATAGCGGCCCCACTTCTCACCGCCCTGCACCGATTCGAACAGATACGAGTAAGGGCCGGCGGCGAGCTTCAGGTAACAGCTCAGCGGCGTGTCGAGGTCGGCCAGGACCTCGCAGACGAAGGGGATGCGGTTGTGGCCCTGGCGCACCAGGGCGGCGAAGCTCTCAGGGGTCATTGGAGGCGCTCCAGACGGACGGAAACCGGGATGCTCGAGCTTGGCAGCGTCAGCTACGCCATCGGCATCCGCGCGTCATCTCGTCTGGGCGATCTTCAGTCATCATCTGCCGTCTTGTCCCGTTGCTTCGGCTCGGGTCTGGTCTGGCCAAGTGCCGCGGTCGTCGTGTCGTTGAATGCGCCCGGCCAGTGCCGGCGGTCAAGCCGTCCGTGCTGCGAGCAATCCATCCAATTGCGCCAGGGAATCGATGACCGCATCCGGTTCTGCGTCGCGGATGTCGCGGCCGTGATTGTAACCGTAGCTGACGCAGACCACGCGAAAGCCCGCGGCACGCGCGGCCTTCACGTCGCTGATGGAGTCACCCACCATCAACGCGTCTGCCGGTGTGACGCCAAAATACTCGGCCGCGTGCAGCAACGGCAGCGGGCTCGGCTTCTTCTCGGCAAGCGTGTCGCCGCTGACGACGATGCCGAAGTGCTCAGCGACACCCAGCGTCGCGAGCAGTGGCTCGGTGAAGCGCGCCGCCTTGTTGGTGACGCAACCGATTCGCATGCTCCGCGCAAGCAGCCGTTCCAGGGCGGTCCCTGCGCCGGGATACAGCCGCGACCGCTCGCCGTTGTACGAGGTATAGCGCTCCAGGAACACCGGATATGCCTGATCGAAGTCTTGCGGATCCGGCTCACCGTCCAGGGTTCCGGTCAGCGCGCGCCGCACCAGCCGCTCCACCCCATTGCCGACCCAGTCGCGCACCGCCGCCTCGCCGCGCGGCGGGCGACCGAGCGACGCCAGCATCTCATCGACGCTGCGGGCAAGATCGGGCACGCTGTCCACGAGTGTGCCGTCGAGATCGATCAAGACCATCTGCGGATCGAATGCGCGCGTCATGCGGTTGCTGCTCCGTCGTCAGCAGTTAGATAGCATTCCTCTCGACGCGCTCAGGCTTCCGGTCAGTCGCGTATCCGGCGTGTGCGACTGTACATAACTCTTGGCACCCATCGCATCCGCGTTGTTCAGGAAGCACAGGCCATGCCTATGCATCCGCTAATCCTTGAGCTCGTCACGAGTGAGATCGGGATGTCGTGTCAAACGCATCACGAGCTCCATGGGAAAGCCGGATTTCCGAAGACCGGCACTGATTGCGAGGCGACGCCCGGCAGATAACTGGTTGGCCGCAGGTTTTCGATGGATCACGACTGGGCAACATCGCAGGTCGGTTATTATGACCTGTACATCCTAGTGATTGCGGTGGGCGTTCAGGAGGCGGCTACCTTAAGACCATCCACCGACCCCAGCGCCTCCCGCATCCGCCGAATGATGCTGTCATAGCGGTTCGGGTCGGAATGCTTGGCCTTGCCGAAGATCCCGGAGCCGGCGACGAAGGTGTCGGCGCCGGCGGCCTTGATCTCGGCGATGTTGTCGACCTTGACGCCGCCGTCGATCTCCAGGCGGATGTCGCGGCCGGAGGCGTCGATCAGCTCGCGGACTCGGCGGAGCTTGCCCAGCGCGGAGGGGATGAAGCTCTGGCCGCCGAAGCCGGGGTTCACGGACATCAGCAGCACCATGTCCAGCTTGTCCATGACGTATTCGAGGTGGGACAGCGGCGTAGCCGGGTTGAGCACCAGGCCGGCCTTGCAGCCCTCGCTGTGGATCAACTGCAGGCTGCGGTCGATGTGCTCGCTGGCCTCAGGGTGGAAGGTGATGTAGGTGGCGCCGGCCTTGGCGAAGTCCGGGATGATCCGGTCCACCGGCTTCACCATCAGGTGCACGTCGATGGGGGCGGTGACGCCGTGCTTGCGCAGGGCACCGCAGATCAGCGGGCCGATGGTCAGGTTGGGCACATAGTGGTTGTCCATGACATCGAAGTGGACGATATCGGCGCCGGCGGCGAGCACGTTGTCGACTTCCTCGCCGAGCTTGGCGAAGTCGGCGGACAGGATGGACGGTGCGATCAGGTCTCGAGCGGCCATCGGAGGTCTCCGTGGGGCGTGCCGTGGCTTAGGGGCTAGGCGCGGCACGGGCGTGAATGTCATCACGACACTTTAACCGATGCGGTTGGGCTTTTCAGCCGTCGCGCTCGCCGTGGCCGAGTCGGCGCCGTCGTCCCTCCCCGGCGCCTCGATGGCGACGGTGCTCGGCTCGATGGCGGCAAAGCACCGAACCCACAGGGTCGCGTCCTAGCCATCGAGCCAGCTGTCCCGCACTGCCTTTCGGTGAGCAGGAACAGCAGGGTACTGTCGGCGCGGAGTCCGTAGACGGTCTATTTGAGCCACGGGAGCCAGGCTGGATGGCGTGGCTCGACGAGCCTGGCCGTCATCAAGGCTCCGGGTCTTGCGTGCAAGTCTCGACGACCGCCGTGGTCCCGTCGATGCGCCAGCGAATATCGCAATCGTACAGCCGGAAGCCGAAGCGATTGCGTTCCGGGTAGCTGTCCATATAGCCGGGTCGCGGGTCCTGGGCGATGACCTGCTCGATCAGCGCCCGCAAGCGTAGGCCACCATTCGGGTCTCGCGCGGAGACCGCCGATGCGGCGGCCACCGTGAAACACACCTGAAACCGATGGTCGGGCGGGAACCGCGCGAAACCGCCGGCGGCGTCGGGCAGCGCGTCGGCGTAGGGGACATAGGGCTTGATGTCCAGCACAGGGGTACCGTCCAGCAGGTCTAGGCCCGAGACGGCGAGTGCGAGCTCGTCGGCGTCGCGCACCAGCCCGTGCTGGGCCACCGCGGACAGGCCGATGGGGTTGGGCCGGTAGGGCGCGCGGCTGGCGAAGACGCCCACCGACCGGCGCCCGCCAAGCCGCGGCGGGCGCACCGTCGGCTTCCAGCCGGCGGTCAGACAGTCGTCGTGGAAGGCCCAGAGCAGCCAGACATGACTGAAGCCCTCGAGTCCGGCGAAGGCCTCGCTGCGGGCATAAGGGGGAGCGAGCAGGATGCGCCCGGGGGCATCGACCAGCCGTGGCTGGCGCGGGATGCCGAACTTGTCGGTGAAGGGCGTCCGGGCGATGCCGATGGGCTCGAAGCGCAGGCCCGTCATGGGCGCCTGCGGCTTCGGCCGAGCAGCTGCTGCGGCTTCATCGCGCTCGCCAGCACATAGTCGAGCCCGCGGTAGACGCTGGTAGCCTCGAAGCGGAGCGCTAGCCGCGCCGGGAGCCGTGCCATCGGGTGCAGTCGCGCCAGGGTTTGCGGATGCTCGGCCAGGAATCGGTGCAGTGGCGCATAGACGTGCTCGCGAATGGACTCGACGCGGATCTGCTCGAAGCCACTCACGGCAAGCTTCGAGTGATAGGTGGGCCGGGTGTAGGCGTTCTGGGGCGGGATGGCGAACTTGCCGGCCACCAGCCGCCAGGAGATGCGCTGCTCAAGCCGCGCCGGGAAGCCGCTCACGGCCGGTGCGGGGACGATGTCCGCGAGCACCAGCCGGCCGCCGGGCCGGAGCACCCGCCAGGCCTCGCGAAGGAACACCTCGCGTGTGCGGAAGTGGAAGGCGCACTCCACGGCGACGACCTTGTCCACGCTCGCGGAGTCGATGGGCATGTCTGTCGCCGAGCCCAGGCGCAGGTCGATCCGCCCATCGAGCCCGAGCTTGGCCACGCGCCGGCGCGCCAGCTCGACCTGAGAGCCGGTGATGTTCAGGCCGACGATGTGGCGGGGCTTCAGCGTCTGCGCCCAGAGGATGTCCTGGTCGCCGAAGCCGAAGCCGCAGTCGAGTACCCGGTCTTCCGGGTCGAGGGCGGCGGTCTCGCCCACCAGCATGGCCAGCGCGTCGCTGGCGGCATCAAGGTCGGTGGCCTCTCGCCAGTAGCCGAGGTTGAAGTACAGCCCGCGCTCGGTGGGAGAGCTGGTGGCAAGCAGGTCGTAGATGCCGCTCGCGTCGAGCCCGTGGAACGGGTTATAGAGCCAGTTCAGATAGCCCAGGCTTTCACGTAGGCGGCTTGCGGGCAGGGTGGAATCGGACATGGAGCGGCTCCCGATAACAATGCGGCGCAACATGGGGCCACTCGACCGGCGACGCGAGGCGCGGCTTGCGCTGCGGCGTGCCGCCTGAGGATGGCCCTTGCGGCCGTCGGATTGCGCATCGCGGGCGGATTGCGCATCGCGGGCGGATTGCGAACGAGGCTCTAGCCGCAACCTTCCGCAGTCGTGTGCGCTGGTGAGCCGCGCGAGCGTGCCGCGGCCCCTGTCTTCAAGCTACCCAAGCTCAAAGGAGCAATCCATGGCAGCCATCTATCGTTACACCATGGCGCAGCGCCTGCTGCATTGGCTCATTGCCCTCATCCTCGTCGGCCTGCTGGCCATGGGCTTCACCTTCTGGGGTCTCGGGTACCAGGGTGTAGTGGACACCTTTGGCGAGCAGACCACCAACCAACTTTATACCTATCACAAGAGCTTCGGCATCCTGCTCCTGCTCCTGATGGTGCTGCGGCTGGTACTGCGGCGCGTGTCGCCGCCGCCTGCCTACGAAACGCCGCTCACCGGACCGGAGAAGATCCTCTCCGGTGGTATCCACCTGCTGTTGTACCTGCTGCTGCTGGGTCTGCCTATCGGCGGTTGGCTGGCCACGGCCGCCGGCGGTTACCCGGTGCAGTTCTTCGATTGGACCCTGCCGGGCTTCATCAGCAAGAACGATGCGCTCAGCGCGCAGTTGTTCCAATTCCACCTCTATGGCGGCGTCGCGATCGTGGCCCTGCTGGTGCTGCACATCGGCGCCGGCCTCAAGCACTGGACGCTGAAGGACGGCATCATGCGACGCATCAGCCTGCCCTGACGGCGCCGCGGCGGCGCAAGAGCAGTTGCAGGGTCCTGATCATCGCCGCCGCCGATGGCGCAGGCTGACGGCCGCGCACCGAGGCGGACTATCGTGCGGCGCAACGCTGGCCAGAGCCGGTCCCCATCGGGGACACGACCGGACAGCTCAGCGGGTCGCCACCCTCGGCGGCTTACTCAACCCTAAGAACTATGGCTTTCCTAAGAACTATGGCTTTCGTGCTCGCCCCCGAGCCTGGGCGCAGGGACGACTAGAAATCCTTGAGTGACGGCCATCTTTACAAATGAGTCAAGTTTTGTGTGCGGCGCAGCAAAATCATGGCTCGTCGGTCTGAGGCAGGGCCTCGCTAGCCCTATGGGTAAGGGTATGGCCATTCTGAAACATGGAAGACCAACAGGCTTATGGCATTTGCTGCGGCCGTCAGCGGCGCTGGCGGTAGCCTTGGACCGACGTCAGATCCCGTGAGCTCGATCCCAGACTCTCCTCGATCCTGTGCTTCGCGGGGCGAAGGTGCAGCTCATCCTGAGCGTATTGTTTTCTTCACGGTGACACATCTTTCCGCGGTGACACACTTGGCCGCGCTCGCCATAGAGCGCGCCGGCCCCATCTGCGACCTGGACGACGAGTGCAAGCGCGTCGCGGGCGTTCGCTACCTCGACCCCTTATCCGTGTCCGGTGCAGGCGCCGCACGCTGAACCAGGACGGGTTGAACAGGTCCGCGCGCTCCCCTGGGATTCGGCCTGCCTTAGAGATATCCCTGGGCCTCCTGGCAACCCTTGCCGCGCAGATAGTCCGCCTGCTCGACGCGCTCCATGACGAAGCCTTCGGTTACTTCCACGGCGAGCCTCGTCATCGGGGTCATAGGTGCGAAGCATAGCCGCCTGAGATCCCCGCAACAGCTCAAGACGCGTCGGCAAGCTACCCGCATCGGTGCGGCACAGGGCTAGTGAGGCCGTACCGGCGAGAGCCTCGTCGAAATGCGTAGAACCGACGAGCATACGCAAACAGGAGAGGGCGTATTCACCCGGGGGCGGACAGCCTCGCAACGGTGAGAACAGCGGTATCGAAGAGGCATTCACCATCTGACGCGGCCAGGCGTCCGAAATCGTCTTCATCGATCCTTACCGGCAGGACCCGAGGGAGGTCGAAGGCATTTAGGGAGGCCCCAAAAGGTAATAAATGCTGGAACATGACGGCATTCTTTGGAAGAGCAAGTAGCGAGGCGAGCGCGTTAGCCAAAGCGGCACGGAATAGGCTTTGCGGTTCTGCGTTCCATTCGAAATAGACGTCCTGCAGACCTTCTAAGAGGGTGACTATTCGTGACCCGTTGCCAAATCTCGGGTTAAGGGTGTAACCTGATGCTGTGTCTGAGCAACGCGATGCAACCCGTTAGCCAGAAGACGTCCCTTCCGCCAGAAGACGCCGAGACGGAGTTGGCGCAGCTGCGCGCAGAACGCCGAGCCGTTGGCCGCGAGCGCGGCAGTTGCGCGAGGGGCTTGCCGAGCTGGGGTAGCAGCGTAGTTGCGAGGAACGAGCAAAGCGCGTCATCCGAGTGGCCAGACGGCTGCTGCGCGAGCTCGGCTAGAAGCCGTCGGTACCGAAACCTGACAGAGGAGACCGATCGCCGTGACCCCAAACGACCATGCCCCTGGAATCGGCGATCTCTCCCCGCTCCCCATCATCATCGGTGGCTGCTTCCGGACCGGCACCAGTCTTCTGCGGCGCATCCTCGATGCCCACAGCCGAATCCACTGCCCCCCGGAAGTGAAGTTCTTCCGGGATCTGTACGGCGACTATATGGTGGACGACCTCGCCAACATCCGATTCTTCCGAACCGCCCGGCTGATGGGCCTCGATGAGGACGAGATGCTCGCGGTTTTTGGCGGGTCGTTCGTGCGTGGCCATGAAATCGCCGCCGCCAAGCTCGGCAAAGCGCGCTGGGCCGACAAGAACCCGGAAAACGTGGTCTTCCTGAAACAGTGGGATCAGCTGTTGGAGGGACGTTTTCAATTCGTGCTGATGGTGAGGAATCCCCTCGATACGCTGGCGTCGATGCTTGAGGTTGTCTTCAAGAAGACCCTGCCGCCAGAGCTCGATGGCCGGATCCAGGTGTATCGGGACTACACCGACGCCGGCACGCGCTTTGCGGACCAGCACCCGGAACGGTCGCTTATCCTACGCTACGAGGACCTGACGACGCGACCGACCGAGGAACTGGCCCGGCTGATGGGGTTCCTCGGCGAGGAATTCGAACAGGAGATGATCGAATCCTTCAACGCTCGGGCGCGCCAGCGGGGCGTCGAGGACCCGAAGGTCGCTGCCAACCCGTCGATCCACAACCAGAGCATCGGCCGCTGGCGGGCGGATCTCACGAGCCGGCAGGCGCGTCGCATCCACAAGCGCTGCAAGCCGATCTTCGAGCGGTTCGACTACGAAGACCCTTGAACCCTTCCGTTTACTTGCTTCGCGGCGGCGAGCTGCGGTTCCGATACGGCGTGAGTACCGAGGATCTTGCGGCGAAACCGCGGATTGCCCATGTGCCCGGCCTGCTGAGTCTTGACGATGATTCCCGGCCCGCCCATGGCCCTTGGGTTAGGTGGTCGTCTTGATTGTGCAATGTTCTGGACTATTCGTACCTTAGCTTGGACCTGCCCGCTGACGCCCGGTTCGCCGAACAGGACTCAGACCCTTTTCTTGCCGAACTGTTCAGACCCCCTCAGCGATTTACGGCAAATCCGGACATAATCTCCTAATTCTGCATTCTCTGGAGCAGATTCTTGGGCGGGGTGTCTGAAGGGTCGCTTGCTTGCCGAGTATCCGCCGCCAGTGGTGATTGACGCGGTCGAGCATGCACCAGGGCTGTTCCGCCGCCTCAAGGTCGAGATCGACCCTCAGCGCGCACGCAACGGCCGCTTCATATTGACCGGATCGCAGAAGTTGCCACCGATGAAGGAGGTCAGCGACAGCCTGGCCGGCCGTTGCGGCGTGCGGAGCGGGAACCTTTGTCTTGCAGCGCGCTGGAGGAGACGCTGGCCTTGATCATAACTCCGACCACCCCTGTCATGCGGCGAGCGGGGTCAGGTAGGGGAGCTTCGGCTTCGGCGGTCGTCGTCGGCGCGGCCGCGGCGGGAGCGGCACGCGGGCGATGGGCTGCGCGAACAGCGGCGGCGGCGCACGGCCGCAGAAGCGCGCCGCGGCGGTGGTGCCGTCGGGGCGACGGATATGGCAATGGTGCACGGCCGTGAGTGCGGCGAGCTTGCGGTCGCTCAGGCGATGACGGCCATGGTGATAGCGCGAGAGCTGGCCGTTGCGGTCCTCGACTGCGGAGCTGGAGCGTTGGAACAGGCCCGCGCAGTCGCTGGCGACCTGCTCGATGTGGGCGCGCGTTTCGGTGTCGAGCGCCGGGATCGGATGGTCCGGCGCCAACCGGGACTCGAGGCCTTGGGCGCTCAAGGCGCGCAGGTGCGTGCGTGCCTCGGCGCGGCTGCTGCGCGCGGCGACGCGCTCGATGTCGACTGCCGGGATCAGCGGTGCGCGGACGGCCTGCTCGATGGCCGGCGCCAAGCTCAGTGCCTCGATCTGCTGCTGGATGGTGGCGAAGAAGCAGGTCATCGTCGCCAGCAGCGCGGTGGTCAGGCGCTGGGCCTGCTGCACCTGTGCCCGCGCCCGTGCCGGCAGATCGGCCGCCCGGGCGATCGCGGCGAGCTGTTGCCAACTGCCCTCCAGGCGAGCGGCCAGGCGCTCGGGCGGTTGCGCCTCGGCCCGTTCGAGGTCGTCGGGATGCTAGGCCTCGCCGAGGGCGCGGATCAGCGCGTGCGCCTCGCGTTGGCGGGCCTGGGCCTGGTTGCGCGCCACGGTGACGCGCGCCAACGTGGCGCGGGCGTCGCGAATGCGCTGCGCCAACGCCGGTGGGCGCCCCGGGCCCTGGCGTTGCGTGCGATACGCCTGCGCGGCCGCGCGCTCGGCCTGCAGCGGCGCCTCGGCGGTTGCGACCTCGGCGTCGGCCTCAGGTACCGCGCGCGCCAACGACAGACCGGTCGCCCTGACGACCTCGTGTTGCAGATGGCACAGATCCGGAGCGTGATGGGCGCCGTGATCCTGCGCGATATGCCGGCACAGCGCCGTCGCCGCGTCGGCCGTGCCCGGCACCATCGTGATCGGCAAGCCCGCACAGGCGGCGCGCAGGGCCTGCGTCCAGGTCGCGGCCGTGCGGTCGGCGGCGTACTGCTCCAGCACGATGAAGCCCGACACCGGCTCCAGCGCGACCAAGCAGATCGCCGGCTGGAAGCGCTCGTCCTCGCACACCGCCACCGCGCGCGGTCTCATGCCCGCTGCCAGTACCGCGCGCTGCTCGCCGGCGACCGCCATGACGGCCTGCTCCAGCGCTGCGCTCAACCCCTGCTGACTGCCGTAGGAGGCGCCAAGGAGCGCCGACAAGCCGCTCAGCTCCAACAGCTCGCAGACCAAGCGCACACCGCTGCCGGCGCGCAGGGTGATGACGCACTGCATCGCCAAGACCAGCCGAGGCAGCCCGCGCACGCCCGCCACCGTGGCGCAGCACGCCGCCAACGCTGCGGGCACCTCCGCCGCGGCGACCTGCGCCTCGGCCCATCCCCGCAAGGTGCTGCGCGGGCGCCCGACGGCGGCAGCCGCTGCGCGCTCGCGCTGCCCCGCCGCGCGGCAGTCTGCCGCCGCCGCGAGCGCTTGCGCCCGCTCCAGGCGCCTAGCCGCCTTCATCGGACTGCCGCTGGCGAAGCGGTCGCCGCTGGGCTCAAGTCAGAGTCGGCAGAAGCTTCGAACATCTTCCTCGACCCTCGGCTAGCTTACACTTCCAAGGGTAGGCAATTTCGGAGGTTCTGCCAGCCTCCCTGACAACAATATCCTAATGCTGAACCGGGTTTTGGTCGGACGGATCTTCCAGCCGCTATTCGCCTACAGATCTGAAATCGTTTAGGAAGTGTCTGATCTGGGTCATTATTGTAGGCATGTAATATGGATAATATATA
>JANQFI010000190.1 GCA_028277905.1 Chromatiaceae bacterium | reverse complement strand
CGCTCGTTCGCGGGCTGCCTCCGAGCACCGGTACTGAGGCGATTTCTGTCAACAAACAGACCGCCTGGCTTGTCCTTTCGCCCGTCTTCTGCGTCGCGGCAGCGGGCACAGAGCTCGACGATGCGCCCGCTGCCCCTCCTTGAAGGCGAGCGAAAATCCTGCGCCATTCGGTATGTTTGTTTCCGGCAATCGCCTTAAGGAGTTTTTCTGACCCGGCGCGTCCGAAGATGACAACACATCGTCCTACCGCCTGCGCAATCTGTATGCGGCTGCTCACCATGTCGGTGCTGTGGCTGGTGTTGCTCTTCTGGGCGTTCAACGCCCCGTGGCTGGGTTGTCCAGCCGTGATCGCCATCCATACACTCGTGAGCGGCGTCTTGCTGATGGCCGGCAGCGAGAGCGCCTTCCTGCATCGGCGTGCCATGGTGAGTGCGTGCATCCGACGGGAAGCGCGGCTGCTGCGGCTGCTGCACGGCCCCGGCATGCTTTTGCTGCGGGAGGTCCTGCTGTCCGCGGTTCTGGGATTGGCGCTGACGGTCGGGGTGCTGCTGTTGCAGCCGCGCGACTGGTCGCTGTTCTATGGCGATCTGTTGCTGCTGGCGCTGGTCGTTCCTCGGCTCGCTGGCGCCGCCGGCCAGTCGGTGCGCCGGCAGCTGCGCTTTGCGATGGGTCGCCATTGGGCCATGCTCATGAGCGTGGCGATCATCTGGACCCTGATCATGCTGGGGCATGTCTTCGAGCCGGCGGCCGACTATTTGGGGTTCCGCTGGCAGGAAGTCGTGGAGTTGGGGATTCGCCCGCCCGAGGTCGCCTGCGGGCTGGTGCGGGTCTTCGCGGAAGGGGCCGCAACCGTGCAGGCGTTGGCGCTGTGGGCGCTGCAAAACTACGCGCGCGCGGTCCAGAGCCCCACCGAGTCAACCGTCGTCTGGATCGGCTTCCTGGGCTTGGCCCTGTTCCCGGCGGTGTTGGCGTACGCCTACAGCCGCCTGCTGGTGGGGACGATGGCCAGGCCCTGGGAAATGTGGCAGACCATGATCGCCGACTTCCGTGAGCAGCGGGGTGAAGGCGAAGTGGACGCGTCCGATCGGCCAGGGGGCGCCGAACAGCGACGACGCTGAGGGCGCGAGGGCAAAGAGGCGAAGAGGCGATATGAACCCGGTGGCGCAAGTATGAACGCGATCCATCAAGTGCTCTGTGTCGGTGTGCGGCCCGGTGAGTTGGGCATAGGCGACGCGGCGCTGTTGGCGAAAGTGGAACTGGATTACATGATCGCCCCGGACGCGCCCGCCGCGAAGGCCCTGCTGATGCGCCCGGAGCGATGGGATCTGCTGCTCTGCGACGCCGCGCGCTTCTACGACCTCGCCATGGACCGGCGGCTTGTGGAGTGCGCCGACCGTCTGACGGCGTCGGTAGTGCTGCTGCGTGCCCCGTTCAGTCTGTTGACCCCGGCCGACGCCGCGGCACGCGGTGCCGCCGATGTCGTGGCCTACGGCGACCGCGAGCACCTTGCCGCAGTTGCCGCGCGCGAGCTCGCCGCCGGCAGCGCGCGCAAGCAGTTGCGGCAGCTTCAACAGCAAGGCGCCGACGGCAAGAGGCGGGTGTCGGTGGCAAAGATCACCGATCTGAGCAGCACGGCCGTCAAGCAGGACGCAGCGGCTCGGGGCGGACCCGCCCCAGTGGCCGAGCATGCACAGGTGCGGGCCGGTGGCGATCCCCTGGGCGGCACACCGCCCATCGATGCCGGTGCCGTGCGAGAATTCACCGATTCTGTCAGCGTCGGCGACACGGGCGCCACGCCGACGCTGCCGGAGTTGGACGATGAGATGGTCAGGTCGCGCATCGAGGCGGGGGGACTGACCCTCGAGTATCAGCCCATCGTGCCGCTGAGCAAGCTAGGCGAGCAATGGGCCCTGTTCGAGGTATTGTCGCGATTGCGCGACGAGAACGGGCTCGTGCTGCCGCCGCGGCGGTTCTTCCCGGCCATCGCCCGCAACCAGTGGCTCGGGCACCTTGACCTTTGGGTGTTTCGGCGCGCCTTGCCGATTCTCGCGCGGGTGCAAGAAACGAACCGGATGCCGACGCGCTTCTACATCAACCTGTCGCCCACTACGCTATCTGAGCCGGCGATCGTCCAGGCGATCCTGGACGCCGTCGACAAGGCCAACATCCGCCCGGAGTCGCTGGTCATCGAGATCCGCAACGAGAGCCTCGACGCCCCCGAGACGCTCGCGCCGCTGGCGGAGTGCCTGGGGCAGCATGGACACAAAATGTTATTGGAGGAGTTTGGCTCGGAGGACTGCCCGCGGCTCGGCCGGCATCTGAAATGGCTGACGCAGGTGAAGCTGGATACACGCCTGCTGGAGCAACTGGAGGCCGGCAAGATCAAGCAGAGCGACGCGCGTCGGGTCGTGCTCTGCGCCCAGAACAACGGCGTCAAGGTCATCGGCATGGCGGTGGACAACGCCGCGTTGCTGGCCCGTCTCTACGACATCGGCGTCGACTATATCCAGGGCCATTTCGTCAGCATGCCCTATGGACAGCTGGTATACCCGGACGTGCACGACATCGAGGTAACGGCCGGCCCGCTGTTCCCAGCGGCGCCGCTCCCCCCGGGAGCGACCAAGCCCGATGAATCATGATCGCGACGACGCTCGAGCGTCGTCGCGCCCTTCACAGGGCTCCAGCGCCGCGTCCACACCGGCTCGGCCCTAGGCACTTACCCCTGACTTCTTGGTGGAAACCATCTGGAGAGACGCGGTTAGCGCGGGGCCGCCGCGGCAAAACCACGTGATCCATGTCCTTGATTGGGCAGCAAGGCTTCATAAGATCGCCCGCAGAACATTAGAATGCGCGAATTCTGTGCATGACCCAGATCAATGCAACCTCTGCCCCCGGATGTCGCCATGCAAGACCCCGCCGCCCACACCGATCACGCTAACGGCCACACGGAGGTCAAGCAGACGACCTGTTACATGTGTGCCTGCCGCTGCGGCATCCGCGTGCACCTGCGCGACGGCCAGGTGCGCTACATCGAGGGCAATCCGAGCCACCCGCTGAATCATGGCGTGATCTGCGCCAAGGGCAGCTCCGGCATCATGAAGCAGGTATCCCCGGCGCGCCTCACCAAGCCGTTGCGACGCAGGCCGGGCGCCAAGCGCGGAGACTCGGCGTTCGAGGAGATCTCCTGGAACGACGCGATGGGTATGCTGGCGGAGCGCCTCGGCAAGCTCCGAGCCACCGACCCCAAGCGGTTCGCGCTCTTCACCGGCCGCGACCAGATGCAGGCGCTGACCGGCATGTTCGCCAAGCAGTTCGGCACGCCGAACTACGCCGCCCACGGCGGCTTCTGCTCCGTGAACATGGCCACCGGCATGATCTACACCATCGGTGGGTCCTTCTGGGAATTCGGCGGTCCGGACCTCGAGCGGGCCAAGCTGTTCGTGATGATCGGCACCGCGGAAGACCATCACTCCAACCCGCTCAAGATACAGATCAGCAAGTTCAAGCGCCGCGGCGGGCGCTTCGTGTCCATCAATCCGGTCCGCACCGGGTACTCGGCCATCGCCGACGAGTGGGTGCCCATCAGGCCCGGCACCGATGGTGCGCTCTTCCTGGCGCTGATCCACGAGATCATCAAGCTCGGCCTGTTCGACCGCGAGTTCCTGGTCCAGTACACCAACGCCGCGGAGTTGGTCATCGACGACCCGAGCCGCGACGACCACGGCATGTTCTACCGCGACCCGAACGCCGAGATCGTCGAGGGTTGCATGGACCCAGAGAACAAGCTCTGGTGGGAGCGCAACCGGCAGGCACCAGTGCTCGCGCGCACCGAGGGCGCCGACCCGCGATTGATGGGCGGCTACACCATGCCGGATGGCACCTCCGTGAAGCCGTCGTTCCAACTGCTGAAGGAGCGCGTCGAGCCCTACGCGCCTGCGTTGGCCGAGAACATCACCGGCATCCCGGCAAGCACCATCCGGCGGCTGGCCCACGAGATGGGCGTCACTGCCCGCGATCATAAGATCGAGCTGCCCATCCGCTGGACCGATTGCTGGGACAGGGAGCACGACACCGTCACCGGCAACCCCGTCGCCTTCCACGCCATGCGCGGGCTGGCGGCACACTCCAACGGCTTCCAGACCATTCGCGCGCTGGCCATCCTGATGACGGTGCTGGGCACCATCGACCGTCCGGGTGGCTTCCGCCACCGTGCGCCCTTTCCGAAGCCCATCCCCCCCTGTCCGAAGCCGCCCAACCACCCGGATGCGGTGCAGCCGGAGGCGCCGCTGGATGGCCTGCCGCTCGGCTGGCCGGCGCAGCCGGAGGATTTGTTCGTTGACGACGACGGCAATCCCGTGCGCCTTGACAAGGCGTTCAGCTGGGAGTACCCACTGGCGGCCCACGGACTGATGCACAACGTCATCACCAACGCCTGGCGGGGCGATCCCTATCCCATCGACACCCTGTTCCTGTTCATGGCCAACATGGCCTGGAACTCGTCGATGAACACCAAGGCCGCGCGGGAGATGCTCAGCGACACGGACGAGAACGGCGAGTACAAGATCCCGTTCCTGGTGGTGTGCGACACCTACGCGTCGGAGACCGTCGCTTTCGCCGATCTGGTGCTGCCGGATACCACCTACCTGGAGCGGCACGACGTGCTGTCCATGCTGGACCGGCCCATTTCCGAGTTCGACGGCCCGGTGGACTCGGTGCGCCTGCCGGTGCTGCCACCCAAAGGCGATTGCCGCCCCTTCCAGGACGTGCTCATCGAGCTCGGCGGGCGGCTCAAGCTGCCGGCCTTCGTCAGGCAGGACGGCACGCCGAAGTACCGCAACTATCCGGACTTCATCGTCAACTTCGAGACCTCACCCGGATCCGGCATCGGCTTCCTGGCCGGCTGGCGCGGCAAGTTCGGCGAGAAGTACCTCAAGGGCGAGCCCAACCCACGGCAGTGGGAGCATTACGCCGCCAATGGCTGCTTCTTCCACCACGAGCTGCCGCGCAGCTACCAGTACATGCGCAACTGGAACAAGGGCTATCTGCACTGGGCTCGCGCGCATGCACTGACGCGCTGGGCGGAGCCCATCACGCTGCACCTCTACTCCGAGGTCTTGCAGCGCTTCCGCGCCGCGGCCCAGGGCAAGCGGCCCGGCCGCCAGCCGCCGGATCACCTGCGTGAGCGCGTCGAGACCTTCTTCGACCCCCTGCCCTTCTGGTACGAGCCGCTGGAGGGTCAGCTGGTGGACCGCAACCGCTACCCGCTGAACGCGCTGACCCAGCGGCCCATGGCCATGTATCACAGCTGGGACAGCCAGAATGCGTGGCTCAGGCAGATCCACAGCCACAATTACCTGTTCGTGAACCCGAAGCTCGCCATCGCCCAAGGCATCGAGGACGGCGGCTGGATCTGGGTGGAATCCCACCTAGGCCGGGTCAAGTGCATGTGTCGCTACTCCGAGGCCGTGGAGCCCGGCACCGTCTGGACCTGGAACGCCATCGGCAAGGCCGCGGGCGCTTGGGGGCTCTCGCCCGACGCGGACGAGTCCAAGAAGGGCTTCCTGCTGAACCACCTGATCGGCGAGGAGCTGCCGAACGAAGGGGCGGGCCGCCACTACTCGAACTCCGACCCCATCACGGGTCAGGCCGCTTGGTTCGATCTGCGTGTGCGTATCGACAAGGCCGAAGGCCCGCAGGGACAGCAGGTCACCGAGCCCCAATTCACGCCGATGACGCCGCTGCCCGGGCAGGCGGTGCGACCGCGGACGCGATGGCAGGCCTATGTCGCGGGGGTGTTTGGGAGGAAGTAGTGCGAGGTGCGAGTCCAGGCATGGAGTTGCAGTATCGCTGAATTGTCGACGATAAGGCTGGTGGACCGATTGGGTCGCAGCGAGCGCTTCGCGGCTGCCATCGCGTGCCAACAAGCGCGGATAATGGGCTGTGAGAGCTATCCGGTCGGCAGTCAAGACGCGCGTGCGGGGGATTGCGCTCTTCGTGATCAGGTTCGGCGCGCTTCCGTTTCGGTCGCCTGCTTGGTGGTCAGCGAGCCAGCATCAACCGTAAAGGCGCAACTTCCAAGCAATAATCAGCACTCGCGCCGCCGCCCCGCGCACTTCTGACTCCGCACCACGCACTTCCCGCTTCGGTGAAGGGGCGCCGCAGCGATGGTCTCAAGCAACAGGTCTCTCGATGACTCAACTCGCCCTCGTCATAGATCTAAACGTCTGCGTTGGCTGTCATGCCTGCGTGACCTCATGCAAGCAATGGAACACCTCCGGGTGGGCCGGGCCCATGGTGGACGGGAACCCCTATGGCGCCAATCCGACGGGCACCTTCTTCAATCGGGTGCAGACCTTCGAGGTGGGCAGCTATCCGAATACCGAGACGGTGCACTTCCCGAAGTCCTGCCTGCATTGCGAGGAGCCACCCTGCGTGCCGGTGTGCCCCACGGGCGCGTCCTACAAGCGCGAGGACAATGGCGTCGTGCTGGTGGACTACGACAAGTGCATCGGCTGCAAGTACTGCTCCTGGGCTTGCCCCTATGGCGTGCGCGAGCTGGACGAGCAGCAGCAGGTGATGAAGAAGTGCACGCTCTGCATCGACCGGATCACGGACCAATCCCTGCCGGAGCGCGAGCGCAAGCCCGCTTGCGTGCTGGCCTGTCCGACCAGCGCGAGGTTGTTCGGAGACGTGCACGACCCGGACTCCGAGGCATCGCTGGCCATCCGCGAGCGCGGCGGCTATCCGCTGATGCCTGAATGGGGCACCAAGCCCGCAAACCACTACCTGCCTCGGATAAAGACCCGCATACACATCGGTGAGGAAGAGCTTACGCGTGCCGACAACCCGCTGACCAAGGAAGACATCACGGTCTATACGGGCGAAGAGACGCTCGACGATGTGGCCTGGTAATAGGTTGTTGGGCACTAGTGCTTTGCTGCGGAAGTTCCGAGACCGGGATCCCCTCGTTGTCGTTGTCGTAATCGCAATCGTAGTCGAATATCCGCACGGACGAGACCGCGATCACGACCACGACCACGACCACGACCTGAGACGGCCTCGGGACATTCGCACTGCTGCACTAGGCGCCTGACCCACTGCTTCGCGCCGCTTCGGCTCAACGGAACGGCGATTGACCTCGGGACTCCGCGGCGCTGTACCAGAGCGCGCCGGCTGGGGTCATGGATCCATCTTCGACACTCGGGCTCGTAACTGAGCCTCGCTCAGGTCGATTACGATTGCGACAACGACAACGACCGGAAACGGTCTCGACATCTCTGCCGTGCTGCACTAGCCCCAGGACCTCAAGCAATGCATCCAGCCTTCTCCGTCGTCTTCCTGACCACGCTTATCGGTGCCGGTCAGGGCCTGTTCCTTTCCCTGTTCACGGGGCAGTTGTACGCCAGCATCAGGCTCATCAAGGCCCAAGGTGCAACCTTTTATGCGGTCGGCAGCGCGCTGTCGCTGCTGTTGCTCATCGCCGGGCTCGGCGCCTCGTTCTTCCACCTCGGCCGTCCGGAGCGCGCTTGGCGGGCGGCGAGTAAATGGAAGACCTCCTGGCTGTCGCGGGAGGTCATCGTCCTGCCCGTGATGATGGCCCTGATATTCTGCTATGGGCTGTTTCACCTGCTGGGCTGGACCCAACCCTGGATCGTGGTTGGCGATGGCGCCCTGCCGATCGACGCCACCATGGTGCTCGGCTTCGCCGGCGTCATCGCCGCTTTCGCGCTCTATGTCTGCACCGGCATGATCTACGCCAGCGTCAAGTTCCTGCAGGAATGGCACTCGCCCTATACCATCGCCAATTTCACCTTACTCGGCATGGCGTCCGGCTTCATGCTGGCGGCCGCCTTCTCGGCCTATCTCGGCAACCACTTGGTGGGCTTCTACGGCACCTGGGCCGTGATCTTCACCCTGCTCGGGCTCGCCACACGCCTGGCATCGCTGGCTCGCAACGGCACGCTCAAGCGCAAGAGCACCCTGCAGACGGCCATCGGCGTGCGCCACCGGAAGATCGTGCAGAGGTCCCAGGGCTTCACCGCCGGTTCCTTCAACACGCGCGAGTTCTTTCACCACCAGAGCCCCGAGCTGCTGCGGCTGGTGCGCATCGGCTTCCTGGTCTTGGTCTTTCCCGTGCCCTTGTGCCTGATTGCCACCTCCTATGTGCTGCAGTCGCCGACGCTGCCCATCGCCGCCTTCCTGACCCAGTACCTGGGCCTGGTGGCGGAGCGCTGGTACTTCTTCGCCGAGGCCCAGCACCCGCAAAACCTGTATTACCAGAGCGTCGCCTGATCCTCCCTGTCCGTCCCGAGCGCCCGGATGGCGGCCAAATGGTGCCCGGAAGCGGGCCATGAAAGACGCGGCGATGGCGACGCGCAGCGCGATGCCAAGTCCAACGCCATGAACTGGCTGGCTGCTCACGCGCATGGGCAGGCATTACGCGGGGCAGGAGCCCCGCCGTCCGGCATTGCGCCGAGCCTTCGGTGGCGCGGAGGCTATCAGTTGAGCCCGCACATGCCGCTCGCGCAGCCGCCGGCGCCACAGGCGGGCGCCGGGTCGAAGCCGCTACCGAGGCTGTTGCTGGCAACCAGGTTGCCGCCGGTGGCCAGGCGCTGCACGGGCGCATCGGCGGGCGTGTCCCCGGAGTCCAGGTTGGCGCGCTCGCAGAGCTCGCCCCAGGTGGCGAGCTTCTCGCTCATGCGGTGGTTGACCTCGACGACGCGGCCGTTGGTCTCGCAGCGATAATCGTAAGTAGGCATGGGAGTGCTCCTCTATCGACGCTTGCCTATATGGCCGCATTATAATGATAAGGCCCTGATTCTGGAATCCAGCGGCAGACGGCGACCAGTCGAGCGAGGACTAGTGCAGCAGGGCAGGGACTTCGAGACCCTTTGCGCTCGACAGAGCTCGCCTTGGGCACTCAGCCGGATCGGGGCCGAGACAGGGCGCCTCACTCCCGCATGCCCGGTGTCGCCACATCCGCTGCCGCGCGCGAACCGCTCGCGGCCCAGAGCCGCCCGCGCAATGCCATGCCCGGCGTGTAGCCAAGGTTGCGCGATAGGATGTCGCCGGTGGCGTCGATGACGAAGCTTGCCGGCACGCCACGCACGCCCCATCGGGTCGCGATCTCGCCGTAGGGGTCGGCGATGGCGTCGAAGCCGAGCCCCTTCCCGGTCAGATAATCCGCGACCTCGCGCTCGCCCCCGGATTGCATCGCCACGGTGATGACCTGATAGTCGCGGCTCAGGGCGTCGATGCTGCCCTCCTCCAACTTGCAGCTGGGGCACCAGGTCGCCCAGAAGTGCACCAGCACGGGTGCGCCGCGCAAACCCGCGAGGTCCATGCGCTCGCCACGCACCGTCGTGGCCGCAAGCGGGGGCGCACTGCCGGATGCGAGCGGACGCGATTTGTACCACTGCACCCCGAAGAAGATGATGAGGACCATGGCAAGGTTCACCAGCAGTCCGCGCCAGTGGCGACGCTCGCGCGGGCGGGTCCTGGGTGCGCTGTTAGGGGCATGCATCGGACTGGCTTGGGGTGGTGCCGGACGACGGTTCGGCTCGGGCGCGGCGGTCAGTCCGCTACCTGGATGCGCACCGGGATCCAGCGCAGGACCAGGCGGTTCAGCCTGCCCGTGTCGTCCCACTGGCCCAGCACCAGATCGATCCCGTTGAGAAGCAACCGATCCTCCGCGCGCACCGCCCAAGCGGCCCGCTCTTCGGTGAGGGGCCGGAAGATGCCCAGCAACTGCTCCTCGGCGGCGTTCGTCGCCACCGCCCAGATGGTTGGCGCCGCGTGGATGAACAGGTCCACCGCGCCCGCGCGCAGGGCGGCGATGCCGTCCGCCGCGTCGGCGAAGGGTAGCCGCTCCGCCGCAGGCATGCTGCTCTGCACGAAGCGGGCGCCAGCGCTGCCCTGCTGGTAGCCAACCCTTGCCGTCGTGGTAATGATGTCCACGGGCCTGCGAAAGCGCCGGATATCCGCGGCACGGATCAGCGCCATCTGGCCCGTCTCGAACAGCGCCATGCTGGCGGCGAGACCCAGGGCGTCGAGGTCCGGCTGCGGCAGTGTGGAGAGCATCAGGTCGATGCGCCCGCCGCGCAGCGCGTCCACCAGCCGCGCCTCGGGCATCTCCTGTACCTGCAGATCCCGGTCCAGCGCCTCAGCCAACGCACGGGCGAGGTCGATGGTCAGTCCGCGTAGCACGCCCCGATCGAAAAAGGCGAGCGGGGGCCCGCCGGCGCTGACGCCGAGGCGCAGCGACGGGCGCTCCGGCGCCAAGGCGCCCTGCGCCGGCGCGCCGCCGGGGAGCAGCGCCCAAGCCAGTAGCGCCCAAAGCACCGGGATGATGCACCATCGGGCTTGCCCCAGGCGCGCCCGGCGGGCGCCGAATTGGCTGGTGGATGGCGCGGACCGCATGGCGAAGTCGGTTCAGGCAGTGCCGGCGGCCGGTCAGTCGCCGGGTAGCAGCGGGGTGGTGGCCCCCTGCTCGCGGTCCGGGATGGTCGTGAACCAGTCGAGCTTCTCGCGCAGGCTCACCACCTTGCCGACGATGATCAGGGTGGGCGGCTCCGGCGGGTCTGCCTCGACGCGGTCCACGATGGTGCTGAGCGTGCCGGCGTAGACCTTTTGCATGTGCGTGGTGCCCTGCTGCACCAAGGCCACCGGCATGTCCGGTGAGACGCCGTGCTCGATGAGCTGCGCGACGATCACCGGCAACCCTACGAGGCCCATGTAGAAGACGACGGTCTGGTTGGGCTGGGCCAGCTGGGCCCAGTTGAGGTTGATGGTGCCGTCCTTGAGGTGGCCGGTGACGAAGGTGACCGACTGGGCGCAATCCCGGTGGGTCAGCGGGATGCCGGCATAGCAGGCGCAGCCGTTGGCGGCGGTAATGCCCGGAACCACCTGAAAGGGTACGCCCTCGGCGGTCAGGGTGTCGATCTCCTCGCCGCCGCGGCCAAAAATGAAGGGGTCGCCGCCCTTGAGGCGCAGCACCCGGTGGCCCTCCTTGGCGCGCCTCGCCAGGAGCTTGTTGATCTCTTCCTGGCGCATGGTGTGCTTATTGCGCTCCTTGCCGACGTAGATGTGCTCGGCGTCGCGGCGCACCATGTCGATGATGGGCTTGGCCACCAGGCGGTCGTAGACCACCACGTCCGCCTGCTGCATGAGCCTGAGCGCGCGGAAAGTGAGCAGGTCCGGATCGCCGGGCCCGGCGCCCACCAGGTACACCTCGCCCCGCTCGCTCGGGTTCCCGCCGGCGGCCAGCTCCCGCTCCATCGCCGCGTCCGCCTCCTGTAGCTGACCCGAGAACACCCGCTCGGCCACGCCGCCCTGGAGCACCCGGTCCCAGAAACGGCGGCGGTCGCGTTGGCGCTCGAAGCGGGCCTTCACTCGGTCCCGGTAGCGTGCACAAAGCTCCGCCAACCGCCCGTAGCCGGCCGGCACTAGCGACTCCAGCCGTGCGCGGATCATGCGGGCCAGCACCGGAGACGCGGTGCCTGTGGAGACTGCCACCACCACGGGCGAGCGGTCGATCACCGACGGCATGATGAAGCTGCAGTCCTCGGGCTGGTCGGCCACGTTGACCGGCACCTTGGCGGCCTTGGCCAGTGCGGCGATGTGGCGGTTGACCTTGCGGTCATCGGTGGCAGTGACGGCGAGGCGGATATCCAGCAGGTCCTCGTCCTGAAAGCAGCGCTGGAACCAGGTGATGCCAGGGTCCTCGCCGACCCGCCGCACCAGGTCCTCCACCAGCTCGGGTGAGACTAGGCGCACGCGGGCGCCGGCGCGACGGAGATTGTCTAGCTTGCGCAGCGCGATGGGCCCGCCGCCGACGACGAGGCAGGGTTGGTTCTTGACGTCGAGGAAGATCGGAAGTAGGCCCATCGTCGATTGGTAACGATGCTGCGTGGATAGTTGGGGCAAGTTGGGTGCGTCGGGGCCGGTCTCCAGCGTCCGAAGAAGGCCCGGAAAGGCTCGCGCGCTGGCCCCGTCCGGGCCCGCGCGGCACCGGATCTGCCGGCAGCGCGTTGCTCTGGGTGTGAAGATTCTTTAATATACTGAAATACTTGGGCAAAGTGTAGGGGCTTTCGTGGTCAACGAGATCGATTCAGAATCCCTCCAGGCGCGGCTCGCCGCCGGCGAAGACCTCCTGTTGGTGGATATCCGTACCCCGGCGGAGGTCGCCCAGGGTGCGATCCCGAACGCCAAGCACATCCCGATGCAACTGTTGCCCGTGCGCGCGAACGAGCTGCCGATGGATCAGGACTTCGTACTCTACTGCCGCAGCGGGGCACGCTCCTACCACGCCTGCCAGTTCCTGGCCCAGCACGGGTACGACAAGGCACTGAACCTGCGCGGCGGCATCATCGCCTGGGCGCGGCACGGCTATGAGATCGGGCGTATACACAGCGCCTGATGGCGGCGCCTGACGGCGGCGACGCGCTCGCGGTTGGCGCTGGCGATGGCCGGCAGCTGTGGCGCGACCACGTCCTTGCCCTGAGGTTTTGGCGGATCGGCGGATCGGCGGATCGGCGGATCGGCGGATCGGCGCAAGTTGCGTCGACCCTTGTCCTTGTCTGATAATAAGAATTTTTGCTCTTGCTGGAATACTAATTCGGCGAGCTGAAGGTGAAGCCGATGGTTGGCGACCCTTGGCCAAGATCGGCACGGAGCCGGAAGCTGCGGTCTCCCGGTTTCTTCGCTGAGTGCCAGAGCGGCACTGAGCATGTCCAGGCATCCTGCCCTGCGGGGAACCCCGCATACCGCGGCGTTGCCCTCACCCGACCCGACTGCGGAGGTAGACGACAATGGCGGAATTCGATCAGGAACTGGATGCCAGCGGCCTCAATTGCCCGCTGCCCATCCTGCGCGCGAAGAAGACCCTAAACGGCATGCAGGCAGGCCAGATCCTGCACGTGATCGCCACGGATCCAGGGTCCGTCAAGGACTTCGATGCGTTCAGCAAGCAGACCGGCAACGAGCTGATGGAATCCAAGGAGGACGGTGGCAAGTTCCACTTCCTGATCAGGAAGAGCTGACCGACCCTGCCTGCACGCCCCGCCGGGCACCGAGCACAAGCTCCGAGCCCAGTTGGGCGCTCTCCCGAAACCGGGCGCTTCGCACGCCGTGCGCTCGACATCCCATGAACACGCCGGACTCCCCGGGGGGTCCGCTTGGAGGACACGATGGACGAGAAGAAGCTGGCGATCATCGCCACGAAGGGCTCCCTCGACTGGGCCTACCCCCCTTTCATCCTTGCATCCACGGCCGCGGCCCTGGGCTACGAGACGCAGATCTTCTTCACCTTCTATGGCCTGCAGCTGCTGAAGAAGAGGTTGAGCCTGGAGGTCACCCCTCTCGGCAACCCCGGCATGCCGATGCCCATGGGGATGGACAAGTGGTTCCCGGTGCTGGGCCTTGCGCTGCCGGGCATGCAGGGCATGATAACGGCGATGATGAAGCAGAAGATGAAGTCCAAGGGTGTCGCCAGCGTCGAGGAGCTGCGCGACCTCTGCCAGGAGGCAGAGGTCAAGCTTATCGCCTGCCAGATGACCGTGGACCTGTTCGACATGGAGACCTCGGAGTTCATCGACGGCATCGAGTACGCGGGTGCCGCCGCCTTCTTCGAGTTCGCGGGCGACAGCGATATTTGCCTCTATATCTGAGCTCTATGGCTGAGCCCTGTTTCTGAGCCGCCATCTGCGCGGACAAAAAAGAAGGCCGACCCCAAGGCGGGGCGGCCTTTGGAATGCGCGACTGCTGTCGCGCCTTGGGGGAAGCATTGCGCGCCGGCTTGGTCCGGCACGCGCTAGCTCTTGCGTCCGTCTTCAGAAGGCGTCGAATTGCTTGCTGATACCGAGCCCGATCAGGTGTGCGTGCGCCTGGTACTTGCCGTCGTAGGCGGTCGTGCCGTTAGTAGGCCCACCGGGCACGTAAGGCTGTCTGCCCTGGTAGTTGCGCTCCTCGTTCGTGACGTACATATAGCCGGCCTCTAGTGCCCAGCCCTGGCCCAGGGATTGCGCGACGCCGATGCTGAACAGGTGGCGGTCGCTATCTGGGATGCGGGCGGTGAAGTGGTCGTCGCCCTGCGGCGTCTCGTCGTAGGAGTAACCGACGCGCAACTGTGTGCTCGGGCGGACCTGATAGGTGAGACCGAGCCGGTAGGCGTTGGCGTCGTCCCAGTCGTTCGTATCGCTGACCAGGGTGCCGCCCGGCTTCAGGTCGATGGTCAGATCCTGGAACTTGCTCCAGCCGGTGCGGGTCCAGTCCAGCTCGGCGGCGAGGGCCTCGGTGATTTCGTAGCGCGCACCGAGCTGGAGCCGCCAGGGTAGGTCCAGGTCGAGCTCGGCGCTTTGGCTCGGCGGGATGCCGCGTGTCCCGCTCGTGAGCCGAAACAGCTCCGCCGCCCTTGGATTCAACGCCGTGTAGTACCCTTCCATGTTGACGGTGGCGGCGGAGTGGAAGCTCAAGCCAAGGCTTAGCGCGTCCTTTGTGTACATGGCGCTCAGGTTGAAGCCCCAGCCAGAGCCGTCGCCCTCCAGGGCGGTGAGGGTGGAGCTGAATGCGGCGGACCTTGCCCAATAGATATCCGCGCCGGCGGCGACGGAGAATTCGTCGGTGACTGCATAGGTGACCGTCGGCGAGAAGTTCAAGATCTCTGCTCTGCTCTGCCTCGGCTCAGCGCCGCCAGCCAGTGCCGGGAAGGTGCCCGCAGGCCAGCGCGTCTCGAGTCCGAACGGCGCATTGACGCTGATGCCCAGTGCCCATTTGTCATCGACGCGCACCGCTGCGTTGATCAAGGGCAGTGCGTGCCACTCGGCGCCTTCGCTGTCGTGCTTGCCGGTCGCGGTGCGGACGCTGAAATTGGGGTTGATGAACAGGACAGCTGCCGACCAGACGCTCTGCGGATGGAAGGCGATGGCGGCCGGGTTGTAGGCGATGGCACCCGGCTCATCCGGGTTGGCCACCAAGGCGTTGGCGGTACCTATGCCCAGCACCGATAGTTCGGGTATTCCAAAGCCGGATGCCTGCAACTGTTGCGCCGTGAATACACTGGCTGCCGCACAGGCGGCGACCAGGGCGTGGATGCGAGCGAGGCGTGTCATGTTGTCCCCCGTCGGTGGTTGTTGTTTTCGCCTGAGCTGCCGATGCTAATGACGCCAATGACGCCACTTGGGTGGTAAAGATACGCCACTTTGTTGCATTTTGCCAGTGCTGTTGTGAAATCACATCTGGGGGCCGCGCCACTGAAGCAATGGCGGGCTGGCCCCCGGGATGGGCGTAGGCCGGCGGGGTTGCAAGACCATCTGAGAAGTGTGCATATGTCGGTTGCACGCCGCCCCCTGTGCTATAAGGGGGCCTATTGCTGGCCCAAGCCGGCGGCGGGTCCTGCCCGGCGTGGCGCGAGCCGTGGACGTCTTGTCCGACGACCCTCTTCAACAGCGGATATCGGACCGCCGCGGCGCGTCACGCCGAGTCCGTGCCGAATGCCCCGGGTCGGCTGGCAGGGCCACCGTCGGGCACCGCGCCCAAGTCGCCCCTTCATGTGTCGTGCAGCGCGGTGTCCCCAGTCTCGCGACTCTCGGCGCGCCTCGGGCGGTGGCCATTCACGCTGATCGAGGTCCGGGCGATGGCTGACCGCAGGTTGCAAGTGTTCCACACGGTGGCGCACTTGCTGAGCTTCACCAAGGCCGCCGAGTCGCTGCACATGACGCAGCCCGCGGTCACCTTCCAGGTCCGCCAGCTGGAAGAGCACTTCAACACCCGGCTGTTCGACCGCACCCACAACCGCATCAGCCTCACCGACGCCGGCACGCGGGTGTTCGAGTACGCGGATCGGATCTTCCAGCTCTACGGCGAGATGGAGAACGGTGTGCGCGAGCTGACCGGGGAGATCAGCGGCGCACTCACCATCGGTGCCAGCACGACCATCGCCGATTACATGCTGCCGACGCTGCTCGGCAGCTTCAACGCGCGCTACCCCGAGGTCGCCATTCACCTCAAGGTATCCAACAGCGACGGCATCGTGTCCATGGTGGAGAGCAACGCCATCGACCTCGGCGTGGTGGAGTCGCCGGTGGGCAACAAGAACCTGGTGGTCGAAACCTGCAAGCAGGACCATCTGGTAGTCATAGTGCCCCCGAGTCATCCGCTGGCGGGCGCGCAGGAGATTCACTTCAGCGCCCTGCTGGAGTATCCATTCATCCACCGGGAGGAGGGTTCTGGCACCCGCGACGTCATCAACGGTTACCTGGACGGCCTGCCAGACTGCGCGGCGGGGCTCAAGGTGTCCATGGAGCTGGGCAGTCCCGAGGCGGTGAAGGGGGCGGTGGAGGCCGGCATGGGGGTGTCGGTGGTGTCCACGGCCACGGTGCAGAAGGAGCTCAAGCTCGGCACCCTGGTGACACTGGCGTTGGACCCGCCGCTGGTGCGGCCGTTCTCCTTCGTGCACCAGAAGCAGAAGTTCAAGCTCCCGGTAATGGAGGAGCTGCTGGAATTCGCGCGCGCTTACTGCAAGAGCCACCAGTCCGTCGATGCCCTCTGAGCCCGGCGGGCGTCGCCGACCAGGGCCGCCTATGTTGCATCATGCGCTGCTGCCCAAGCAGGCCGGCTCTGCCGATCAACGCCGGCTGCTGCGCCTGTACCGAGGGCTGGATACGGAGTCGAGGCGCACGCTGCTGAACTTTGCAGAGTGCCTCGCCCAGCGCGCTGGCGGCGCCCATGCCTCGGATGCCACGGCCCAGCCCCCTGTATCCGAGCCGGCGCTCGAAGAGCGGCCCGCGCGCGAGAGCGTCGTCGCCGCCATCAAGCGCCTGCGGCGCGGCTATCCCATGCTCGACAGCGATACAATGTTGCAGGAGACGTCGGCGCTGATGGCGCAGCATGTGCTTCAGGGCCGGGACGCGGCATCCGTGATCGATGAGCTGGAAGCACTGTTCGCGGCCCGCTACGCCTCGTTGCAGGACGCTGCCTCCTAACCTCGGTCGCCGGCCGGTCGTACGGCGCCTCCAAGGTCCGCGCGCCCGCCTCTATGTCCCGAAGACCGGGCTGTGCGGGATCTGCGTAACTTGCCATTGCGGCTTGCACGAGGCCTCCCGCATCCCCCCACCCGGTATTCCGCCCCGAGAAGCCGCCGTTGCAGCAACACGCGTCACACCCGTTCAAGGTCCTGAGCGACTGGTTCCATCGCCACTTCTCGGACCCGCAGGTGATGGTGCTCGCGGTGTTCGTGGCCGGCATCGTCGCCGTGGTGCTGTTGCTCGGGCAGATGCTGTTGCCTGTGCTGGCGAGCATCGTCATCGCCTATCTCCTCGAGGGTTTCGTGCAACTGCTGGCGCGTCGCGGCTGGCCCCGGATCGCAGCCGTGGTCACCGTGTTCGTGCTCTTTCTGGTGTTCGTCGTCTCGGTGTTGGTAGGTGTGCTACCCCTGGTATACCGACAGGTGTCGGACCTGGTGCAGCAGCTGCCGCAGATGTTGGCACAGGGCCAGCAGGCGCTGATGGCCCTGCCGCAGCGCTATCCCGAGCTGGTGAGCGTGGCGCAGATCGATGCCGCCATGGATGCCATGCGCCGGGAGGTGGTGGGCTACGGACAGAAGCTGCTGTCGATGTCCGTGTCGTCGCTCGTCGGCGTCATCACCCTGCTCGTCTACCTGATTCTGACACCCCTGTTGGTGTACTTCTTCCTGAAGGACAAGGATCTGATCCTCGGCTGGTTCGGGCGCTACCTACCGCGCCACCGGGCCATCGCCGACACGGTCTGGGCCGACGTGGACCGGCAGATCTCAAACTATGTGCGCGGCAAGTTCTGGGAGATCCTCATCGTCTGGGCCGTGAGCTTCATCACCTTCTCGGCGTTCGGGCTCAACTACGCGATGCTGCTGGCGCTGCTCGTCGGACTCTCGGTGATCATCCCATACATCGGCGCATCAGTGGTCACGGTGCCCGTTGTCTTGATCGCCTGGTTCCAGTGGGGCTGGAGCGCACCATTCATCTGGCTTACCGTGGCCTATCTGATCATTCAGGCGCTGGACGGCAATGTGCTGGTACCTTTGCTGTTTTCGGAGGTCGTGAACCTTCACCCGGTGGCCATCATCGTCGCCATCCTGGTGTTCGGCGGTATCTGGGGCTTTTGGGGGGTGTTCTTCGCCATCCCGCTCGCGACCGTGGTGCAGGCCATCCTGACCGCCTGGCCTCGACCTGGGGAGCAGGTTCCCGAGCAGGTCCCAGAGCAACTTCCAGAACAGGTCGATCCCGGCGAGGACAAAGCTGCCAAATAGGGCTGTGCCGAGATGCGGAGCTCTTCTCGGGATCGGGATCGGGATCGGTTGCGATTGCAATCCTGATCCCGATGTTCATTGCCACGGATCCAGTCACTACGCTGGCGGCGGACGCTCGGCGCACCGATGCAAGCCTGCCGGCGGCTGAGCCGTTCACGCCGGTCCTTGTCACCCGAAGCCATTGACTCCGGATGCAGCGCTTGGCGTCCACGAAACCCAAGGAGTCGCCCATGTTGCTACTGGTCCTCGGCCTGGTGCTATTCTTCGGTGCCCATTCCCTGCCCATGGCGCGACCCGCGTGGCGAACGCAGGCGATTGCCCGCGCCGGCGAGGGACCCTACCAGCTCGGCTATGCGCTCGTCTCGATGCTCGGGATGGTACTGATGGTGCTAGGCTATGGCGCCGCTCGCGCGGACAATCCGGTGCTGGTTTACCAGCCGCCGGTGTGGCTGCGCCACGTCTCGTTGCTGCTGATGCTGCCCGTATTCACGCTGGTGCTGGCCGCCTACCTGCCGGGCCCCATCCAACGCGCCCTCAAGCACCCGATGCTGATCGGTGTACTGCTTTGGGCGCTCGCCCACCTCCTCGCCAACGGCACCTTGGCGGACCTGCTGCTCTTCGGGCTCTTCTTGGTGTGGTCCGTCGCGGAGCTGTTCTCCCTGATGCGCAGGCAGGCACCCGTCGTACAGGCTGCACCGCCGAGCAAGTGGAACAGTCCGATTGCGTTACTGGCGGGGCTCACGATCTACGTCGCCTTCATCCTGTTCCTGCACCAGTGGCTGATTGGCGTCCCGCTTGTCGGCTAAGGCGATTGCCGGAAACAAACATACCGAACGGCGCAGGATTTTCGCTCGCCTTCCTCGCCTTCAAGGAGCGGCAGCGGGCGCATAGTCGAGCTCTGTGCCCGCTGCCGCGACGCAGAAGGCGGGCGAAAAGACAAGCCAGGCGGTATGTTTGTCGACAGAAATCGCCTTAGGCGATTGCCGGAAACAAACAGACCGAATGGCGCAGGATTCTCGTCCGCCTTCGCGAAGCGGCAGCGCGTGCATAGTCGTTCTCTGTGCGC
>JANQFI010000189.1 GCA_028277905.1 Chromatiaceae bacterium | reverse complement strand
CTCGCCTTCAAGGAGCGGCAGTGGGCGCATAGTCGAGCTCTGTGCCCGCTGCCGCGACGCAGAAGGCGGGCGAAAAGACAAGCCAGGCGGTCTGTTTGTCGACAGAAATCGCCTAATCGCATTCAGCGCCGCTCACGCGGCGCAAGCCGGCGCGACGCCGGCACGCCCACCGTCAGACCCCGCTCATGAACATCTGCATCATGAGCTTGTTGAGGCGGCCGACGAAGGCGGCGGGGTCGTCCAGCTGACCGCCTTCGGCGAGCTGGGCCTGATCGAGGAGGATAAGCCCCAAATCGTCGAACTTGGCCTGGTCGCTCTCGGCCTCCAGGCGCTTGACCAGCGGGTGGTCCAGATTGACCTCCAGGATCGGCTTCATGTCCGGCGCCTCCTGGCCGACGGCTTTGAGCACCCGGGCGAGGTTGGCGCTCATGTCGTGCTCGCCGACGACGATGCAGGCGGGGGAGTCCACCAGGCGGGTGGAGACCCGGACCTCGTTGACCCGCTGGCCGAGCGAGCCCTTCAGGCGCTTCAGAAGATCGCCATGCTCCTTGGCGGCCTGTTCGGCTTTGTCCTGGTCCGCCTTGTCGGCGAGCTCGCCGAGGTCGAGCTTGCCCTTGGTGACGGATTGCAGGTGCTTGCCCTTGAACTCGTGCAAGTGGCTCACCAGCCACTCGTCCACGCGGTCGGAGAGCAGCAGGACCTCGACGCCCTTCTTGCGGAATACCTCGAGGTGTGGGCTGTGCCGGGCGGCGGCGGGGCTGTCGGCGGTGATGTAGTAGATATCCTTCTGGCCCTCCTTCATGCGCTCGATATAGGCGTCCAGCGAGATGCTCTGGGTGTCTTCGTCGATGTGCGTGCTCGCGAATCGCAGCAAGCCGCCGATCCGCTCGCGATGCTGGAAGTCCTCGGCCGGGCCTTCCTTCAGCACGCGACCGAACTCGCCCCAGAATTCCTGATACTTCTCGGGCTCGTCGCGGGCCATGGATTCCAGCAGGCCCAGGACACGCTTGACGTTGGCGCCGCGAATGGTGTCGATCTTGCGATTGTGCTGCAGGATCTCGCGGGAGACGTTGAGCGGCAGGTCGTCGGAGTCCACGACCCCCTTCACGAACCGAAGCCAGTGCGGCATCAGCTTATCGGCCTCGTCCATGATGAAGACACGCTTCACATAGAGCTTGACGCCGTGCTTCTGCTCGCGGTCCCACAGGTCCCAGGGGGCGCGCTTCGGCAGATACAGCAGCGCCGTGTACTCGTTGGTGCCCTCGACGCGGTTGTGCGCCCAGGCGAGCGGCTCCTCGAAGTCGTGGGAGATATGCTTGTAGAAGGCCTTGTAGTCGTCGTCCGAGATCTCGGCCTTGCTGCGCATCCAGAGTGCGGTGCCCTTGTTGACCTGCTCGAACTTGGGCTCCTTGGCCTCATCGCCCTTCTCCTTGTCCTCGTCCTCCTTGGCCTCGTCGTCGCCGCCGACGTCCTCCTTCTGCATCTCGACGGGGATGGCGATATGGTCGGAGAACTTGCCGATGATGGTGCGCAGCCGCCAGGCGTCGAGAAACTCTTTCTCGCCATCCTTAAGGTGCAGGATAACCTCGGTGCCGCGCGTCGGCTTCTCGACGGTCTCCAGGCTGTAGCTGCCCCGGCCGTCGGAGGCCCAGCGCACGCCATGCTCGGCGGTGAGGCCGGCGCGGCGCGACACCAGCGTCACCTTATCGGCGACGATGTAGGCGGAGTAGAAGCCGACGCCGAACTGGCCGATGAGGGCGTCACCGCTGGCCTTGTCCTTGTCGGCCTCCCCTTGGGCGGCTCTGAGCGCCTCGGCGAACTGCCGGGTGCCGGAGCTAGCGATGCTGCCGATGGTGTCGATGGCCTCCTGGCGGGTCAGTCCGATACCGTTGTCGGAGACCGTAATGGTGCCGGCATCCTTGTCCACCAGCACCCGCACGCGCAGATTCGGGTCGTCTTCGAGCAGCTCCTCGTCGGTGAGGGACTCGAAGCGCAGCTTCTCGGCGGCGTCGGAGGCGTTGGAGATCAGCTCCCGCAGGAAGATCTCCTTGTTGGAGTAGAGCGAGCTGATGACCAGGTCCAGAACCTGGCTCACCTCGGCCTTGAATTCGAGGGTTTCCTTGTGGGCTTCGACGGTCATGGGTCTCTTACTTGTGCTTGCTGTCGGTTGGGGCGGGTGTGAGCACGCGCCGCGCAGGCGCGATGCCGTAGAATCCGGGCCTTGGTGAAGCTCTGATCCCATGGCCGTCCTGGCCAGGAATCAGACGGAACCGCAGAACGCCGGCTCGCGGTTCCTTCCATGCTCGGTGCCGCGCCGGCACCGACGATGTCCGGGCGTCCTGCCGGGGAGGAAGCGCCGAGGGCTTCGGCGTTTTCCGAGCGGCACCCGTTGGCGCCGCAGTCCATGTAGGCATACCTACGCGAAATCAAGGGGAATCGGGATGGCAGCCACCGAGGTCAGTACCACGCCGTTCGACGGGCAGAAGCCGGGCACGTCCGGGCTGCGCAAGAAGGTCAGGGTCTTCCAGCAGCCCCACTACCTGGAGAACTTCGTCCAGGCCATCTTCGACACCCAACCCGGATTCCGGGGCGGCACGCTAGTGCTGGGGGGAGACGGTCGCTTCTACAATCGCGAAGCCATCCAGACCATCCTGCGCATGGCGGCAGCCAACGGCGTGGTCAAGGTGCTGGTGGGCCGGGGCGGCATTCTATCCACACCGGCGGCGTCCTGCGTCATCCGCAAGTATCAGGCCCAGGGTGGCATCATTCTGTCGGCGAGCCACAACCCGGGCGGGCCAGACCAGGACTTCGGCATCAAGCTCAATACCGACGCCGGAGGACCGGCCCCCGCGGGCGTCACAGACGCCGTCTTCGCGCGCAGCCGGCGAATCGACCGCTACCGGATCACCGACACCGGCTCGGTGGATCTGGACGCCCTCGGCAACACCGCGCTGGACGACATGTCTGTAGAGGTCATGGACCCGGTGGCCGACTACGCGGCCTTGATGGAGCGCCTGTTCGACTTCAACGCCATCCACCAGCTGTTCAACTCCGGCGGCTTCCGCATGCGCTTCGACGCGATGCACGCCGTCACTGGCCCCTACGCGACCGAGATCCTGGAGAACCGCCTGGGCGCGGAGCCGGGCACCGTGATGAACGGCATGCCGCTGCCGGACTTCGGCGGCGGGCATCCGGACCCGAACCTGTTGCATGCCCGCGACTTGGTGGCATTGACGCAAGGGCTGACCGGCCTCGACTTCGGTGCCGCGTCCGATGGCGACGGCGACCGCAACATGATCCTCGGCAAGGACTTCTTCGTCACGCCGAGCGACAGCCTTGCGGTGCTCGCGGCCAACGCGCACCTGGCACCGGGCTACAAGGCCGGCATCGCCGGCGTCGCGCGCTCCATGCCCACCAGCCAGGCGGCCGACCGCGTGGCCGACGAGCTCGGTGTCGAATGCTACGAGACCCCAACCGGCTGGAAGTTCTTCGGCAACCTGCTGGACGCGCGCAAGATCACGCTTTGTGGCGAGGAGAGCTTCGGCACCGGCTCCGATCACGTACGCGAGAAGGACGGCCTCTGGGCCGTGCTCTTCTGGCTCAATCTGCTCGCGGTGCGCCGGCAGTCGGTGGGGGACATCGTGCGTGAGCACTGGCAGCGCTTCGGGCGCAACTATTACACCCGCCATGACTATGAGGCAGTGGACGCCGGGGCGGCCGAGGCGCTCATGGACCACCTACGCATGCTGCTGGGGGATCTGCCCGACAAGCGCCTGGGCGGGCTCAGCGTCGCCTACGCCGACGACTTCAGCTACACCGACCCAGTCGACGGCAGCGTCGCCGAAGGCCAAGGTATCCGCATCGGCTTCGACGGCGGCTCGCGCATCGTCTTCCGGCTCTCCGGGACTGGTACCCGGGGGGCGACGCTCCGGGTCTACATCGAATGCTACGAGCCGGACCCTGCACGCCACGGTCAGCCGGTGCAGGAGGCGCTGGCACCGCTCATCCTCAGCGCCCGCGAGCTGGCGCAGATCGAGGCGCGCACCGGCCGTGCCGAGCCGGACGTGATCACCTGAGTCAGGGGCAACGGGAACAGCTGGAGACGCGGCAAAACCCCAAAGCTTCTGGCATTGTAATCGGCCGGCACCGGAGTAAGTCTCCCGAGCGCAGTCGCCGGCGTCCGTCCGGCGTCTGTTCGGCTCAACCAACCCTGAGAACGCCGCAATGAACAAGATCAGCCCCATGCTTGCCCCCGCCCTGTTTTTCGCGCTCATGCTTGCCGTCGGCGGCGCCCTCGCTGGCGGGGAAGGTTGCCCCGGCAAGGGCAGCAAGGGCGACGATGGCGGCACCGCTGCCGTCACCGGTCCGTTCAAGCCGCTCGCATAGGGACTCGGCGGTCGCCCCACCCGCGGCGTCTTGGTGGCGGGTGCAGCCCTATCGGTACTGCCGGTAGGGCTTTTTTTGCGCCGCCGGATTCTGCTGCGCCATCGGCAATGACAATATCGGGTACAGGTAACCATCGACAAGGGCAATGGTCCCCATTTGAGCAATCCATTGTGCAGAATGTGGGTGCGCGCGCATCATATGTCGCGTCGACGCGGCACCCCGCCGGTCGAAACGCAACAAATTCCGAGCCCGATCGCACAAATCAGGAGTCTTACCGATGCTGCAAGATCGTACTGGCCAAGCCGTCCCGCAGGTCACCTTCCGCACCCGGCAGGGCCACGATTGGGTAGACGTCACCACCGACGAGCTGTTCAAGGGCAAGACCGTGGTCGTCTTCTCGCTGCCGGGTGCTTTCACGCCTACCTGCTCGTCCACCCACGTGCCGCGCTACAATCAGCTTGCACCGGCCTTCAGGGCGCAAGGCGTCGACGATATCCTCTGCCTGTCCGTCAACGACGCCTTCGTCATGAACGCCTGGCGGGAGGACGAGAACGCCCACAATATCCGCTTCATTCCGGACGGCAACGGCGACTTCACCGCGGGCATGGGACTGCTGGTGGACAAGGATGACCTCGGCTTCGGCAAGCGCTCCTGGCGCTACTCCATGCTGGTGAAGGACGGCGTCATCGAGAAGATGTTCATCGAGCCGGAGGAGCCGGGCGATCCCTTCCACGTCTCCGACGCAGATACCATGCTGGCCCACGTCGCACCGGACGCGCCCAAGCCCGCCGATGTGACCGTCTTCACCCGCCCCGGCTGCCCGTTCTGCGCCAAGGCCAAGTCCATGCTGAACCAAGCCGCCATGCGGTTCGAGGAGCTGATACTGAACCGGGACTACACCGAGGAAACCCTGCGCGCCGTGGCCGGTGCCTCGACCGCCCCGCAGGTGTTTGTCAATGGCCAGAAGATCGGTGGCTCGGAAGACCTGGAGCGCTGGCTAGGCGCGCGCTAGGGCTCAAGTCTGATCACGGCATTCCGGAGACCGGCAATGGACACCCATTTTGACCTCATCGCAATTGGCGGCGGCAGCGGCGGCCTCGCGGTCGCCGAACAGGCGGCTGCCCATGGCAAGCGTGTCGCTGTGATCGAGCGGCACAAGTTGGGGGGCACCTGTGTCAACGTCGGCTGCGTGCCGAAGAAGGTCATGTGGTACGCGGCGAACCGCGCCGAGGACCTGCGCCACGCCGCGGAACTGGGGGTGAAGGCCAGCATCGACGGCATCGACTGGCCCGCCCTGGTGGAGGGCAGGGAGGGCTTCATAGCCGGCATCCTCGACTACTGGAACGGCTATGTCGCCGGCGAAGGCATCACCCACATCCAGGGTCAAGCGCGGTTCGTGGACGCGCGCACCGTCGATGTGGACGGCAGGCTATTCAGCGCCGACCATATCACCATCGCCACCGGTGGTCGTCCTATTGTGCCACCGGTGCCTGGATCCGGGCTCGGCATCACCTCCGACGGCTTCTTCGCGCTCACCGAGCAGCCCAAGCGCGTCTGCGTCGTCGGCGGCGGCTATATCGGCGTCGAGATTGCTGGCGTACTCCGGGGGCTCGGTTCCGAGGTCGCGGTCGTGGCGCTGGAGGCGCGCGTGCTGGAGGCCTTCGACCTGATCGTCAGCGAGACCGTCGCCTACAACATGGCGCAGGATGGCATCCAGCTGCACCTGCCCTACGCCGTAGGCTCCCTGGAGCGGCGTGCGGACGGTATCGCGGTCGTCTCCCGCGAAGGCAACGCGCTGACGGGCTTCGACACCGTGCTCTGGGCGGTGGGCCGCAGGCCGAACAGCGATCATCTGAACCTGGAAGGCGCCGGCGTCGAGGTATTGCCCGACGGCGTCATCCCGACAGATGCATTCCAAAACACCAACGTCGCCGGCATCTACGCTATTGGTGACGTCACCGGCCGGGCGCAGCTGACACCGGTGGCGATCGCCGCGGGCCGGCGGCTTGCGGACCGGCTATTCAACGATCAGCCCGAGCGGCGGCTCGACTACGATAATATCCCCACGGTGGTGTTCGCCCATCCGCCGGCCGGCGCTGTAGGGCTGAACGAGGCGCAAGCGCGGCGCGCCTTCGGGCGCAAGGTCAAGGTCTACCAGACCAGATTTCAGCCGATGCGCTACGCACTGAACCGCAAGGGCCCGCGCACGGCCATGAAGCTGATCTGCGTCGGTGACGACGAGCGCGTAGCGGGCATCCACATGGTGGGGGATGGGGTGGACGAGATGCTGCAGGGCTTCGCGGTGGCGGTGAAGATGGGCGCCACCAAGGGCGACTTCGATAACACCCTGGCCATCCATCCCGTGAGTGCCGAAGAGTTGGTGACGATGAAGGAGCCGCATCTGCACGAGTGATCAACCAGACAGGCGGTCATTGCTCCGACACCGAAGCTCCGGTATTCCGGTGGTCGATGGCGCCGCGTCCCCCTTGGCCGCGCCTGCCTCTGGGCCTGGCCGCGCCGCTCAGCGGGTGGCCTCCGCCGGCCCCCTCCCGTGCAAGGCACGCAGGTCCGGAAACTCCTCGAAGGCGATGTCGATGGGAATGGACACACCGAAGCCGCGCGCCTTGGCTTCCGGCTCCTGCGTCGCCTTCCAGGTGTTGATGCCCACCACGAAGCCGGCCTCCGTCACCAGCGGACCGCCGCTGTTTCCCGGCATGATCCGCGCATCCGTCACCAGCATCCCGTCGCGCGCGCCGGCGTAGGTGCCTGCCGTTACCGTATCCTTGATACCGAGCGGGCTGCCGATGGCATAGACGCGCTGCGTCTGCCGCAGGCGAGCGCCGAGCAATGGTCGCACGAAGGGCGTGCGGTAGCCCGATACCCGGAGCAGGGCGAGGTCGTATGCCGCGCTGACCTCCACCAGCTCCGCGGTGAGTGTCTCGCCGTCCTTGAGCTGGATCTCGAAGGCGCGCTGCAGCAATGCCGCATTGCGCTTCATTTCCAATTCCCGTTTTGCCCTGCGATACGCGCGCGAGCGCTCGCGAAACACGCGACGGCCGCGGTCATAGTCGTTCGGGTCGGAATAGCGGTCCCGCGGCAGCGCCAGGCGCTGCTCCAGTGCGTCCAGCTTCTCTTTTGCCACCGCCAGCGCGGCCAGTTCTGCCGCCGCCCAGTCCGGCGCCGGGCGCACGACGTGCCGGTTGGTCAGCAGCAGCCCGCCCTCGCTGACGAAGAATCCGGACCCGGCACCGAGCTCGGAATTCACCGTCACCGCCGCGAGGCTGCTCCGCTCCACCGGCGTCACCGGGTTGAACCGCTGCATAAGCCGCGCCGCCAGGTCTGGGCGCGGGTCCGGCGGCGGTGTGGGCTCGGCCGCAAGCGCCGACCCCAACTGCAACTGACCGCCGCCCGGCGTTGAGGATCTCCCCAGGGGTTGCCCCGGTACCGAGGTGACGCCAGCGGCAGGAGAGGGTAGCGGACCGAGCTCGGGCATCCGCGCCCGCGGCGGCATCCTCGGCCGGGGCGGGGCTCCGTTCGCGGCCGGCAGCGACCCTGGTGCCACCGCCTCCGGTAGAGGCTCGATGCGCACGCGCGGCTGCGCGCGAGCAGGCGGCGGACGATCTGTAAACACCCAATTCCCTTGCGCGTCCTGGTATTGATAGATCTCGCCGCGCACCGGCGCCACGGGCGCCAGCAGGGCGCCCAGCAGCCCCATGAGCAGCGCCGCGGCAGGCCACGCCCGCGCGCTTACCATGCACAGGGCGCAGGGTGCCGACAGTCTCGTTGCTCGCCCGGCCGGTGTTCGCCAGGCCCCGTCGGGGCTCTCAACAACCAGTGCAATGACCTCCTGCGCGCACCGCAACTCAATGGCTTTGCAGGCTTTTCATGCGATTAGCCAAGGCCAAGCAAAACAGCTGCCGAGCCTGAAGGTCATCGAGCTCCCCGCTGGTCGCGCCAAGCTCAATGCCCGTCGGGGTGAATGCTGTAATTCTCCCATGCTTCGTTAAGCTTCAGTTATTCCCTTAGACACATCTAGGCAGACTGCTTAGAACGGGCCGATCGCGGGCGTCGGCCGGAGGGCGGTTGACGCAACCGAGGGGGAGCAACGGATGGGCACCACCAAGGGCGCCGCGCGCTCGCCGAAGCGCAGCACACACCGGCGAGGGCGCCAGCATCGGCCGCCGCCAGATGGAGATGCATCATGGCGCATCCTACACGTTATGCAAGCCACCGTGGATTCACGCTGGTGGAAGTGGTGGTGACCCTGTTCATCATCGGCATCGGCGCGCTCGGTGTCGCCGGCCTTCAGCTGGCGGCGATGCGCAGCAACCAGAGCGCCTTCTTGCGCTCCCAGGTAACCCTGGCGGCTTATGCGCTGGTCGACCGCATGCGGGCAGAGCCCGCCGAGTTCGTCGACGCCAAGCTCAACGCCAGCGACATTCTCGGTAGAGACCCGGCCAATGCGGCGGAGACCGGTTTCCGTGCATGGGTCGAGGAGCTCGCAGCCCTGCGCTTGGAGGCGGCCGGGGATCAGCCGTTGGCCGAGCTCGACTGCACCGACGCCAACGCCTGTAACACAGGCAACTGTACCATCATCATCCGCTGGGACGACTCGCGCGGCGACGGGGGTGCACCGGCGTCGGACGCCGGCGGCGCGGATGCGCTCGCTTTTCAGCTCTGTGCGCGGGTGCCGCAATGAGCGCCCTACCGACCCCGGCGCGGCCTGCAGCCGCCCGGCGCGGCGCCGGGGCGGACCCCTGTGCCGGCGTCTCGCTGGTGGAGACGATGGTCGCGCTCGCGGTTGGCGCAATCGTGATATTGGGCCTGGCGGAGATTCTCGCCAATACCAACGCGACCTACACGCGCGAAGAGGCCTTCGCTCGCCTGCAGGAGAACGGCCGCATCGCTGCCGCCATCGTCACCAATGCCATGCGCCCCAGCCGCTCGATGGATTGCAAGAGCCTGGCGATGCACACGCTGCTCAGCGGCTCGAGCACCGACTCCCTATCGGTCAAGGCATGCGCTTTGCTGGAGGCCGGTTGTACCGGTGATAGCTACTTGGGCGTGGACCGGCCGCTTGGGTTCGACAACAGTCAGGAGCTCGACGACAAAGACACCTATGAGCTGCCGCCCGCAATCGCCGGGAACATCTCGAAAAGATGGGCGCTCGGTGACGTACTGGTGGCCTGGGGCATCGACTCCGCCGGCATTCCCCTCGACGGCCCGCTCGGCGATGGCTCAGGCGATTCGGACGGCACCGGCCGTATCAACCTGGCGTGGACGCCGACGAGTCCGCAAGTCGATGAAATCGGCGTCGTGTCCAATTGCAAGTACGCGCACGTGTTCAAGGTCACCGGCCCCGATCCCGCCGACACCTACGTCGAGCACGACAAAGGCCCCGGCGCAACCAAAGCCAACGCCGCCAACGACCTCAAAGTCACGTCGGTCTACCAGGGCTCCGCGCCCTACAATCGCGATGCCAGCGACCCCCGTGCGGTGCTCTACCCACTGATCTACAAGGTGTTCTACCTATGCTGCGTCCACGACGACGCCTTGCAGATTGCGCCCGGCGTCAACAAGTGCCGGCCCGGCAGCGAGGACTTCCAACCCGAAGACTCCTGGCCCTCGCTCTGCGTGTATGACCTTCAGGTGGCAGGTGGTCAGAGCGATGTCCTGGTGCCGAACGTCGCAGACATGCGCGTCACCTATAGCGGCGATATCGACGGCGACGGCGCGCTCGACTTCCGAGCCGACGATACCTCGCCCATCCCGACGGCTGCCTGGGTGAGCGGCAACGATGCCTGGTCCGGCGTCCGTTCGGCCACCGTCGAGTTGTTACTGACCACCGAGTCGAGCAGCGGCGCGACCGCATCCAGCCGACCAGCGAGCAGCAACTGGCCTCCCAACGACGGCGTCAGCATTGATGACGACACGCTCGGCGCTGCCTATCCCGCCGACCGGCGCAACTACCAGCGCTTCCGTTTCGACGTGGCGCTGCGCCCCTCAACCCCCTGGATCGCAGGGAATTGATCACAATGGCCATGCCAACTCAACGCGCAATGATCCCGGACGCCCGGCCCAGGGTCCCGAGGCAGCGGGGCGCCGTACTCATTGTCGGCCTCGTCATACTGCTGGTGGTCACCATGGTCGGCATCGGTGGCCAGCAGAGTACTGTGCTCCAGGAGCGCATGGCCGGCAACATGCGACAGAACAACATCGCTTTTCAGGCGGCCGAAGCCGCGTTGCAGCTCGCGCTGAGCTACCTCGAGGAACAGGCTCAGCCCATCACCCCGGACGATGCCGGCACGCACTTCGTCTGGACGTCATGCACCGTGGACGACGCAGACGCGGGCAGGGCCGCCTGCGGGCGCTTGCAGGATGACGTCCTGACGAACTGGAAGAAGGCGCCCGCCGCCGTCAAAGAAGGCACAACCTACGGCGCCATGGCCGCGGCGCTCGACGGCGCCGATCCGGGTAGCGACGCCGACGCCTATAAGTTCCCCGACGTCATCGCCGATCCGCACATCTACATCGAAGTGCGCGAGGACCGCTACTTCCCCGATACGCAGGCAAACTCCTTCGGCGAGCAGATCATGTACTTCTACACGGTCACCAGCATCGGCTTTGGCACCAACGAGCAGGCGCGGGCCATTCTCCAATCCACGATTGCCAGGGTCTATCAATGATGAACGACTCCGGACCCAGTGTAGCCTCCGATTCGTCGGCCAGGCTGGATGTAAACCCGGCACGGGGGCCAGCCTGTACCGCTCCGCTGGCAGCAGTCATCACTGCGCTTCTGGTCGCGGTTGGCGCACCAGCCGATGATATTCCCGATGCCATCCCGCCATTCCTTTCCCAGGGCCTAGCGCCGAACCTCGTACTCACGATGGACGACTCGCTCTCGATGGGAAGGGGCGACGCGCCCCAATTGGCCAACCCGCTGCCTGATTTAAGAATTGGGTCACGGGCGTACTACACCTGCCCCGATATCAATCAGCTCTATTTCGATCCGAACAAGACCTACTCTCCGGGATTGGCTGTCGATGGTTCCGCACTGCCGATAGCTACGGATTTCACGCGCGTCGCGAAATACCCATACGGCATCTACGACGATAATGCTGCCGGATGCGATGAATACATCGATCTGACCAAGGATTTCCGACCTGTTGTGACCGACTACATCGATGATTTCTGCGACAACGTCCGAGAGTTCGGAATACCGGCGCGCCCCTATTATCATCTGTATAATGAGGATCATGGCTATAAGGAAGTCGTGCCGGCACCGCCGGACGGCGATGACTATACCTCGTGTGCGCCAGCAGATGCGGACTGCACGCGCTGCGGCGATGCGCACGGTGAATCTGGCGATGATCAAGCTCCCGACGAGTGCTTCGACCGCGTGGAGATCACGGACGACCAAATGCAAGCGTTCGCAATCTGGTACGCGTATTATCGGACCCGTCTGCTGGCCGTTCAGACAGTCGTCAGCCAAGTGATGCATGCGCTGGATGACGACATACGCCTGAGCTACCAGTCACTCGGAGCTCGATTCGAGCTGACGCCGGACACGTCCGCATTCAAGGCACTGGTCAATCGCTTTTCCACGTATTCCATCAACAGGAATACCTTCTACGACTGGCTGTTCGATCTGGTGCCGGCGAGCGCGACCTATTTGATGGCTGCGCAAATCCGGGCAGGGGAGTTCGTCTCTCAGGGCGTGTCCCTCGCCGACGACATCGACGCGCACAAGGCTGCGAAAGGCGGAGACGATTCCGGAGGAACCGATCCGGACGACGACAATGCCTGCGGCATCAAATGCCGGCACAACTTTCATCTGATGCTCACCGACGGCGACTGGAAGGACCAGTGGGGCAAGCACTTCTTCGGCATAACGCACTGGCCCGAGACGACCACGGATCCGACCGGCAAATGGATCAGCATCAATCAAGACGGCTCGACCTATGATCTGCCGGAAGGACCTTTCGGCGACCTTGCCTACGACCCGGACGCGCCAGAGACCGCGATCTTCGCCGACGATAACATCGGCACCTTGGCCGATGCGGCGTTCTACTACTGGGTACGCGACCTAGACGGACTCGCATCGAACAATGAAGTGCCGCCCTTGATTACCGAGGTAGCCGAGGACAAGGCCAAGTACGACGAGGTGAACTTCTGGGACCCGCGGAACGACCCCGCACACTGGCAGCACTTGACCCTATTTGCGGTCGGTCTGGGCGTGGAAGGCGCGGTCGAGCTTGACGAAACGGGCGGCAATTTCGGCGTCTACGAGAGCAGTGACGGGGGGGAAACAACCCTCATCGAGGAGGGTTTTCCGGACTGCACCGACGAACCACCCTATTCCGACGTATCTCCGGCGTTGACGACCTGCTCGGCAATCAATACGGGACTTCTATTATGGCCGTCCGATCTGTTCCCGGCGGAAGCCAAGATCGACGACCTGTACCACGCCGGACTCAACGGCCGCGGTGGCTACTATGATGCATCCAACCCCGCCGATTTGCTGGGCTCGTTCGAGGAGATCCTGAACACCATATCGGCCGCTGCCAAGCAGGAGGCTGCCAATGCGCCTGTGGCCATCAGCGCCGGGGGATTGAGTGACTCAAGCCGCATCTACCAGGCCGTGACGGACACCTCGAACTGGACCGGTGAGGTGCGCGCCCTGCGCGTCTCCCAGGGCTATGGAACAGGGAACTGCCCGGACAAACCGCGCGGGGCCTTTTGTGAGGAGCCGGACGCGCCCTTTCAGACCACCGATGCCGATGGCTCCTTCGCCGACGACCCGGACTCGCGCATCATCTTCACCATGGCCAAGGGCACGGCCGCCGACTTCGACCGCGGCAGCCTGTTCAGCGCCCTATCGACGGAACAGCAGCGCGGTCTGATGGGGTGCGCAGCCCCTGACGATCTCGACGGTGACTGCACCGACCCCGGCGCTCTGGGTCGCGACAACCCCCACCGGGAGATTGCCGAGGCGCGCATCGATTGGCTGCGCGGTGACGATACCCCTAGCATCGACGGCTCGGTCGTACCATCACCACCCAGGTTTCGCGAGCGTGACTCACTGCTCGGCGACATCCTGGGCAGCGGCCCGCTCGTCGTAGGCAACCCAAGGCAATTGTTTGCGGACCCGGATTACGCCGACTTCAAGAAGATCGAGCGGGACGCGATCGTCTATGTGGGCGCCAACGACGGCATGCTGCATGCGTTCAATGCGGATTCCAACGCGCCGAAGCTGGAGGAGGAATTCGCCTATGTCCCTGGGGCGATCTACGCCCATCTCGCGGACCTCGCCGATCCGGCGTACGGTGGCGGTGACCCGTCCAAGAAGGCATTCGTGGACGGCCCGCTCACCCACTCGGACGCAAAATTTGCCAAGGTGGATGGCAGCAGCGGCTGGCGGACGGTGCTGGTGGGGGCACTCGGCAGGGGCGCGCAGGGCATCTACGCGCTGGACATCACGGATCCGACGCCCAGCTTGCCGGGCGACGTCGTCCTCTGGGAGTTCACCGATTCATCCGGCAGTGACACGGACGACGGCGTCTTGGACGGGCGGGACATGGGATACAATCTCGCGGCGCCCGCCATCGTCCGCATCGACGACGACAACACCGACACCACGGATCCCACTTGGGTCGTGCTGGTGGGCAACGGGTATGGGAGCACCAGCACGTCCGGCGAAGTCCCCGTCGCCTGCTCCGACGGGGACGACGACACGAACTGCACCATCAGCCAGACCGGCGCTGCGGTGCTGTATCTGCTGCGCCTCGGGGACAGTGACACAACCCGAATCCTGGCACGCATGGACACTGGGGTCGGCGCGGGCACGGACGCCGAAGACGGCGGCAACCCCGGCTTCAACAACGGCCTCATGAAGGTCTCGACGCTCGACGAGGACGGCGACTTGATTGCCGATCGCGCCTATGCCGCCGATCTCTTCGGCAATGTCTGGCGATTCGATCTCAAGCAGTTGACCACACCGCCGTTGCGCATCTTCCAAGCCGTCGACGACAAGGGCAATGCGCAGCCCATTACCACGCGGATCGCGTTCACGGATCATCCTAACGGCGGCCATATGCTGCTGTTCGGCACCGGCCGCTTCGTCAAGACCGACGACAAGCAAGACCTCGAGACCCAGACCTTCTACGGTATCTGGGACGATGACGGCCTGGTCCATCCAGACGGAGTGACGGGCAGTTTCTCGCGGCCGACCCGCGCAAACCTGCTGCAGCACGCCTTCGTCGAGACCACGAACGTCAAGAACGAAGAGGGCACCATCGTCAGCCGCGGGCGCACCAGTACTAAGCACCCGGTGTATACGCCCGACGACGCCGTGCGCGGCTGGCGCATCGACCTGGAAATCCCGGGGGACGTCGCTGGGACGGAGTGCACGGGCTCGGAGCGTGTCGTCGTGGACCCGCAGGTGCGCCGGGGACGCGTGGTCTTCGTGTCCATGATACCGGAGAGCGCCTGCGCCGCCGGCGGCAGCAGTTGGGTCAACGCCCTGGACGCCCTCGACGGCTCGCGCCTCGACTTCACGCCCTTCGATTTCAACCTGGACGGCGGCTTCGACAGCAGGGATCTGCTGGACACCGACGACGACCCGAGCACACAAGGCGAGGTCGGCAGCAGTATCCGCGTGCTCGCCGACAACGGCACCGGCATCTATTCCGCACCGTCTCTCCTGGGGCTCGGCGGGGGCGAGGCGATTAGCGTCATTTCCGACTCGGAAGGCGACCTGATCCAGTTGGAGGAAAGCAATGCCTACGGGTGGCGAACCTGGCTTCAGTTGGAGTGATCCGGCGCAGGCCGCAAGGGGTACAGGGGTGCCGATGACGGTGCCGCGGCAAGGCGCGCAGCCATGACACAAGCGGAGTCGCACAGCGCGAAGAGGGCGGCGCGTGGCGCCGCCGGCTTCTCCCTGACGGAATTGCTCGTGGTCGTGACCATCGTCGCCATCCTGGCGACCGTGGCTTACCCAGGCTACCAGGCCCAGGTCCAAAGCGGCCGGCGCTCCGACGCCAAGGCCGAGTTGATGCGTCTCGCGCAGTATATGGAGCGCGTCTACACGGAAGCCGGCTGCTATGACGCGGGCGCCGATATGACCTGCGGCAGCGGCTCCCCCATCGCCACGGACGGCGACGGCAAGATGACCGTCGATGCCGAGGGCTACGACTTCACCTTCTCCGCTGGTCCCACGGCCAGCGGCTACACCATCAGGGCGACCCCCATCGAGGACGGCGTTCAGGACGGCGACGGCTTCCTGCAGATAAACGAGCTCGGCGAGCGCACCTGGGACGAGAACGACAGCGACGCAATCGACACTGATGCCGGCGAGAATGATTGGGAACGCGGTTAGGCGATTGCCGGAAACAAACAGACCGAATGGCGCAGGATTTTCGCTCGCCTTCAAGGAGCGGCAGCGGGCGCATCGTCGAGCTCTGTACCCGCTGCGGTATGTTTGTTGACAGAAATCGCCTTAGTGCGC
>JANQFI010000188.1 GCA_028277905.1 Chromatiaceae bacterium | reverse complement strand
CTCGCCTTCAAGGAGCGGCAGTGGGCGCATAGTCGAGCTCTGTGCCCGCTGCCGCGACGCAGAAGGCGGGCGAAAAGACAAGCCAGGCGGTCTGTTTGTTGACAGAAATCGCCTAAGATCGACGGACAGCGACATGAACGGCAGCACCGGCAATGCAACCCGGCAATCGGGCACGAGTCAGAGAACCCACCCGCGGCGCTACGCCGCTGCCGTGGCGAGCCCTGTCGCGCCCGCAGCGACGGCCGCCAAGGACGCCGAGGCGAGCGCGCTGGTCGCAAGGGTCACCCAATACGCCACAGGGGGGCCCAACGACCGGGCATTCGCCTGCATGATCGCAACCCTGTGCACCGGCGGCGGCGCCCTGCCGGACTGGCTCGGCTTGGACCCGGCCGCCTTCGGCTGTCTGCTGGTGCATCACTTCCCGGGCTTCCGGCTGGACACCCCACCCTGCCCAGGTCGGGTGCCAGACCCGGCGCGCAGCGAAGAGCGCCGGGAGCTGGTGGAGCTGATGCTGATGGACAAGGCCGGCGACTCCCCGTCCGAGGTCTGGATGGCCCACGTGGTGGCCGCCGGCTGTATGGGCAGCGACCACCTGTGGCAGGACCTGGGGCTGTGGCGCCGCGCCGACCTCAGCGCGCTCATGCGCCGCAACTTCCCGGCGCTCGCCGCGCGCAACGTGAAAGACATGAAATGGAAGCGGTTTCTGTACAAGCAGCTCTGCGAGGCTGAAGGCATCTACGCCTGCCGTGCACCGTCCTGCGAGGTCTGTATCGACTATCATGCCTGTTTCGGTCCTGAATACTGAGACCCTGTTCCTGGCGGACGGCGGCGGCGACCTGGTCAAGCGCCGGGCCATCGGCGCCTACCTGGGGCTCGCCATCGGCGATGCCCTGGGCGGTACCGTGGAGTTCCTCACGCCGTCCGAGATACGCGCCGCCTACCGCGTGCATCGAGATATCCTGGGCGGTGGCTGGCTCCGGCTAAGCCGCGGCCAGGTCACCGACGACACCCAAATGGCCCTGGCCCTGGGACGGAGCATCCTCTGCGCAGGACGGGTAGACGCCGAGGCCGCGGCCGCGGCCTTCAGCGACTGGATGCGCAGCAAGCCCATCGACATCGGCAACACGGTGCGCCGTGGCATCGCCACCTACCGGCGCACCGGCAACCCAGAATCGCCACCCAGCGAGCTCGACGCCGGCAACGGCGCCTGCATGCGCTGCTTGCCCATCGCGCTCGCCACCCTCGGCAGTAGCACCGCGGAGGTGGATGCCGCCAACCGCGCCCAGGCCCATGTGACCCACAACAACCCGACCTCGGATGCCGGCACGCTGTGCGCGCTGCGCATGGTGCAGACGGCACTCCTGGGTGGCGACCGAGCGGCACTCGCCGCCATCGCCGAGGAGCTGGTGGCCGCGGACCCGGTGTTCGACTACGCCCGTAAGCGCTGCGAGAACCCGAGCGGCTTCATCGTCGACACCCTGCGCACCGTATTCCAGAGCCTGTTCGCGACGGACAACTTCGAGGCGGCGATGGTGGACTGCGTCAACCGCGGCGGCGACGCCGATACCACCGGTGCCATTGTGGGCATGATCGCCGGCGCACTCTACGGCCCTTGGGGCATTCCCCCGCGCTGGACGCAGCACCTGGACCGCGAGGTGCAGCTCGCCTGCATCGAGCAGGCGCAGGAGTTGCTGAAGCTGTCGCCCTTCTGCGTGGCAGGACAAGGCTGAGCGGCGGCTGCACTGCTGCCGCTCGGCTTATCCGCTGCGCCACGGCCGCTGCGCCTGGGGCGGCCCCTGCGCTCGCGCGGCAACCGGCGCTCCCTCGTCGCATCCTGTATCGCGGAGCTCTATCGGAGATGGGGCGGAGATGGGGCGGAGATGGGGCGGAGATGGGGCGGAGACGGGGCGGAGCACAGCCGCCCCCCTGTTCTGGCAGCGTCGGCCCAGCGCCGATCAGGCCGCCTGCGCCGGAATGGCGTCGCCGACGCCGGTGACCTCGTTGCGCTCGTTGCAGTAGATCAAGGTCGGCTTGAAGGCCCTCGCCTCCTGCTCGGTCATGCTGGCGTAGCAGCAGATGATGACGCGGTCGGCCGGCCTGGCCTTGTGGGCGGCAGCGCCGTTGATGGAAATGACCCGGGAGCCCGCCTCGGCGCGGATGGCGTAGGTGGTGAAGCGCTCGCCATTGGTGATGTTGTAGATGTGCAGCTGCTCGTACTCGCGAATGCCGGCGCGGCGCATCAGGTCCTGGTCGATGGCGCAGGAGCCCTCGTAGTCGAGCTCCGCGTGGGTGACGCAGGCACGGTGCAGCTTGCACTTCAGCAGGGTGAGTTGCATGGCCTTGGATTCCTCCTCGGGACCGCTGGACGCGCATCCGCGCGCCTGAACATGGTGTCTGGTCGCGCGCCTTTGGCTGCGAGCCGCACCCTGGCAGGTGGATCCTGGCAGGTGGATCGGGCCAGCAGATGCATCGGCGCAATTTTGCTGCGGTGCAATATGGGGCTATTGTCGCAACCCATGCCGCGGAACCGCAAGCGAAACCCGGGCCTTCATTGACCCCTGACCGGGGTCGAGCTATGGCTGGCGCGACGCCCTGGTGACGCCACGCCGCTCGAATTCCAGGTTGTCAATGAGCCGCGCCCGCCCGAGGCACGCCGCGGCCAGCACCACCAGCGCGCGGTCCGGCGCCTCGGGTCGGGCCAGGTCCTCCCGCCGGCGCACGCTCACATAGTCGGGCTCGAAGCCGGCCTCCAGCAGCGCCTGAAGCGCATCCTGCTCCGCAGTCGCCGGCTCGCTGCCCGCCGCCACTGCCGCCGCCAGCCGTTGCAGGCTGTGGTACAACGCCGGCGCACGGGCGCGCTCGGCGGCCGTGAGATAGCCGTTGCGCGAGCTCATGGCGAGCCCGTCCGCCTCACGCACCGTGGGCAGGCCGAGGATCTCGATGGCCATATCGAGGTCCGCCGCCATGCGGCGGATCAGCATGAGCTGCTGGTAGTCCTTCTGCCCGAACACCGCCAGGTCCGGCTGCACCAGGTTGAACAGCTTGGCGACAACGGTGGAGACGCCGCGGAAATGCCCCGGCCGGCTGGCGCCGCACAGTTCGGCGGACAGCCCCGGCACCTCGACCACGGTATGGCCATCCCTGCCCCTCGGGTACATGGCCGCCTCGCTGGGCGCGAACAGCAGATGATTGCCGGCGGCGGCGAGCCGCGCGCGGTCCTGCGCCAGGGTGCGCGGATAGGCGTCGAGGTCCTCGCCGGGGCCGAACTGGAGCGGGTTCACGAATACAGTGGTCACCACCCGGTCCGCGCGCGCCAGCGCTGCCTCGACCAGCGCGACATGGCCCTCGTGCAGGTTGCCCATGGTGGGCACCAGAGCTATGTGCAGACCCGCGCCGCGCCACTCGGCGAGCCGGGCACGGAGCTCGGGGATGTCGTGCAGAGTCCGCATGGACCGTGCGCGGCCAGTCAGAACAGGGTCTCGTCGGCGCCGGGGAAGCTGCCCGCCTTCACCTGGGCCACGTAGTCCGCCAGGGCCTCGGCAACAGAGCCCTTGGATGCGGCGAAGTCGCGGCTGAAGCGCGGCGAGCGCCCGGGCAGCAGCCCAAGCATGTCGTGCAGCACCAGCACCTGACCGTCGCAGCCGTTGCCGGCACCGATGCCGATGACCGGGATGGCCAACGCCCGCGCCAGCGCCTGCGCCAGCGCCGCCGGCACGCATTCCAGCACCAGCATGGAGGCGCCGGCGTCCTGCAGGGCCTGCGCGTCGGCACTGATGCGCGCGGCACCGGCGTCGTCCTTACCCTGGTAGCGGTAGCCGCCGAGCCTGTGAATGGACTGCGGCAAGAGCCCGAGGTGGGCACACACCGGCGCGCCGAAGCGGTTGAGCCTGCGGATGGTGTCCGCCAGCTCCGCGCCGCCCTCCAGCTTCACCATGGCCGCACCGCCGTCGCCCATGAGCCGCTCGGCAGCGGCCACCGCCCGCGCCTCGGTCGCATAGCTCAGGAATGGCATGTCGGCAACGACGAGCGCCCGCTCCGCGGCGCGGCTGACGCAGGCGGTATGGTAGACCATGTGCTCCAGCTTCACGGGCAGGGTCGTCGGCTGCCCCTGCAGCACCATGCCCAGGGAGTCGCCCACCAGCACCACCTCCACACCGGCGGCCTCGAGCAGACGCGCGAAGGCCGCATCGTAGCAGGTGAGGCAAGCGATGCGCTGGCCGCGGCGCTTCATGGCCGCCAGGGTGGCACTGGTGATCCGCTCGCCGGTCATGTTGCTGCTTGGCCTCTGGTGTGGTGTGCTGGCGCGTCGGTGGGCCAGGTTGCTGGCGGGCCGAGTTGCTGTTGTGATCACGTGGATGCGGACCGGCGACGATGGCTGCGGCGTGATGACCGGTTCAGGATAGGGCGACCCGCGACGGCTCGCCAGGCCCGTCCGCGTCGATCGGCGCCAATGCCCCTGGCGCCGACTGAGCCGGGAGCCTACCGGCGGGCAGCGCTAGCGGGATGGGCGCCAGCGCCGCAACGCCCGCTTTCGGCACCGCCGCCAGCAGCGCGTCGAGCCGACCCTGCCCAGGGATGTCCAGCGCCGCCGGTGCCACCTCCGCCAAGGGCACCAGCACGAAGGCGCGCCGGCGGATCTCCGGATGTGGCAGCGTCAGCGCGGGTCCGGCGACCCGGCGGGCGCCGAACAGCAGGATGTCCAGATCCAGCGTGCGTGGCCCCCAACGGCTGCCGTCGCGCACCCGGCCATGCCGGCGCTCGATCTCCTGCAGCGCGGCGAGCAACGCCTGGGGCCTAAGCCAGGTACTTAGCCTGGCGGCGGCGTTGATGTAGTCCGGCTGGTCGGCCGGCCCCACGGGCGTCGTGCGATAGAGCCAGGAGAGGCCCTCCAGGCCGCTCAGCCGCAGCTTGGTCAGGTCCGACGCGGCCCGCTCCACGTGCGCCCGCGGGTCATCCAGGTTGGCACCGAGGCCGACGTAGACGGTCTCGGGCATGGGCAGCAGCTCAGTCATCGCCACCGCTTCCGGCGCGGCCGTGCATGACGGCTGCGCCCTCGGTGCCGGTGTCCCCGCCAGGGCCGCCGCTGCCGCTGCCCGCAGACTTGGGCTTGCGCCGGCGCCGCGGGCGACGCTTCTTGCCGGCACCCGTCATCTTCGCGCGGTCGGTGGGGTTGGCGTCCTGGAACCTGGTCCACCACTCCGCCAGCTCCGGATCCACCTCGCCGGCCTCGGCACGCAGCAACAGGAAGTCGTAGGCGGCCCGAAAGCGCGGATGGCCGAGCAGCGCCATGGGCCGGCGGCCCTGGCGGCGCTCCAGCCGGGGCTGCAGCGACCAGATCTCGCGCATGGGCATGCCGAAGCGCTTGGGGATGGCCACGTGGCGCTGCTGTTCGGAGGCGACCTCGTGGGAGGCCAGGGCCATGGCGTCCGCCCATGCCGCACCGCTATCCAGCAACGCCTGGTAGCGCAGCCGTACCGGCTCCCAGAGCAGCACCCCGAAGAGAAAGGGCGGCACGACCGACTTGCCGGCCAGCACACGCTGGTCGGTGCTGTCGAGCCCACGGCTGACGAAGACGTTCGGGAAATCCTGATCTTCCTGTTGCAGGCAGGCGTCGGTGGCCGGAAAGAGGTGCGCGAACAGCCCGTAGTGCCTGAGCTTCTCGAAGGCGTGCAGGCCGTAGCCGGCATGGAAGAGCTTCAGCACCTCCTCGAACAGCCTTGCCGCAGGCACCTCCGCCAGCAGCGGCGCCAGCGCCGGCAACGGCGCCTCGCAGGCCGGATCGATCATGAAGCCGAGCTTGCAGGCGAAGCGCGCGGCGCGAAGCATGCGCACCGGGTCCTCGCGGTAACGGGCCTCCACATCGTCGCCGATGAGCTTGAGCCGCCCCGCTCGCAGATCCGCGAGTCCGCCAACATAGTCCACCAGTGAGAAGTCGGCGATGTTGTAATACAGTGCGTTAACGGTGAAGTCCCGCCGCAGCGCATCCTCTGCGATGCTGCCGTACACATTGTCACGCAGGATCATGCCGTTCTCGGCGCGCACCGTGTCGGCGTCGGTGCCGTCCTGCCCCGCGGGTATGGCGCTGGCGCGGAAGGTGGCCACCTCGATGATCTCGGGGCCGAAGAACACGTGCGCGAGCCGGAAGCGCCGGCCGATGAGGCGACAGTTGCGGAACACTTGCCGCACGTCCTCCGGCGTCGCGTCGGTGGCGACATCGAAGTCCTTGGGCTCGTGCCCCAGCAGCAGGTCGCGCACGCCGCCACCTACCAGGCAGGCGGCATGACCCGCGTCACGCAGGCGATAAAGCACCTTCAGCGCGTTCTGGCTGATATTGCTACGCGAGACCTTGTGCTCGGCGCGCGGGACGATCAGGGGCTCTGGTTCGGCAGGCAAAGGCAAAGGATTTGGTACTGCGCAAGCGAAGCCTGGGGGCTGCGAAGGTACGGCTGCGAAAACACGGCTGCGAGGATACGACTGGGCCGGACCGGCCTGAGGGCAACAGGATCTCGTCCGGGCGACCCCGCAAGCATCAGGGGATTCTTGAGCAGCCGTTAGTTTCACGTATAATACGCGATCGCCAAGCGCGCTTCCGCTCCCTTCGTCTAGTGGTTAGGACGTCGGCCTCTCACGCCGGTAACAGGGGTTCGAACCCCCTAGGGAGCGCCATTTCGGCTCCCAAGGTGGGCACGCCCTGTGCCGCTGCACGCCCTGCGCCGCTGCACGCCCTGCGCCGCTGTTGGTACTTCGGCGGCGACGAGCCTTTTCAGCAGCCCGGTGCGTGAACCCAATGATGCGGGCTTGCGATTGGTCGATCACCTCGATGCGCTGAGCGACGGCGCGGAGATGGTCGCGGCGAGAGCTGCCATCGCTCTTGCGTAGGCGATTGCGCGCGGCCCCCGCGAACACCTTCACCCTTTCCTCCCTGAGGTCCGGTCCGGCACCTTCGATGGCGCCCGCCGCGCGCTCGGCGTCGGCGCGGGCCTGGTCGCGGATGGCGGAGAGCTCGGCGACACGCTCATTCAAGGCCGGATCCTCGAGGGTAGCGATAGCTTGCTCGATGGCCTCGTGGAGTCGCTTCAGCTTGGCGTCCGCCTCCGACGCGCGCTTGCGCAGTTCAGTGATGTGCGTGCGGCACCGAGCGATATAGTCCTCTCGCCGGTCCAACACTTCGGACAGCAAAGCGCTCGGCCGGGGTGGGTCTAGCAGGCGGTCCTCGATGTGGTCGCCCACTGCCTTATCGCGCTTGTCCATCGGCACCTTCGTGCCGCCGCATCCGCCTTCGCGAGCTTCCGGACCTAGAGCTCAGGCGATTTCTGTCAACAAACATACCGAATGGCGCAGGATTTTCGCTCGCCTTCAAGGAGCGGCAGTGGGCGCATAGTCGAGCTCTGTGCCCGCTGCCGCGACCCAGAAGGCGGGCGAAAAGACAAGCCAGGCGGTATGTTTGTTGACAGAAATCGCCTAAGCCTGATGACCGCCACCTGCGCTGGCTGACCGGCCAGCAGCGCGCGGACGACGAGAAGCCCGCCCAGGGCAGCGTGCCCAACCGCTTCATGGCCAGCGTCGGCCACGGCTTCGAGCCCAATGAGGTCGTGGACAGCGTCAAGCAGGCCTGGCGAGCCCTGGCCGACCAGGTCTGGAACAACGACCTCAAGCCCCGAGAGCTCGCGGGCACGGAGACCGAGACCGTCTGGAAGCGCCAGATCGACGGCTTCTGGGAGATCGCCTGAGTCATCACCCCTGGCAACGACAGCGCCGCGCTGGATCGGCGCAAGAACTGGCGCAGCCACGTCCAGCCCGAGGAGCCCGGTGTCAAGTGCATGATGATGGACGGCGGGTAGGAGCTCTCCGGCGCGCCGACCAACACCGGCCCGGCCGGCAAGGCGCTGGAGAGCTTCTGGCGGCGCCTGCGCGGCCGGGCCAAGGCCGGCCTCAAGAGCGATCTGCACCCGCAGGAGCACCTCTGCGCCATCGGCTTCGTTAAGCGGCGGTTCGTGCGCTGGTTTGCTGGCATCAAAGACGTCGAGATGCCGGGCGGCTGGAAGCTGCACGGCTGGGACTTGAAGCCCGGCGTGCCATCCACCCCCTACCTGGCGGCAGCCCATTGGCTGGAGCAGGCCCTGCTGACCGCGGCCAAGGACCAGGAGGCCCGCGCCTGCTTCTTGGACTTCCACGCCAAGGCGCACCGGCTCGCCGGCGCCTATGGCAAATGGTCCTCGCAGCTCAAGTGCGTCGAGGAGGCCCAGGCCAAGATCATCGGCTTTGGCGTCGAGCGTTGGAGCAAGCTCGACGGCGACCTCTTCTTCGAGACCTCGCTGGACAACGAGAACATCTCCGGCGACAGGCCGACCCCTAAGGCGGTTTATGTCAACAAACATACTGCCTGTCGTGTCTTCTCGCCCACCTTCTTTCTCGCGGCAACGCGCACATAGAACGACTATGCACGCGCTGCCGCTTCGCGAAGGCGGACGAGAATTCTGCGCCATTCGGTATGTTTGTTTCCGGCAATCGCCTAAGCTCGCGGACCGGCACGACTGGGCCGAGCACCGCCGCATCCGCAAACAGGCCGAGGCCACCCGGACCGCGCTCCTGGCCCTGCGCGGGGCCCTGCGCCGGGCGCTGCCCGAGCTGACACCGCCGAGCCCCTTCTACGCGGTCTTGTTGATGGACGGCGACAGCCTGGGCAAGCACATGAGCGAACCGAGCAAACAGGGATTGATCTCCGCGGCGCTCAACGCCTTCACCGGCGTCGTAGCTAACATCGTTAGTGAAAACAATGGGTTTCTGATCTACGCCGGCGGCGACGATGTGCTCGCGGTGCTGCCGCTGGAGGAAGCCATGGACTGCGCGCTGCACTTGCGCCACGCCTATCTGCAAGCCTTCGCGGAACAGCGCGAAAAGGCCTACCGGGATTCGCCAGAGCTCGAGGCGACGCTGTCCGGCGCCATCGAGTACGCCCACATCAAGATGCCGCTCACCAAGGTGCTCAGGGACGCCCACGGCCTGCTGGACGGGGTCGCCAAGGACGCCCGCGGTCGCGACGCCCTCGCGGTTCGGGTCTGGAAGCCCGGCGGCAAAGCACTGGAATAGTCCATACCCTGGGAGCGGGCCTGGGAGCTGCATCCGGCGCGTGCAGACCGGCCGCGGCTCGCCATCGCAGCACTCGCCGAGCAGGTGCGCCAGGACGACCCGGCGGGCGAATTCGCCGGTGGCTTCTTCTACCGCATCCGCGAGCTGTTCGACTTGCTGAACCCCGCCAAAGGGGACCCCGGCATTTGGGGCGAGGACTTCGAGGAGGCGGAGCGGAACCGCGTGGACCTTCTCGCATCCGAGTACGCCGGCTCCGGTCTCTGCCGGCACATCACGGACCCGGCCGAGCGCCTGGCGCATGCCAGCCGGATGGTCGAGCCGATCTACCGCCAATGCCGGCGCGTCAACCGCGATGCCGACCGGCCGGCCACCGATCCCGCGCGCTTCAAGGTCAGCCAAGAGGTCCAGGCCGACGGCGCCCTGCTGCTGCGCTTCCTCGCCACCAAAGGCGTCGACACATGAGCGCGAGCCCTACCAACCCCGGCAGCGCATCAAGCCTGGCGCAGGCCGCCGGCGTGCCCATTTGCCGCTTCAGTGCCTTCGACACCTGGTTCTTCCGCGAGTCCCGGCCCACGGAGACCATCGGCGGCAGCGAGCTCGCCTGCGTCTTCCCGCCGCCCATGGGCACCGTCGCCGGCGCACTGCGCACCGCCCTCGGCGAGCACCTGGGCATCGACTGGGAGGAGCCAAACCAGGCCCCCGACGCCTTGCACGAAGAAGCCAGGGCCCTAATCGGCACCGCGGCGCTCGGCACTGGCGATTGCCCCGGTAGCCTTCGCCTGGCCGGCCCCTGGCTCGCGCGCCGCGAGCACCGGCATTGGCTGCGCCTCTATCCGGCCCCGGCCAACTTGATGGCGAAGTGCGGGGGCGAGTGGATCGCGAGCGTTCATCGCCGTAAGGCGATTTCTGTCAACAAACATACTGCCTGGCTTGTCTTTTCGCCCACCTTCTGCGTCGCGGCAGCGGGCACAGAGCTCGACTATGCGCCCGCTGCCGCTCCTTGAAGGCGAGCGAAAATCCTGCGCCATTCGGTATGTTTGTTTCCG
>JANQFI010000187.1 GCA_028277905.1 Chromatiaceae bacterium | reverse complement strand
GCGTCCGCTGTCACCTAAGGCGATTGCCGGAAACAAACCGACCGAATGGCGCAGGATTTTCGCTCGCCTTCAAGGAGCGGCAGCGGGCGCATGGTCGAGCTCTGTGCCCGCTGCCGCGACGCAGAAGGCGGGCGAAAAGACAAGCCAGGCGGTATGCTTGTTGACAGAAATCGCCTAAGGAGGCGGTGCCTCAGACCAACGAGCCATGACGTTGCTGCACTGCACCCAAAACTTGACGCATCTGCAAGCTTCTGGTGCACCTAAGGAATTTAGGGTCAACAGGGACAAGGGAAAACCGGCACAGACGACGTCTTCCTGACGGATTGGCAGGAAGACGTCGTCTGCCTCGGTTTTCGCCGTGACTCGCACTCCGTGTCGGACCGAACGGAGCCATCGCCTGGGCGGAGACTCGGAGCTACGCGGCCGGGGAGCTCACGCATCATGCCGTCATCGAATCGCGGCCCTTTGCTTGGAGCATTCCAAGATGCTGTGCCTACGCGGGGCCCCGCACTCTCCGCCTTTCGCTTGGCCGAACTGGAGCACTGCCTGCAGGCGATCGGCCTCTCGGATCCGCGGCTGACGGCGGAGCTGACGCACGTCGCGGACGTCGCCCGACCCCTGTGGCCGGACGAGCGCGCCGTGCTGAGGGGCTGCTGCGCTAGGGGCCGGCGGCGGATTCGGCCCCGGATGCGGCCCCAGGCGCGAGCGGCGAGCCGCAGGCCGAGTCCCTGTTCGCGCTGATCCCCGCCATCGGCGCGGCGTATCACCCTTACGACCTAGAGGGCCGAGGCGCAACCACGCGAGCGCCTGGGCGCGCGCTTGGCGGGGATTCGGCATCCACTGGAGGCCATCGCCGACGCCGCCGTCTTGCCGGCGCAGGCGCATGTGGCCAAAGCCAAGCGCTCGACCGCCGGGCTGCTGGCGACCATCGCCTGCTTCTCCGCGACCTTGCAGCAGAAGGTCGAGGCACTTGACCGGGCGCCAGCCATCGCGCAGGCCGTCCTCGATCGGCTGATTCCGGCGCTGTACATCGGGCGTGTGGCCGAGCGCAGCACCCGCGCCGAGGAATCCTGGTGCCACTCGGCGCACGACGGGGTGGTCGCAGTTATGATCAAGGCCACTCGCCCAGGGGCGCTCGAATCTCCAATCCGTGAGACCCCTTTCTGCAATCGCTCGCGTTGTCGCGGCGAGCGGTGGGCCGTTGCTTGGTGTCCGCAAGACCGCGACGCCGGCCAGGGGCGCTAAAGGTCCAGCGGACTCTTCGCCTCCTGCACCGTCACGCGGGGTATCGTATGCGTGTAAATCATGGTCGTGCGGACATCGCTGTGGCCGAGCAATGTCTGGATCGTCCGGATATCGTAGTTGGCCTGGAGCAGATGACTGGCATAGCTGTGCCGCAGCGTATGGGCGCTCGCCCGCTTACGGATGGCCGCCGCCCGCACCGCCTGCTTGATCGCCTTCTGCACGTGGGACTCGTGCAAGTGGAAGCGGCGCCGCGCGCCGGTATCCGGCACCACCGTCAAGGTCTTGGCCGGGAACAGCCATTGCCAAGCCAGCTCCTTCGCCGCGTGCTTGTCCTTGGCATCCAATGCGCTCGGCAGGAAGGTTCCGGCGTAGCCGGCAGCGAGGTCGGCCTGATGGATGTGGGCCACCTGCTCCAGCTGCAGCTCGAGCTCGGTGCGAAGCGTCTGCGGCAGGGGGAGGGTCCGATCCGGCTTGCCTTTGCCGTCATGCACGGTCAGGACCATCTTGTCGGTATTCAGGTCCTGCACCCGCAACTGCAGGCACTCGAACAGCCGCAGACCGCAGCCATACAAGAGCTCCGCGACCAGATCATAGGGATAGCGCAGCGCGGCAATGACCCGATCCACCTCGTGCCGCGACAGGACCACGGGAATGGACGGCTTGCGCTTGGCACGGACCAGGCCCGCGACCTGCCCGAAGTCCTTTCCCAGGACGTGGCGGAACAGGAACAGCAGCGCATTGAAGGCCTGATTCTGGCTCGCTGCCGAGAGCTGCTTCTCGACGGCAAGGTAGCTCAGGAAGCCCTTGACGTCTTCCGTCGACAGCGCGCTTGGTGCGCGGCCCCGAACATAGCCATGCAGCTTGCGCGTCCACGCGCGGTAGGACTTCAACGTCTTCGGCGCGTAGTGCCTGACCTTGATCGCCGTGTCCAGCTTGTCATAGACGCCCCGCCAATCCAACTCGGCGGGCGTCGCTACTTGCGGCTGCGGCGCCCGCTCTTCAGAGCTCGGCGCCGAGAGCGAGTGCCGGTCGGGGGGGCCATCTGCTTGTGGGGCGCGGATTTCCTCAGCGCTCGGCTCGCCTATGCCCGGACCAGATGTCGCTGCCTGGGCCGTACCCGCGGCGCCCCTCGGAGCGACCCGGTGGCGAAGCTCCCTATCCCGCGTCAATGTTGGGCTGGGCACCGATTGCGCGCTGCGCTCGGCCTCCGGCTGGGCTTCGGCCGAGGCTCGTGTCGGGCCTTGCCGGGCTGCCCTGGCCGATCGTGCCGCGGCCTGACCGGACTCGCCCGCAGCCCCTGCATCCAGGGTCGCGTCGGTAGGGCTGGAGGAGGGAGGGGTAGAAGACGTCATCGCTGCAATGGTCCTGGAGCTCTGCACTGCTATGTCTGCACCGGGCGCCGTCTCCGCGGCAGCGGCCGACCGGCCGCCATCCGCCAACAGCCCCGAATACAGGGTCACGGCCTCGTAGGCCTGCTAGCGCTGCCAAGCCGCTTGCCCCTTTGCGCGGAGCTTGTCGCTGAACGCCGCGAAGCTCGAGCGGAGGCCGGCATCGTGCTGGCACTCGTGCCAAAAGTCTAGGTAGAACCGGAGCCACCGGCGCAGATCTGGCTGATGATCCGCCGCGATCCCTGCC
>JANQFI010000147.1 GCA_028277905.1 Chromatiaceae bacterium | reverse complement strand
CCGCGCCGCAAAGCCCCTTCTCGGGAGACCGCACGCGCCCCGCGCGCTGCGGCGGAAGGCGGCTTGCAGGCCGGCCGCACGCTTCGCGCAGGATCGTCCAATGAAAGTCCGCTTCGATCGGTGGCCAGAACGCGAAAGGCATGAACCGGTGATCTGGTGAACCGGCAGCCGGCCCTGACCGGGGAGCTGGCGAAAGATCCGATGACGGGGGCGTATGGTGGTGTCTGATGATCGATCCGGTGGAGGGAAGCGGCGAAGACGGCGACCGGCTCCGGGATGGCCGCTGCCCGCGCAGAGCGGACGCAGGAGCGCCGTGAACCGGGGCAGGGCAGGGGGAGGACCACCGCGATGACCGGACCGCCCCTCACGAGCCATCCTCGGCGAATTCCGGGCATGAGGTCAGACACCGGTGTGGATCGCCAGGAAGAGGCAGCGGGTTGTGCGCCAAGCCAAAGGGCCGGGGCATCGCCCTGCCGCGCTGTGAAACATCCCATGGCGATTCACCCTGCGGGGCTAACGCCCCCTGCGAGGGCAGCGTGCCCCGCCGGGGTGGCTCACCCTGCGGGTGTCTTCGCTGAGGGGGCTGACGCCCCCTGCGAGAGGGCGCTGCCCTCTCGCGCTCTCCCGGGGTACTTCCAGCCCGATGATCGGCCCTGAAACAATAATGCCTGCGGCCGCGCCAGGGCTGCACCCGGAAGCCGCGGAGCGCGGCGCGGCGAGCGACCCCCAAAGAGTCTGGCGAAGGCGCGCCGCGCGCGAAACGGGGCACGAAAACGCCGGAGGCGCTGCCTGGGTGCGGGTCAGATCTTTCCTGGGGATGAATCCTGTGCCCGGTCTCGGCACCGTTGACGGGCAGCCCGCCCATCCGGAACACTGATCCCGCGGTACAGGCTGGGGAGCCGATGACCGCGCCCGGTGATCAACACCAGGAAAGCCCCGCCAGCTCGGTCTCCACGCCGCCCGGCGGGGTTTTTCGTGCCTGACGAAAACCGGTCTAGGCAGGCGGGGCAGGGGTGCGGCACCGGCACGTGCCGTCCAGGATGTCCTCGCCCTCGTAAATGTCGCTCACCCGCAGCACGTAGCTGGTCTCGCCTTTGATCGTGCGCTTCTCGCACACCGCCACGGCGCACATCTCCTCCAGCAGCGCGATCAGCTGCGGCGCCGTAATCCGGGGCGGCGGGTCCATTTCTTCTCTCATGCGCAAAGTGTGAATTCGAGCGCTCTGGTCTGTCAATCGCGTGCGCCCGGTTATCCACGCCTGCGCGCGCGAGAAATCCGGACCGCCCGCGATCGGACGGCCCGGATCAGGGCGCCTTACGCCGCTTCGTCGAGCGATTCGTCGTCTGAAGCCTGCGCTCTTGCGTCAGGATCGACCGCCGGGAAGGCCATCGCTTCCGGCAACCATTGCAGCGCTTTCGCCTGCGCGGCGCTCGGCGTCTCCGCCGCATGCGCGGCTTCGAAAAACCGCAGCAGCCCGCTCACCAGTTCGCTCTTCTTGAAGCCGCCGATCAGGCTCACGCCCTCGGCATAGCCGCATTCTTCCGCGATCGCGATCAGCTGCTGCTTGTTTCGGCGCTCCAGGAAGCTCCGGTCCGGCCTCCAGTGCGCCCGCATGTCGATCTCCAGATCGCAGGCAACCCGGTTGAACAGGCTCTCGTCTGTATCGAGACGGTTGCAGTCGTCCTGGCCGAAGGCGAGGGCGGCCAGCATCCCGGCGATGCGGTCGAGTTCCTCATCGCTCAGCGCCTTGAGCGTCTCGTACAGATCGGCCGGATCGCGGTGGGTGAACAC
>JANQFI010000135.1 GCA_028277905.1 Chromatiaceae bacterium | reverse complement strand
ACACGAAGCGCAAGCAGCTGAAGTACCGCGGCCGGTTCGCCGTTCAGATCTGGGCAGTGTGTCGCGCCGCCTGGATCAACATGACACGCATTACCATCTCTCCGGCGACACCAGCCGAAGCGCTCGCGGGATCGACGGGCGAGGCCCGAACAACCCGATTCAACCGCACGAATCGCCACCCTCTGCACCGGCCATCGGCCGCTCGCGCTTCTCCCATCACTCGATTGCCTGAAACAGGCCCTTGCCCATGTTTCGCGGCTTGCGCGCCTCCGGTCCACACGCCTTTGTCGGACCCGGCTGCCGAAATGGGTTTCCGGAGGGGACTCAACATTGGAGACAAAAGTTGCCCCCAGAGTTGCCCCAACACGGATTCGTCAGACAGGTTCGTTTGTAATAGCGCAAGGCGAACATGCTACCGCCCCGCCATCGACGGCGGCCAGGCTGGCCAGATCCGCGCCAAGGCTCCGGATGCCCGCAACGCCGGGCTTGCGGCGACCTCCAGGTACTTGTCTGGCTGCAGCATCGCGCAGACGTTGAGGCACGGCCGGCGGATGACGCGTTCCTCGGGTCCGGTGTCGCCGCTGCTGATCTGGTCGCGGCTGATGGTGTCGCCGCTGATACCGGCCAGATAGACCGCATCGCCGGTGCGACCATCGCCGGAGTGCTTGCCCAGAATCGCATCGCACACCGGCCGCCCCTCGCCGCCCATCACCGCGAAGGCGCCCTGGCGCTGGTGCAGCATCTGGAACAGGCGCTCCTCGGTGCAGTCGGTGGTGAACAGTCGTGGCGCCGGCGGCACCGACAGCCGCTCCGCTTCCAACTGCTCGATCTGCTTCGCCGTCTCCTCAAGAACCGAATCCTTGCGCCGCTTCAGCTTCGCAATCTCGCTGTCCACGGCGGCATTGCGTGCCCGCGCACGTCGGGCGGTGACCTCCCAGTCCGGCTCCGCTTCCATGGCCCATTGCTCCAACGGCTGGGTCATGGCCCGGAACGCAGGACGCTTGCGCTCCCCGCTGCCGGCGATGCCCGCCAGAAATAGCGCCGGGTGATGCATCAGCCCG
>JANQFI010000134.1 GCA_028277905.1 Chromatiaceae bacterium | reverse complement strand
CAGCGCGTGCATAGTCGTTCTATGTGCGCGTTGCCGCGACAAAGCAGGCGGGCGAGAAGACAAGCCAGGCGGTATGTTTGTTGACAGAAATCGCCTTAGGGTGTTCGCGCAAGGCACCAGACATCCACTCGCGCCGCCCCGGCTGCAAGCAACACCTTCGTCACTTCGCCGACGGTGCTGGCCGTGGTGACCACATCGTCCAGCACTGCGAGATGCGCGCCGGTCAGGTCGGTCGTGACCGCGAAGGCCCCACGCACGTTGTGCTGCCGCGCCTTGGCCTCCAGCGCCGTCTGCGGTGGCGTGGCGCGTACCCGCTCGCAGCAGCGCGCCAGCACGGGCAGGTCCAGCCGGCGGCCGACGACGCGAGCCAGTTCCAGCGCCTGGTTGTAGCCTCGCTCGCGCAGCCGCTGTCGGTGTAGCGGCACCGGCACGATGCCCGCCGGCCGGTCGCCGCCGGCAGATACCAGCGAGTCCGCCAGCAACAGCCCCATGAGCCGCAGGGTGTCGAGACGGCCGCGGTACTTGAGCGCACCCACGAGCGCCGGCAACGGCTGCTCGTAGCGGTAGGCCGCGTGCGCGTGCGCGAAGCGGGGCGGTCTGCGGCGGCATGGCCCGCACAGCGGGCTATGGTCGTCGATCGTCATCAGCCACCTCTCGGGCAGCGGCCGGGCGCAGCGCATGCAGGCGAGACCCATGACGGGCAGCTCCGCGCGGCAACCGGCACAGAGGTCGAGCCCGCCGTCGCCGGGTGCGCCGCAAGGGATGCAGGTGGGTGGAAACAACAGGTCGGCCGCGGCGCGCGTCCAAGGGGCGACCTGGCGCAAGCGACGGAAGACGGTTCTGGGCAGTGCCGGCTCGGGCATGGCGGAGGTCGGTCGCGGGCTGGGTGTCGTCGTGATTGTGCGGGAACCGCGCACCCCGGCAAGCCCCAGCCCGCGGCATAAACTACACGGAGGGGCCAAGTCAATTCGGTCCGGCTGCCGCTTGCCTATACTGGCTGGATCCGAGCAATCACCCGATGCCGCCGCCGGCAACGGCGTCCGACAGCCATGGGACACCTGGTCAGCACGAAGTCCTCCCTGGTGCCGCTCATCGATCGCCTGAATCGCCATCCCGTCGGACTGGTGGACAACGAGCGGCTGCGCGAGATCCTGGGCCTCTTGTTCGACAAGCGCGAGGCCTATGTCGCGTCCCGCTTCCCCATGCTGGAGGCGACGCTGCCGGAGCTGGCGGAGGCCACCGGCGTCCCTGCCGCCGAGTTGGACGGCATCCTCGAGTCTCTGGCCAACAAGGGGCTGGTGATGGATCTGCCCTACGCCGGCACCAGCTACTACATGCTGATGCCGGGGCTGATCGGCTTCTTCGAGTTTACCTTCATGCGCCGGCGTGCAGATCTGCCCGTCGCGCGCGTCGCCCGGCTCATGACCGAGTATCTCCATGAACGGGACGGGCAGGCACGCGAGTTCTTCGGCAGCCGCACCCAGATCGCCCGCGCGCTCGTGTACGACGAGCAGATCCCGGTCAGCTCCCGCATCACGCCCTATGAGGACGCTCGCGAAATCATCCGGTGCAGCAGCTATCGCGCCGTCACCCTGTGTTACTGTCGCCACAAGAAGGAGCACCTCGGCCGAAGCTGCCGCAAGGGCGCGCCGGCGGAAGGTATCTGTATGGTGCTGGGGGAGGGCGCACGCTTCCTGGTCCGCCGCGGCTTCGCCGAAGAGCGAACGGTCGAGCAGATGCTGGAAACCCTGGAGCACGCCCGCTCGCTGGGCCTGACGCACGTCACCGATAACGTCCGCGAGCAACCGTCGTTCCTGTGCAACTGCTGTCGCTGCTGCTGCGAGCTCATGACGGGCGTGCAGAATGGCTATCCGGACGGCCTTGGCAAGACCCCCTTCATCGCCGCGGTTGACCCTGAGCGCTGCGACTACTGCGGCGAGTGTGTGCGCGCCTGCAACGTCAAGTGCATCGGGCGCGGCAGCCGGGCGCCGAAACCGCCCCGCCCGCAGAGCCTGAATCGGCCGAGGGACCAGGCAGGCGGGCAGTCGGCACACCAAGACCGCCAGCAGGGCCGACGCTGGGCCGAGGTGGACGCCAGCGTCTGCCTCGGCTGTGGGGTCTGCATCCCTGTCTGTCAGCAAGACGCCATGACCCTCGAGCCTCGGCAGGGCTACCGCAAGCCGCCCGGACAGCCCGTGGCACTGTACGCGCGCATGCTCTGGGAAAAGGGCCGGCTCTGGCCTTACCTCGGCGCCGCCCTGAAACGCCACCTGCGGCTGCCCTTGCTCTGGCGTGGATAGGCCGGTCGCCTGCACATCCCCGAGCCACTCCGTCGCCGGCGCAGTGCGCGGTACGAGAGGCGCAGGCCTACCCAGACCTGCTGCGGCGGCAACAGATAGTGCCGCCGGCACCTCAGGGAAGTCCGACGAGATCCAGGGACGAGATCCAGGGACGAGATCCATGAGCGGGCCTCGGCGGGCCATGATGGAGCCTCGGGATACTGACTATTGGCACCGGGCGCTTGCAGTAGCGACGCATGACCCATACGCTGCCGCGCTGCACAAAACTGCGTTCCAGCCCATCCGGCGGCTCATGCTTTGTGGTTTCTGCTCGGCAGAGGCCGCATACAATGCGGGCCGATCCCGCTGCGCCCCGCGACGACGAACCGCGCCCCGCAGGGTCTCACCACCCACGACGAGCAGAATCTCCCCCGCCGAGCAGCCGAGGCAACAATGACCAGACACCGACCCGTCTTCCTGGAGCTCTGGCGCATCCACTTGCCGGTAGGGGGTGTCGTGTCCATCCTGCACCGCATCAGTGGCGTGCTGATGGTGCTGGCCATCCCGCTGTGCGCCTGGCTGTTCGCGCAAGCGCTGGCGAGCCCCGAGGGCTACGCGGCCTCGGCGGCCTTCTTGGCGCATCCGCTGGTGCGGCTTGCGCTCCTGGTCCTGGCCTGGGCGCTGCTGCATCACCTGCTGGCCGGCGTGCGCCACCTGGTGATCGACCTCGGCGTGGGGGTGGACCGGCCAATGGCGCGACGCAGCGCCTGGACGACGCTCGCGGCGGGGCTGGCAGCAACCTCGGTGGTAGCCGGCGGGATGTTGCTGTGAGCCGGCGTGCGTCCGGGCTCAAGGCCTGGTTCCTGCAACGGGTGACCGCCGTCTATCTGGCGCTGTTCGGGGTCTATCTGGCGCTGTACTTCGCGCTGTCGCCGCCGGCGAGCCATGCGGAGCTGGTCGCCTGGGCGAGGGGCCCTTGGGTGGCGCTCGGATTGCTCCTGTTCGTCCCGATTCTGTTGGTGCACGCCTGGGTTGGCATCCGGGACGTGTTCATGGACTACATGAAGCCCATTGCGCTGCGGGCGACGGCGTTGACGCTGATGGGCTTCGCGTTCCTGGCCTCCGGATTGTGGGTGGCGCAGGCGGTCATCGCGGTCCGGGCATTCCGATAGCGCACCAGGGAGATCAGCAGCATGCCAATCCCTCGTCGCAAGTTCGACACGCTCATTGTCGGTGCCGGCGGCGCTGGCCTGAACGCCGCGCTCAGGCTCGCCAGCGCCGAGCTGCGCGTGGCGGTCGTGTCCAAGGTGTTTCCCACCCGCTCGCACACGGTAGCGGCCCAGGGCGGGGTCAATGCGGCACTCGCGAACGTGCTGCCGGACGACTGGCACTGGCACATGTTCGACACGGTCAAGGGCTCGGACTACCTGGGGGACCAGGACGCCATCGAGTACATGTGCCGGGAAGCGATACCGACGGTCTACGAGTTGGAGCATGCGGGCGTGCCCTTCTCGCGGCTCGACGACGGCAAGATCTACCAGCGCGCCTTCGGCGGACAGAGCCAGCGTTTCGGTGGCGAGCAGGCGGTGCGCACCTGCGCCGCGGCGGACCGCACCGGTCACGCCATCCTGCACACGCTCTATCAGCAGAACCTGCGCGCACGCACGCACTTCTTCGACGAATATTTCGCGATCGATCTGATCCGAGACGAGGACGGGGTCGCGATTGGCGCCCTGGTCCTCGAGATTGAGACCGGCGAGGCCCTGGTCATCGAGGCCAAGGCGACGCTGCTCGCCAGCGGCGGCCATGGGCAGGTGTTTCGCACCACGACCAACGCCTTCATCAACACCGGCGACGGCATGGCCATGGCGCTGCGCGCCGGCGTGCCGCTGATGGACATGGAGTTCTACCAGTTCCACCCCACGGGTGTCGCCGGCAAGGGCATGCTGATTACCGAGGGCGCCCGCGGCGAGGGCGGTTACTTGATCAACGGCGATGGCGAGCGGTTCATGGAGGGCTACGCGCCGCGGGCGCTGGACTTGGCGAGCCGGGACGTGGTGGCCCGCTCGATGGTGACGGAGGTCCGCGAGGGCCGCGGCTGCGGACCCGAGAAGGACCATGTGATGCTCAAGCTGGACCATCTCGGCGCCGAGGTCGTGCACCACCGGTTGCCGGGCATTACCGATATCTGCCGGGTCTTCCTGGGACTGGACCCGGCCGAGCGGCCGATCCCGGTGTTCCCGACGGCCCACTACGCCATGGGCGGTATCCCGACGGACCGCTATGCGCGCGTGGTGGCACCGGCACGCCACGGGCCGGAGGAGGTCGTCCCTGGGCTCTATGCCGCCGGCGAGTGCGCCTGCGTGTCGGTCCACGGCGCGAACCGGCTCGGCGGCAACTCGCTGCTGGACATCCTGGTATTTGGCCGGGCCGCGGGCACGGACATCCTGGAGTACGTGCGCAACAACCCGAACCACAGGCCCCTGCGGGACGAGGACCTCGAGCCGGTCGTTACTCGGTTGGGGCGCTGGGAGCGCACCGGCGCCGGCGAGGGCGTGGCCGCGGTGAAGGCGGACCTGCGCAAGCTGATGGAGGACCACTGCGGCGTGTTCCGCGATGATGCCACCATGGCCGCCGGCGTCGAGAAACTGAAGGCCTTGCGCGAGCGCGTGGAGCACGCGCGCCTCAAGGACCAGAGCAAGACCTTCAATACCGCCCGCATCGAGGCGCTGGAGCTCGACAACCTGGTGGATGTCGGCATGGCGACCCTGATGTCCGCGCTGCACCGCCAAGAGAGCCGCGGTGCCCACTCCCGCGTGGACTACCCGGAGCGCGACGACGAGCTTTGGATGAAGCACAGCCTCTATTCGCGCGACGGTGACCGCATGGACTACAAGCCCGTGCGCACCAAGCCGCTGTCGGTGGAGAGCTTTCCACCCAAGGCTCGGGTCTACTGACCAGGCGAAGACATCCCATGCAGCGTCACGGGCAGAGGCCCGCGTGTGCTTCGTGCGACGACGCAGCGACCGGACCAACGACTGTCTCGAATGCGCCCGCTGACACAGCGGCGGCAGGGTTCTCGGCATCAGCCACATCCCGCGGCGCGCCAAGAGAGCGAGCGGGGAGTGCGGCCGCGCAGCCCTGTGGAAGGGGGCGGCGACGGCCTTTCTGCAACGAGTAGGTCGCGTCGTCGCGCGAGACCTTCCCTCGGCTGTACGCGGTGCGGATTCGAACAGAGACAACAGATGCAGATCAGCCTTTACCGTTATCACCCGGAACAGGACGCCAAGCCCCGCATGCAGACCTACCAGGTCCAGGAGCAGCCGGGGATGATGCTGCGCGAGGCCCTGCTCGCCATCAAGGAGCAGGACGAGAGCTTCGCCTTCCGGCACTCCTGCGGCGAGGGCGTCTGCGGCTCCGATGGTATGAACGTGAACGGCAGCAACCGGCTCGCCTGCATCACGGCGGTGGCAGACCTCAAGCGACCTATACAGGTGCGCCCGCTGCCGGGCCGCCCCGTGATCCGGGACCTGGTGGTGGACATGAGCCAGTTCTACGACCAGTATCGCAATGTGCAGCCGTATCTCATCCGCAACGAGCCCCTGCCGGAGCAGGAGATCCGCCAATCCCCGGCGGAGCGCGACAGGCTGGACGGGCTCTACGAGTGCATCATGTGCGCCTGCTGCTCCACGGCCTGCCCGTCGTTCTGGTGGAACCCGGAGAAGTTCCACGGCCCGCAGGCGCTGCTCGCGTCCTGGCGCTTCCTCGCCGACAGCCGCGACCAGGCCACCGACGAGCGCCTGGACGCCCTGGAGGGCCCGTACAAGCTGTTCCGCTGCCACACCATCATGAACTGTGTCGAGGTCTGCCCCAAGGGACTCAACCCCACCCGCGCCATCGGCAAGATCAAGGACCTGATGCTGGAGAAGTCCATCTGAGCCGCAGGGCCGAGAGACGCCGATGAGCCAGCCCACCGACGCCGATCAGGCACCGCGTGCGGCGACCGCCGACGCCGAGCTGTCCCGGGTAGGTTGGCAGTGCCGCCGCGGCATGCTGGAGCTGGACCTGCTGCTGAGCCAGTTCCTCACGACCGGCTTCGCGCGGCTGGATGCCGCCGGGCGCGCCGATTTCCTGCGTCTGCTCGGCTACCCGGACCAGATCATCCACAGCTGGCTCATGGGCCGGGAGCCACCCGCGGATGCCGAGTTGCGGCGGCTGGTGACGCAGATCTGGGCGGCGACGGCCAAGCACCCCGGCGATGCCGCCTGATGCAGGCCGGTGCGCCCAAGGTGCCCGAGAGGGCGCCTCGAAGGCCAGGACGCATCCAGCCCTTGTCCCCCTGGGACTTCAAGCGGAGTCGCGCCCGCGGTAGGTCAATGCTCGGCGCACAGGCTGGTTTGCGGAACTAGATCCGGCCTACCAGACGAATCGCAGCAGTCCGATGCAGACGACGGCGTGGGTGCTGAGCTTCAGCCGCTCGCCGTAGGTGCGCTCGAGCGTCTCCCGATAGCGCCCGAGCTGGTCACTCGCCTGGTCGAGCAGCGCCGCGATCCGGGGCTGTACCCGAAGCTCATCGAGTGAAAGCTCCCCTAGCGTCTCGGCATCGACGCCGGGCAGATCGGCGAGCTTGAGGTGCTTGAGCTCAATGACGTGGTCGAGGAATGCGTACTGGCGGGAATCCGGGCGCACGATCATCGACAGATCGCAATAGCCGCGGCCGATGCTAGTCTCCGAATCCATGATGTAACCGTTGTCGTTGAACAGCACGGTCAAGAAGGCGGTCTTGACCACCAGCTCGTTGGACCAGCGCAGGTCCCGATTGTCGAAGACCGGCAGGAAGCGCTGTTCGATGAAGCGACAGACCGGCCCGATGTCGCCTTGCGCGTAGAAGCGGGTGCACGCGGCACGGCGCTCCCGGTCCAGCTCCCAGCCGGGCAGCAGCGACTCCTGGATCCGCTCGACGTAGAGCCGGCGCACGACCAGGTTTGGAATCGCAAGCTGGATGCGCCCGAGCGCGTCCCGCCCGTCGAGGGTGAGCACGCCGAAGAAATAGAGCAGCGATGCTAGGAAGCCCTGGGTCTGCGACGCACGCAGCATCTGGTCGACCCCGAATCGATGCTCCAGCTCGTCGATGGTGATCGGCTCGGTGCTGTCTAGCGCCGCATGAACCAAGGCGTCGCCATGGGGCAACTTCCCAATGTAGTCGATGCGGTTGCGGTCCATGGCGAGGTTGTTGTCGAGCATCTTGCGCGGGTAGGTGCAGCGGTCCGCCAGATGTTTCAAGAAGTAAAGGACCAGCGTTGGGTTGTAGATGGCGTCGGTATCGGGGGTCAGCGCGAACCTGTAGCCGTTGTAGAAGGTGCGCATCATCGCGAGTGCATCGGTAGCCTGCTCCGCGGGCAGGCCGCAATGGTGGACAATCTGTTGCAGCACCGCGGCGATCTCGTTCTCGCGAAAGCCGCACAGATCCGCCAGCTCCGGCTCCAGCGAGATGTCTTCAAGCACGTTGTAGCCGCTGGTGATGTCGGCCATGACCACCGGCGAGACGCCGGTGATGAAGACCCGATCCAACCCGCCGCCCTCGGCCGCAGCCTTTACCGCCTTGAAGACGGTCTTGATCGCGCCTTCCCCGCCCACCAGGGCGTTGTATCGCGCCTCGCTGCGGTCGCGGCTAGCCAAGACCTCATTGGCGAAGTTGTCGTACTCGTCGATGAGCAGGTAGAGCCGGTGCGGGGTGCGTGAGACCGCCGCCAGCAGCGACTGAAAGGACACCAGCGCGTCGTCCGGGTGGATCTCGACGCCGTCGCCGAGCCAATCCCCGTACTTGGCCACTGCTGCCGCGATGCGCACATTGATGTGCCGATGCAGCGCGCCGCGGATCGCCCCGGCGTCTCCCGACGGATCGACGGTGGAGAAGTTCCACTGCAGGATGAAATAGTCCCCACGGCCCGGGGTCGGCGCCCGGCCGGCGGCCAAGTGGCCAAAGAGCTGCTCGAACCGATCGGCACGCGCCAGATCGTAGTAGCTCGCGAGCGTCGACAGCCACAGCGACTTGCCGAAGCGGCGCGGGCGCAGCAGCAGGAGCTGGTCGCCCTTATCCTCGATCCGGCGGATATGGTGGGTGCGGTCAATGTACACCCGCCGCTCGACCGAGATCTTCTCGAAGTCGCTGATGCCGTAAGGAAAACGCATGGTGCTTCGGGGATGCTTGGAGTTGGCCCTGGAGTATGCACTGCCTGGGTGAGGCGTACCAGATTGCTCCGAAAGGGCTCGGTGCCGTCGAGGGCCACCAGCAGGCGATCATCGAGCGCGCGATGGGCGGCCAGCTCGCCACCCACGACCAGGTCTCCGACGAGGACCATGAACACCGGTGCCAACTGCTCCGTCGGGACGGGATCGAGCGGGTTGCAGATCTGCTGCCTGCTCGGGATCTCGTGGACGCCGAACCAGGAGCCGGCGTTGTTGCGGTCCCGCTCCTTCTGCAGGCGCACCTGAAGATCCAGAACCGACGGACTCGACATGAAGAACACTGAGAACGCGCTCGAGCCCGCATCGCCCATGGCGTCGCGCGGGTTGCTGCCGCCTCTGCGTGGGTCGGGCAGAGACTGCTTGTGTCTGTCCAGTCTGGGAATTTCAGCGTCTTGCCATCTCTCCACGCGGAACCTGGCGTCCACCGCAGCGCCGGCAAGGGCATCGCTGAGCTGCGCGATCTGTCGCTCATGGAGCCGGCCGGCGATCCCAGGCTCGGTCGGCGCCGCGGCGAAGGTCCAGGTCGCCTGCTCGGGGGACCAATCGCCGCCGTCGCGACCGCAGCGGCGGCCTCGGCTTCCGTTGCGCTCGAGCTCGGCCCTGAGCTCGGGTCGAGTTGGGTAGGCTCAGGCCGGGACGAGCGGAGCGTGGCGACTGGCCCCGCGTCCGGCCCGCGGAGCGGATCAGGCCGGACCCGCCCGCCGCGCGGCGGCTTGCGCCCATCTCGGCATCGGCTACCATCCCCTGGGGTAAATGGGAAAACTGGGGAAGCGAAGCCATGGGGACAGCCGACAGGCGGCAGCAGCCGCCGCGGGTGTTCATCAGCTACAGCCACGACGGCCCGGCGCATGCGGATCGGGTACTGCAGCTCGCCTATGCGCTGGAGCGCGATGGGGTGGCCGTGGCCTTGGACCAGTTCGTCGGCGAGTCGCTCGTCGACTGGCCGCGGTGGTGTGCCGAGCGTCTGGACCCGGCGCACACGGACTTCGTGCTCATGGTCTGCACCGCCGAGTACCGCCGGCGCATCGAGAACCAGGTGGCGCTGGACATCGGCCGCGGCCTGTTCTGGGAAGGCAACCTGATCTACGGCGCCCTGTACCGCGCCAAGGCCAACGAGCGTTTCGTGCCGCTGCTGCTGGACGGCGCGTCGCAGGACTCCCTGCCGGCGGTGGTCGCCAACTGGACCTGCTTTCGGTTGCGCGCCTTCGGCCTGGACAGCGGCGACCCGGGTTACGAGCAGCTCTACCGGTTGCTGACCCGCCAGCCCGCCACCCCCAGGCCCGAGCGGGGCGCGATCAGGCGGCTGCCGCCGCGGCCGATGCCCTCCGCCGGCTCGGCTTCTTGGCCGCAACAGCCGGGGGAGCGGGCCCAGTCCGCCAACAGGCCGATCACCAAGCCCATCAACCTGCCCTATGCCTCGCTGCGCGGGCTGTTCAAGGGTCGCGACGCCTTGCTGGCCGAGCTGCGCGCCGGCTTCCTGGACGACTCGGACCCGTCGCGGGATCCGTCCTCGGATCAGGCGCCCGATCAGTCGCCGGAGCCGTCGCAGGATGGACCGCCAACCAGGGCACAGGTGATCGTCCCCCGCCACGCCATCCATGGTCTCGGCGGCATCGGCAAGACCCGCGCCGCGGTGGAGTACGCCTGGCGCCATGCGGCGAGCTACAGGGCGCTCTTGTTCGTCTCCGCCGCGTCGCCCGCGAACCTGGACGCCGGGCTCGCCGCCCTGTGCGGGCTGCTGGGTCTGGCCCGCGACGTCACCGAGCAGCCGGAGCGGGTGCGTGCCGCGCTGGGCTGGCTGGCGGACACCGCCAACGCCGGTTGGCTCCTGATCGTCGACAACCTCGACACCCCGGAGGCCGCAGTCGCGGTCGAGCGGACCCTGGCCGGCCTCACCGGCGGCCATCTGCTCGTCACCGGCCGCCTGGACCGCTGGCCGGCCGACATGCGCACCCGGCGGGTCGATGTGCTGGACGACAGGGCGGCGCAGGCCTTGCTGCTGGAGCGCACCGGCGGGCACAGGCAAGCCGCGGGCGACGACCCGGATCAGGCCCTGGCGCTGGCGCGGGAGCTGGGCGGCCTGGCGTTGGCCCTGGAGCAGGCCGCGGCCTGCATCGCGAGCCGCAGGCTCGGCCTCCTGGACTACCGCCGCCGCTGGCAGGCCGCGGACGCCAAGGTGCTGCAATGGCATGACGCCCGCACCATGCACTACCAGCGCCCGCTCGCCGCCACCTGGCAGGCCAGCATCGACGCCCTGCCGCCCGCAGCGTGCGCGCTCTTGGACCTGCTCGCCTGGCTCGCCCCGGCGCCGTTGCCGCGCTTCCTGTTCGACCATGCCGCGGCGCCGGCGGGTACCGAGGCGTTGTTCGCCGATCGCCCCGACCCGGCGGCGGTGCTGCGCGAGCTCTGCGGGGGTGACGCGGCGGACAGCGACCCGGAGGACGCCCTCGCCGCGCTGCGGGCGCTGTCGCTGCTGCAGCCCACCGCCGAGAGCGCCTTCGCGAGCGAGGGGCAGGTGCACCAGGTGCTGGCGCTGATCGCCCGCGAGCGGCAGACCGGGGCCGCGCGGGCCGCGGCGCTCAAGGCGGCCCTGGCACTGGTGGATGCAGCGGCGGTTGGCGAACCCGACGACGTCCGGAGCTGGCCCGTCTGGGAGCCGCTGCGACCCCATGTGGCCGTGCTCGCGGACCATGCGGAAGCGGCCAGCGTCGGCGAGCCTACGGCGCGGTTGCTGCACCAGCTTGGCCTGTTCCTGGCCACCAAGGCGCAGCACGTCGAGGCCGAGCCGCTCATGCGCCGCGCGCTGGCCATCGATGAGGCGAGCTACGGCGCCGAGCATCCGAACGTCGCCATCCGCCTCAACAACCTGGCCCAGCTGCTCCAGGCCACCAACCGCCTGGGCGAGGCCGAGCCGCTGAGCCGGCGCATGGTTCTGATCGTCCTGTCCTTCACCCGAAAGACCGGCCACCATCATCCGCATCTTGGCGTCGGGCTCGACAACTACCGAGGACTACTGCGCGCGATGGATCTCGACCAAGCCGAGCAGACGGCGCGCATCGCGTCCCTCGGCAGCGAGGCTGGCTTCGGCGAGGATGAGTTCCGCGAGTTGCTGGAAGCGCTGTGATCGCAGCGGTAGCTGGGCTCGGGCAGGCGAAGCTCGGCGGCAAGCCCGCCGTGAGGAGGGCGACTCGTCAAGCTTGTCCGGCTGCACCATCACGCAGACGTTGAGGCACGGCCGGCGGATGACGCGTTCCTCGGGTCCGGTGTCGCCGCTGCCGATTCGGTCGCGGCTGATGGTGTCGCCGCTGATACCGGCCAGATAGACCGCATCGCCGGTGCGACCATCGCCGGAGTACTGGCCCAGAATCGCATCGCACACCGGCCGCCCCTCGCCGCTCATCACCGCGAAGGCGCCCTGGCGCTGGTGCAGCATCTGGAACAGGCGCTCCTCGGTGCAGTCGGTGGTGAACACTCGCGGCGCCGGCGGCACCGACAGCCGCTCCGCTTCCAACTGCTCGATCTGCTTCGCCGTCGCCTCAAGGTCCGAATCCTCGCGTCGCTTCAGCTTCGCAATCTCGCTGTCCACGGCGGCATTGCGTGCGCGCGCACGTCGGGCGGTGACCTCCCAGTCCGGCTCCGCTTCCATGGCCCAGTGCTCCAACGGCTGGGTCATGGCCCGGAACGCAGGACGCTTGCGCTCCCCGCTGCCGGCGATGCCCGCCAGAAATAGCGCCGGGTGATGCATCAGCCCG
>JANQFI010000117.1 GCA_028277905.1 Chromatiaceae bacterium | reverse complement strand
GCCGGAGGCGGTGAGACGGAACCGCTTCTTGGCGCCGCTCTTGGTCTTCAGCTTGGGCATTTCGCGTTCCTTACAGCTTGGGTTTCGAAGCAGCGTTCTGTCAGGCGGACGGGCATGCCCTTCGGCCGCGCCGCCTGGATATTGCCCTCGCGCCCCCGCCTTGGCGGGAGCCCTCGGGCGGGCGAGGTTATAGCCGCAGCGCCCTTGCCGCGCAAGAGGGGCCGGCCGGTCTGAAATGGCGGATCTTGGAAGCTCGCCGGAGCGGAAGAGCCCTATTTCGGAGCCATGACCATGGTCATCTGGCGCCCCTCCATCTTGGGGTACTGCTCGACCTTGGCCAGCTCCTCCAGATCGCCGCGCACGCGCTCCAGCACCTGCATGCCGATCTCCTGGTGGGCCATCTCGCGGCCGCGGAAGCGCATGGTGACCTTGACCTTGTCGCCTTCCTCCAGGAAGCGGTGGACGGCGCGCATCTTGAAGTCGTAGTCGTGGACGTCGATGTTGGGCCGCATCTTGATCTCTTTGACCTCGATGATCTTCTGCTTCTTGCGCGCGACATTGCGCTTCTTCTGCTCTTCGTACTTGAGCTTGCCCAAATCGAGGATCTTGCAGACCGGCGGATCGGCGTTGGGTGAGATCTCGACCAGATCCAGGCCGGTTTCCTCGGCCCGGGCCCGGGCGTCACCGATCGACACCACGCCCAGGTTGTCGCCTGTGTAATCGATCAGCCGGATCTCGGGAGCATCGATCTGTTCGTTGGCGCGCGGTCCATCGCGGGACGGCGCGGCATTGAAGGGGGGACGAGCTATGGATACCTCTCCTTTGCTGTGATCCGGTGCAACTCGCGAAAGCGCGGCTCAGCCGCTGTCGGGCGGGCGCGCTTCCTCCTGAAGTCTAGTGATGGCATCGCTGAGCGCAAGCACCTCTTGATCCTTGCCGCCCAGGCGGCGCAAGGCGACTTTGCCTTCCTCCGCCTCGCGCCGGCCGACCACGGCGATCACCGGCAGCTTGCCGAGGGAGTGTTCTCGCACCTTGTAATTGATCTTCTCGTTTCGCAAATCTGCTTCAGCGCGCAGTCCGGCCGCCTCGAGGGCGGCAACGACCTCGCCCGCATAGGCATCGGCGTCGGAGGTGATGGTCGCCACCATGACCTGGAGCGGCGACAGCCAGAGCGGGAAGCGCCCGGCATACTGCTCGATGAGGATCGCCAGGAAGCGCTCGAAGGAGCCGAGGATCGCCCGGTGCAGCATGACC
>JANQFI010000097.1 GCA_028277905.1 Chromatiaceae bacterium | reverse complement strand
CCAGCCGAGATGCCGCAGCCGCTGGCGCTGACGACCCCATCGGATGTCTACGACCAGGTCGCTCAACAGGCCTTGGTGCCGGCCCCGGACCGGTCACCGCTGGATGAGGCGCTGGCCGAGGTGCGGTCAACCCTGGCGGCACGCGCCGAGGAGACCGCAACGTGCGACGCTGGGGAGCTTGCCGCGAAGGCAGGCGCCGAGGAGGTGGCAGATGAGTAGCGACAAGACGAAACCGCCCGTGTCTACGTCCAAGGGCAAAAGACAGGTGAAAACGGACCGGCAGGTGCGGCAGGCAGCAGTGGGTCGTGCCAGCGCCGAGGCCCGACGAATCGCCGGGGTGATCCTGCGCGTGTTGGCAGGTGAGCTTGGCCCGGCGCAGGCCTCCGAAGCGTTGGGCCGGTCGCCGGCGCAGTACTACAAGCTGGAGGGGCGTGCCCTGGAGGGGCTTTTGCAAGGCTGCGAGCCGCGGCCCCGTGGTCGGCAACCCCATCCGGAGCAGGAGCTTTCGCAGCTACAAGCCGCGCACGCCAAGCTGCAGCGTGAGTGCGCGCGGCTGCAGTCGCTGGTGCGCCTGCTGGGCAAGACGAGCAGCGGCAATCGGAAACCGCCCGCAGCGCGCCCGAAGCGTACGCCTGGGAAAACGAAACCCGCAAAGGCAAAAAATGGAAAACGCCGCCGGCGTAAACCGACGGTACGGGCCTTGCGTTTGGCTGCACAGGTGACCGACAATACGGACACGACGACAGCGCAGGCGCATCCCGAGCCTCCGGCGTCGCCGGCCCGGCCCGGTTTGCCGTCGCCTGAAAACCCCAAGCGTGGAGGAAGCTGATGGCACGACCGGTGATGGGCCCCGAGCTGGTGGACGGCCTGCAGGGAGAGCAGCAGGCGAAGCAGCGGCTGAAGGTGATTCTAAAGCAGCTCAGCGGCGAGCTGACCGTGGCCGAGGCGACGGCGGCGCTGGGCATCGCGCGCTCCACCTTTTTCGAGCTGCGCGACAAGGTGCTGCAGTCGGCGCTCGCCGGTCTGGCCCCAAAGCCCCGGGGCCGCCCACCGCGTGCGGCAGACGCCGAGGACGACGCGGCTGAGCTTGCGCGTTTGCGTCTGGAGTATGACCGCCAGCTGACCGAGCTGCAGATTGCCAACGTCAAGCAGGAGTTGCGCCTGGTGATGCCAGAGCTGGTGGTGGACACTCCCGAGCACGAGCACGAGAAAAAAAAACGGCGGAATCAGCAGAAGCGGCAGCGCAACAAGCGGCGATGATGCTCCGGCGTGAGGAAGACCAACACCTACAGGTGCTCCGCGCGGTAGTGGCCGAGGCCAAAGGGCAGACCGCACCCGACACCCCGCGAGGCTTCGAGCGCCAGCGCGCGCGCCGTGAGCTCGAGGCGCGCGTCCGTCAGTTGTGCAACCGCCTGTGGACGCAAGGCCTCAAGCACGCCGAGGCCGCACGGCGTCTTTGCCTGCCGCGCACCACCCTGGCGGCTTGGCGAGCGCGCTGGCACAAAGACAACCTCCGTGCCCGTCCCCGAGGACGTCCCCACCAGCAGCTGAGCACACAACAGCTCAACGCGCTCCAAGCCCAGCTCGCGTCGGGGCACGTGGGGAAACAGCTGCTGTAGCGTGGCGACTCCGGTGCCCGGGCCGTGCAGGGCGAGCTGGG
>JANQFI010000090.1 GCA_028277905.1 Chromatiaceae bacterium | reverse complement strand
GAAGGAATATGAAGGCACCGGCGCGGCGCTGGCCATCGTCGAGCAGTCCCAGCCCGGCGACTGGGACGTCTTCGTGGTCGACGGGGTCGATGTGCCGCGGGTGGCCGAGGCCGGCCTGCTGGCCGAGCTGCCGGCCGACCAGCTGCCCCTCGACGACGTCTTCGACGCGGTGCAGATGCGCGACGTCACCTTCCGCGACGGCAAGATGTACGCGATCATGGAGAAGTTCGGCTACAACGTGATCAGCTACAACAAGGCCAAGGTCGACCCGGCCGACATGCGCGACCTCTCGACCCTCTGGTCCGACAAGTACAAGGGCCGCATCGCCGTCTACGACTACTACATCCCGCTGATGAACCTGGTGGCTCTGCACCTCGGGATGAAGCCCTCCGACACCAACGCCGACAACCTCGACCAGATCCGTGACGCCCTGTTCCAGCTCAAGGACAACTCGGTCATGGTCGGCGAGGTGGTCTCCTCCACCACGGCCCTGGCGACCGGCGAGGCCGACATCCTGATCGGCGGCGGCGAGTGGGCGGTGGCCGTGCTGCAGGCCGACGACCCGAATCTCGACTGGGTGCTGCCGGACCAGGGCGGCATCCTCTGGAGCCAGTCGCTCGCCATCTTCAAGGACTCCCAGAAGCAGGACCTGGCGCTGGAGTTCGTGAAGTACATCATGAGCCCGGAGGGCCAGGCGCGGCTCGCCACCTCCTCCTGCTTCTGGGGCATGCCGGCCAACAGCAAGGCGGGCGAGGTGCTGACGGACGAGCAGAAGAGCGCCCTGCGCTGGGACGAGCAGGAGGCCTTCCAGGCCAATTCGCACCGCTACTTCATTCCCGACGCCGAGCTCGACGGCCTGATGCTCGACGTCTGGACCGAGTTCCTGCAGCACTAGGGCCGGCCGCCAGGCGGCGTCTCGACGCTAGGCTTTAGGCTACAGGTTCCATGGCAAGACCAACCCCCAGGCGGCTCGGCCGCGAGGCGCGCGCCTGGGGGTTCTTGCTGCCGGCGCTCATCTGGACGCTGGCCTTCTTCGTCGCGCCGCTCGCCATCATGGCGCTCTACAGCCTGTGGCAGCGCAGCGGCGTCAAGCTGGTGCGGGAGATCACCGGCGCCAACTACGAAAAGTTCTTCGCCAAGTCCTACTTCTTCGATTCCCTGGTGAACTCCATCGAGGTGACGGTCATCGTCACCCTGGTCTCGATCCTGCTGGCCTATCCCTTGGCCTACATCCTCGCCGAGAAGGTGCCGCCGCGCTGGCAAAGGATCGCGCTGCTGATGGCCATCCTGCCCTTCTGGACCTCCTATGTGGTGCGCTCCTATAGCTGGCTGCTGGTGCTCTCCGAAGGCGGAATCCTGTCGAACTTTCTGCTCGACATCGGCCTCACCGCCGAGCCGGTCTCCTTCGCCAACACCCGGGGCGCCACGGTGGTCGGCTTCGTGCACTTCTTCGTCATGCTGCTGACCCTGACCATCTTCGCCAATTTGGTGCAGCTCCCCAAAAGCTACCGCAAGGCCGCCGCCGACCTCGGCGCCGGGCCGCTGCGCAGCTTCCTCTACGTGATCCTGCCGCTCACCCTGCCCGGCATCATGGTGGGCGCCTTCCTCACCTTCGTGCTCTGCATCGGCGACTACATCACGCCGCAGAT
>JANQFI010000073.1 GCA_028277905.1 Chromatiaceae bacterium | reverse complement strand
GCTTGGTGGCATCCAGCGACAGCGGGATGACGGGGTAGGTCTTGGCGCCGCGCTCGCGTTGGACGGCCAGGGCCAGCTTGAGCTCCTTGCCGACCCAGGTGGATTGCAGGGCGGCGGGGCTGACCAGGACCAGATAGGCGTGGGCGCTGCGGATCGCCTGCGCGATCTCGGGCCGGAGCAGGTCGCCGCCGACCAGCTCGCGCGAGTCGATACAGGCCTGGATGCCGTTGCGGTCCAGGGCCTGCTGGAGCGCCCGGACCAGGGCATCGTCGGCGCTGGCGTGGGAGATGAAGAGCTGCATGGGCCATGTCCCTTGCGATGGGGGAACCGAGATCAAGCGAAGGCTATCACCGCGCGGACCGATCCGGAGGCGCTGCAGGCCATTGGCGTTGTTGCACGACGGTGGAGGCAGTTTCGAGCAGCGCCATGTCGAGGCGCAGCCGTAGGGTCCGCTTTGCCGACCGCTGCGCCCGAGGATTCGGATGCGGCGGAAACGATGATTGAGGCCCGTCGCGCAACCGAATTTGACCCGCGTTGCGATTGCCGCGCTGCGGTCCGCATAGCGGACCCTAGGTTAAACGCCTGCGCCGCATGAACCGCTTTGCGGAATCGTGCAGCACCGTCTCCACCGACTCGGCGGTCTGGATGCGCTTGGACCAATCCGGCAAGGTTTCGGGTATCGCCGGCCAGGATGCGCTCGCGCACGGCCTCGGTAGGCCTTGGCTTCAGCTCCAGAGGTTGCGGAGCTCAGGCTCCAGTGCATCGCAGGGTGCGGCCGCGATGGAGTCGGTTCCCGAGGCCTCGGCAATGAGGCGCCATCCGCCGCTGTCCAGCGCAGAGGCCTCCAGGTGTCGCTGCTGCGGATCGACGAGCCAAGCATAGGCCACGCCGTCGTTGGCGTAGATGGGCATCTTGACGTTTCGGTCCTTGCGTTCCGTCGATGGGGACAGGACCTCGCAGACCCAGTCCGGGACGACCCGGAATCGATGGTCCTCGGGAACCTGGGGCATGCGCTCCTTGCGCCAACCGAGAAGATCCGGAACCCTGACCTCGGTGTCCGTAATGACGTGGACCTCGGGCTCGACGATGATCCACCAGCCACCCGGGCCTCCCCGGCCCCGACCCTAGGCGCTGCCGATGTCGATGCCGAGCTCGGTCTCGGCGAGCGCATGCGGGCCGGTCGGCCGAGGTTGGGCATGCAGTTGGCCGTTGAGGATCTCGCCGGTCAGATCTTCGGGCAGGGCTTCGAGCTGTTGGTAGAGCCTTGGCTTGCAGGCGTGTTGCATCGTTGTTGCCCGGGGTGCTCAGGTCGGCTCGGAGACCCCGGATCCGGCCCTGGACCGGCTGCCGGAAAGCCAAGCATGCCGGTCATTGCCGCGCTGCATCAGGTGTTCGTGATCGATGCGCAGGGCGTCGTTGTCGGACAGGTCATCGCGGACGGACGTGTCGTCGAAGCGCTCGGTGATCGGCTCGCACGGGAGGGTGAAGACGAGGAACAGCATCGATCCGCCGGTGGCTCAGCCCGGGCGCCGCGCTGCCGCCGGCCAAGGGCAAAAGGGTAAGAGTGCCAAGCCATACGGTCCTCGAAAGGCGGAAGCCGAGGTTGTAGTTCCGGTTCGACGGCTCGTACGCGTAGCGGCACGCCGAGCGACAGTAGTCGGCGTCGTAGTGCCAGGCGCCGCCGCGGACGACCCGGAGCGAGCCCGTCTCGGGGCCTGTAGACTCGACTATATGCCCCGCAGCAGCGTCGCCCCTATGATCGCCCCGACTTGCCGCAGCTCCGTCAGTAGGGGCGGTACGCCGCCTGTAGGTGTGCTGATCGAGCCAATCCGCGCACCACTCCCAGACATGGCCATGCATGTCGTGGAGCTGCCAGGCGTTCGCGGCCTTCTCGCCGACGGGATGCGTCCCGTCGGTGGCGTTGCCGGCGTACCAGGCGCAATCGCCGAGACGCGCCTCGTCGTCGCCGAAGCTCCATCGGCCCTGCCCGCCGGCGCGGCAGGCTTGCTCCCACTGTGCCTCGGTCAACAGTCCGTAGCATTGGCCGGTCTCGCGGCCGAGCCAGGCGCAGTAGGCCTGGGCGTGGTCCCAGCTAATGCAGACCACCGGATGGCTGTCGTCCTGGTGCATGTAGGGGTTGCGCCAGCTGGCGTCCTGTTTCAGAACCGGGTTGCCTCGATTCCAGACGTAGACACCTCACCACACGGATGGGAAATCCAAGCCGTTCTGAGCGTCCAGGTTGACGCGAGACAGGAAGTTGGCGGGGGCGGCGGGCGCCGTCGACACGCAGCGGCGGGGCTGACGGACGTTGCGCGCGGTGCAGGCGCGCGCGTGTCCGGGTGCCGGGGCGAGCAGCTGCGGCGCAGCATGCCGCCGAGAGACGAGCGGGGCTGCACCCTCTCCTGC
>JANQFI010000048.1 GCA_028277905.1 Chromatiaceae bacterium | reverse complement strand
GAGGACCCTATCGCCTATGGCGACTTCGATTACGACAACGACAACGAAAGCGATAAGGATAGCGGATAGATGTGTTCAGGTAATTATTGAACCTTCCCTGAGACGCAGAGTAACCCTTCAGACCCCCTCAGCGATTTGCGGCAAATCCGAACCCAAGCCTCTGGTTTTTTTTGGTCCTAAGGCGCAGATTCCTGGGAGGCTGGTCTTGCGGGTTGTGGCGCAGACGATGTCGGATGAATAGGCGCAGCATGTCCACCGCGGGTTGCTCGATCCGGAGTGAGGGGTGAATGCCTTTCTCAGTATTCTGCGCGGCTTCCCGCGCTATCTCTGGACCGGCTGGGGGGCGGTAGCCAGCATTCTGTTGTTCGTCGCGCTCTGGGAATTAGGACACCAGCGCTACGGTGATCTGGTATTGCCCGCGCCATTGGAGACCTTGCAGCGGGTCGGTCAGATGTTGTCGAGCCAGGGCATCCGCGAAGACCTGCTGATTACCCTGAAGCGGGCGATCTGGGGCTTTCTGATCTGCGTCGGTATCGGCTCTGTGCTTGGATTGGCTGCCGGATTGTTCGTGACCGCCTCGGTGATGAGCCGCCCCATCGTCTCGGTGCTGATGGGCATGCCGCCCATCGCCTGGATCGTGCTGGCGATGATCTGGTTCGGTATGGGTGACCTCACCGTCGTCTTCACCGTGGTCGTGGCCTCTTTACCGATCGTGTTCGTCGGCGCCCTGCAGGGCACGCGTACCCTGGAAGGACATCTGAAAGAGATGGCGCAGAGCTTCCGGACGCCCTTGCCGATGATGTTCACGGACCTGTACCTGCCGCATGTCTTCTCCTACCTGTTCCCGGCCTGGATCTCCGCGCTCGGGATGAGCTGGAAGATCGTAGTGATGGCGGAGCTGCTGTCCACCAGCGATGGCTTGGGCGCCGCGCTGGCGGTGGCCCGCACCCAGCTCGACACCACTGGCGCGCTGGCCTTGGTCGTCATGCTGGTGGGCTCGCTGTTGCTGATCGAGTATCTGTTGATGGAGCCGATCAAGCGCGAGGTCGAGCAATGGCGCGAGTAGCCGAGCTCAGGGTCGAAGGGCTCAGCCATCGCTTCGGCCGCAACGACGTGCTGCGCGATATCGACTTCCAGCTGGGACAGGGCGAGGTGGTGTCGGTGGTTGGTCCCAGCGGCGGCGGCAAGACCACGCTGCTGCGGTTGTGCGCCGGACTCTTGGACGTGGAGGAAGGTCGGGTGTCGAATCGCTTCGACAGCTTCGCGTTCGCGTTTCAGGATCCGCGTCTGCTGCCCTGGGAGATCAGCCTGGACAATATCGCCTATGGGCTCAAGGCCCGCGGTATGGGTCGGCGGCAGCGCCACCGGCTGGCCAGCGACATCGGCCTGCGCTTCGGACTGGAGCTGGGCGACCTCAAGAAATTCCCGAAGGAGCTGAGCGGCGGTATGCGCCAGCGCGTGGCCTTTGCCAGGGCACTGGTGATCGAGCCGCAGCTGCTGTTCCTGGACGAGCCCTTTTCGGCACTGGATGTCGGTTTGAAACGCGAGCTGCAGCGACTGCTCGTCAAACAGGTCGCCGAGCAGCGCACGTCCATCCTATTCATTACCCACGATCTGATGGAGGCGGTGCGCCTCAGCGACCGGATCCTGCTGCTCGCCGGCGATCCCGGCCGCATCGTGCAAGGCTTCGGCATCGACACCCCGAGGGAGCAGCGTGACGATGCCTTCGTCTATGGCGAGACGGCGCAGCTGCTCACCCACCCGCAGATCGTTCAGAGCTTCGAGTTGTCCGTCAATGCCTGATGCCATCAGACCGGTCTCGCACGCGCCGATACAGGCCCAGCGACCGGCGTCCGGTGCCAGCCATGCCGCATCATGCCGACGGAGCGGCGCCAAGCACGACGACGCCTACCCCAGGGTACAGGTCCCCAGGCTGCTGGCCTACGCCTTCCGCCCGATCTTCATCCTGCTGCCGGCCTATATGGCCCTGTCGATCCTGCTCTGGGGCCTGTTCTGGGCCGGGTATCTACCACTGCCCTATCTGCACAACCCCCTGGGTTGGCACATCTACGAGCAGATGTTCGGCGTGGCCAGCGCCGGCATCATCGCCTTCATCCTCACCGTCATGCCCGAGCAGTACAGCGGCGTCAAACCCGTCGTCGGCCTCACCCTGCTGGGCATCGTCGCGCTCTGGGTGCTCGGACGCTTGGCGTTCTGGCTCATGGACCCGCTCGGGGCCGGCGTGGTCGCGCTGATCCACCTGCCGTTGCTCATCTGGGTGCTCGCGCTGGTGGCCAAGCCGATCCTGCAGGATCCGTTGCGGCGCAACCTGGGCCTCCTGGCTTGCGTCGTCGCCATCGTGATCATCCAGGCCTGGTACTTCGCCTCAATCATGGGCTGGGCGCAGACGGATTTCATGAGCATCCTGCGTGTCGCCCTCGGCGCCTTCATGGTGCTGGTGCTGCTGGCCCTCAGGCGCATCAACACCGGGGCCATCAACGAATGGCTGGAGGAGCAGGATATCGACGACACCTTCCTCGCCCGGCCGCCGCGCTACAACATCGCCATCCTCTGCGTCCTGCTGTTCACGCTGGCCGAATTCCTGATGCCGAGAAACCCGATCTTGGGCTGGCTAGGGCTGGCTACGGCGGCCGCCATTCTCAATACGCTGAACGACTTCTTCATCGACGAGGCGAATATCCTGTTGCGTTCCTATGTCCTGCCCTTGTTCCTGATCCTGGTGCTGATGGCCGCGGGCTATGCCCTGATGGGCTTCGATTACCTTCACGACGGTATCTACGGCATCAATCACTTCCGCCACTTCCTGACCACTGGCGTCTTCGGCTTGTCGTTCCTGATGGTCATGGTCATCATCGGTACCCTGCATACGGGCAGGCGGCTGGTCACCAACCGCTGGGTGGATGCCTGTGTCGTCCTGGTCATCGCCGCCACGCTGCTGCGCGGGGCCATTCCGTTCTCGCCGGCGGCCGCCCGCTGGCTCTACCTCGGCTCTGCACTAGCCTGGACACTGGCCTTCGTCATCTACCTGTGGCGCTTCTATCCCTGGCTCAGCGGGCCCAGGGCCGATGGGCTGCCGGGCTGACCCGAGCACGCGGCATCGCTCGCGACAGACGGCTGTTGCATGCACAGCTGGGCTGCGCTGGCACCCTGAGTGTGGCCCAAGGAGGGTGGCCCAAGGAGGGTGGCGCAAGGCGCGGTCGCCGTCGTCTTCGCTCCCTGCGAGAGGGCGGGGTTTAGGCGATTTCTGTCAACAAACCTACCGCCTGGCTTGTCTTCTCGCCCGCCTTATTTGTCGCGGCAACGCGCACAGAGAACGACTATGCACGCGCTGCCGCTTCGCGAAGGCGGACGAGAATCCTGCGCCATACGGTATGTCTGTTTCCGGCAATCGCCTTAAGCCCAGGCTTGAGCCGCAGGTAGGGGACAGCCAGCCCCCGATGCCTGCGGCAGGCTTACATGGCGGTCGCCGGTGCGGCGACCGCACCGGCAGGCGCCTCCGGAGCAGCGACAGGTGCGGTGTCGGCCTCGGGCACCAGCCCCATCACCTCCGCAGGGACCGCCTTCGCAAGGGTGCCCTGCTCGATGGCGGTGTCCAGCCAGGGCTGGTGCAAGGCGAGTAGGCTCCACAGCATCACCATGCCCGCCGGCCAAGCCAGCAGCGCCGCCGGCCGCGATGCGCGGAAGCGCATCACCACCCAGAGCCAGATCACCGTCAGCGCCGCCGCGGTGACATAGACCGCTGGCTGCCATCGGAAGCCGTAATCCATGGGCAGGTAGTTGCCGAGGCCCGGCACCGGCGGTGGCGACCCCTGGTACAGAAGCCAGATCCAGGCGCCCCAGAGCGCTACGGCAGTGACGCCGAACAACAGCGCGGACAGCCAGTGCGCCGGCCAGACGAGCGCCCCCGGCAGCCGCTGGATGCCTCCGGCCCCGATCACCGCCAGCGGCACCAGCAACGCGAGGCCGTGAATGGCGCTCGTGGCCTGGTTGGCGACGACCAGCGCCCAGCCCACCAGGGCCACCAGCAACGCCGCGCGCACCCCCGGGAAGCCGAACAGGGCCCCAGGACGCAGCACCAGTGTCAGCGCCGCCAGCAACCAGGCCGGGAAGGCCATGACCAGGAATACCCACAGCCATTCCAACTGCTCCTGGGGCGTGCCTAGGGTGAAGCCTTCCTGGTAACGGTCGATGTTGTTGGTGAACAGAAACAGCTCGTAGAGCTGCGGGTCGCGCTGGTACAGCAGCCAGGGCCAGATGACCAGCCAGGGCAGCGCAAACAAGACCGCCACTAGGAAGCCCTTCAGATAGCGACCGAAGTTGTGGAAGAGCACGATGACGGGCATCAGCAGTGCGGCGACGAGCACCACCACTGGTCCGAACAGCCCAGTCGACATGAAGGCGATGCCGGCACCTGTACCCAGCCAGAGACCGCCAAGCAAGGGCTTACGGGTCAGCAGCGCCAGGCCATAGAGCGCCATGGCCATGCCGGCCATCAGCGCCGTGTCGGCGACCATGTCATGGCCGAACCAGACGATGCCCAGGGTTCCGATCAGCAAGAGCACCGCCGCCGAGCCGACGACGGGTGCGGGGACATCGTCGCCGGCGCGCCAGGCGGCACGTGCGAACAGTGCCGTGAACAACAGCGTGATCGCCAGGAACACGCCGGTGGCGATGCGCGCCGCCTGACCCGCCGGCAACACCTCAGGCGGCAGATAATCGGCTGCGACCTCGGCAATGGCGGCACCTGTGATGTAGTAGAGTGGCGGCGATTCGAGCGCGGGCTGGCCGTCGACCTGCGGCAGCACGTAGTCGCCGCTTTCCTGGATGCTGTCGACGGCGGCGAGGGCATAGGCCTCATCCTGCGTCCAGGGCTGATGCCCGAGCAGCCCGGAGGCGACGAAGGCGCCCGCCAGCAGCAGGGTCAAGAGCCAGAGCCAGGAGCCCTCGCCTTGAAAAGTCTGGGCCGCGGAGCTAGCCCCGTCGGCCGATCGTTTCGCTGTGTATGCCATCTGATAAAACCTCAATGCCAGCGCGGGATGGACTATAGCACAATGGCCCCTGGGCTTCGGCGGGAGCCGGCTGCCCATTGTACCGCCCCCCCATTGTACCGGCCCCTGCTCAGCCAGGGTCGGCAGGGGCTTGCCCTGGAGCTGTTCCGGATCATGGCCCGGGCGGATCGACTCAGCGCCGCATAAGGGGCGAATCGAGTCAAGATCTCAGATGCCACAGCCGGAACCGCGGCTCAGCGTGCTCGCGTCCTTCTCCGGTGCCGGGGGCGTCGAGCGGATGCTGGTCAACCTGCTTGCGGGCTTCGCCGCCCTCGGCCGGCCTGCGGACCTGCTCACCATCCGCAGCCAAAGCCCGCACCTGACGGCGCTGCCCGCGCTCGTGCGCCGCATCGACCTCGGTGCCCGGCACAGCCTGGGCGCGGCCTTCGCGCTGGCACATTACCTCCGCGCCGAGCGGCCGGCGGTGCTGCTGGCCGCCAAGGATCGCGCCGGGCGAGCGGCCGTGCTGGCGCGTGATCTGGCCCGGTTGCAGCATCCGCCCATCGTCATGCGCCTGGGCACCGATCTGTCCGGCGCGCTCGCCCACCGGCACCCGCTGCGGCGCTGGCTGCGTACCGCCCCGGTGGGCCGCAGCTGGCGGCGCGTCGAGCACATTGTCGCGGTGTCCGAGGGGGTCGCCGAAGACACGGCGCGGGTGGCCCGTTATCCGCGCGCGCGCATCAGCGTGATCCACAACCCCGTCATCACAGATACGCTGGCGGCGCAGGCGGCCATGCCCTGCCCGCACCCCTGGCTCAGCGCCGCGGCACAAGTGGCGGCGCCGGTGATCCTCGGCGCGGGCCGGCTGGAACGGCAGAAGGACTTCCCGATGCTGTTGCACGCCTTCGCGCGACTGCGCGCTGCGCGCCCGGCGCGGCTCGTGCTGCTGGGTGAAGGCGCCTGGCGGGAGCGCCTCGCAGCCTTGGCAGACAGGCTCGGCGTCGCCACAGACGTGGATCTGCTCGGCTTCCAGCCGAACCCCTACCCCTTCCTGGCCCGGGCGCGGGTGTTCGCGCTGTCCTCCCGCTGGGAGGGCTCACCGAACGTGCTCACCGAGGCCATGGCGCTGGGCACGCCTGTGGTGGCGACGGACTGCCCGAGCGGGCCAAGGGAGATCCTCTCCCACGGGCGCTTTGGTCCGCTCGTCCCCATGGGCGACGCGCCGGCGCTCGCCACGGCGCTGGCTCAGGCGCTGGACCATCCCTTGCCGCCTGCCGTGCTGAAGGCGGCGGTTGCGGACTACAGTGTCGCCAAGAGCGCTCGGCGCTATTTGGCGCTGCTCGACCGGGTGGCCGAAGAGCGCGGCTGAGCAATGCCGCCGGGCGCTCCGATCAGGATTCGCCCCGAAGCAGTTCCTGGTAGACGGCCATATTGCCGCTCACCATGGCCTCCACCGAAAAGGTCTCGCGCACCAGGCGCCGCCCGCCAGCGCCGAGCCGGCCGCGCAGCGCCGAGTCGCAGAGCAGCTGGTCGGCGGCGGCGGCCAGGCGTGGGGGATCGCTCGGCGGCACCAGGCGGCCGTTCACCCCGTCTTGCACCGCCTCGGGGATGCCGCCCACGGCGCTCGCGACTATGGGCACGCCGGCCGCGGCCGCCTGCAGCAGCGACACCCCGAGCCCCTCCATCAGCGCCGGATGGACGACCAGATCCAGACAGGGCAGCAACCCGGCGAGGTCCTCGCGAAAGCCCATGAGCCGCACCTGTGCCGACAGGCCGCGGGTATCGATCTGCTCCTGCAGCGCGCCCGCCAGCGGACCTTTCCCGAAGAACAAGACCTTAAGGCGCGGATGCGCCGCGAGCAGGCCCGGCAGCGCGTCCAGCAGCACCCGGTGCCCCTTGCGCTCGATCAGTTGCGCGATGACGCCGATGGCGGGCGTGTCGTCCGTCAGCCCAAGCTCGCGCCGGCACCTGTTCTGATCGCGCGACGCGGCGTAGCGCTCGGAGGCCACGGCACTGCGGACGACCCGCAGCTTGTCTGCCGGCAGGCCCTCGCTACGCAGCACCCGCGCAATGCCCTCCGAAATGGCGATCACGCGGTCGTGCAGACGGTATTTCGCGGCCACCAGCCAAGCTGGCTCCGGGTTGTCCACGCGACGGGTGTGGACCACCGGCAGGCCACGCCGGCGGGCCGCGAGCCCGCCCATGACGTCGGCGCCGATGCGGCTATGCAGGTGCACCATGTCCGGGCGGCACTCATCCATCAGCCGGCCGAGCCGGCGGACGAGGCCGAAGTCGAGGTCGCCACGCATGTTCATACTGTGCACCTGGGCGAAAGGCGCGGCCCGGCGTGCGAGATCGCTGCCTTGGCGGCAGGCTAGGTGGCTCTCGACGCCGCGCGCGGCGAGCCCCTCGATCAGATACAGCACCTGCTTGGCACCGCCGTACAGCTCGGCTCCGCCCTCCACGTGCAGGATCTTCATCCGCGGAACCCTGGTAACTCTCGCAATGCAGCCAATACCTCTTCGACGTCGATGTCACGCATGCAGTCGAAGCGATGGTCGCAGGTGGGCCGGCGGCGGCAAGGCGAGCAGGCACGGGCATGGTAGAGCACGCGGGCATCCGATCTGGTGGTATCCGTGTAAGGGCAGGTGGCGCCGAACAGCAGCAAGCTGGGCCGGCCGAGTGCGATGCCCATGTGACTGAGGCCCGTGTCCACGCCCACCAGTGCCCGGCTGCGGGCGATGAGGGCCACGGCCTGCGCCAGCGAGGTGCTGCCCGCAAGATTCACCGCCGCGGCGCCGGCCGCCGCCGCGATGGCCTCGCCGCCCGCGCGGTCGCCGGGACCGCCGAGCAGCGCCAGCGGGAGCCCGTGCTCGGCCCGGGCCCTTTGCGCGAGCGCGGGCCAGCGCTCGGCGAGCCAGTGCTTCTGGGGCCTTGTCGTGAATGGACAGGCGGCGATGAAGCCTGCGCCGAGGCCCTGCGCATCCAGCAAGCGCTCGGCGGCGGCCGCGTCCCGCGGGGTATAGTACGCGGCCATGCCGAATTCGTACACATCGAGGCCAAGGGCCACGGCCAGGAACAGATACTCCGAGCCGATGCGCTCGCTCTCGGGCAGCGGACCCAGCACATGGCTCATGAGCAGTCCACTGCCTTCGCGTGAGCCGAGGCCGATGCGCTGCCGTGCGCCCGAGAGCCAGGTAAGGGCCCCGCTCTTGAGCAACCCTTGCAGATCCAAGGCCAGATCGAAGCGCTGGCGGCGCAACAAACCGCGCAGCGCGGCGACCTCCCGCAAGACCTGCAGGAACCGGCCCTGGCGCCAGTCTCGGCGCCAACGACCCATGGGACAGGGAATGACCAGATCCAGATCCGGATGCGCAGCTAGGAGGTCGCGGTATTCCGCCTGCACCAGCCAGGCGATGCGGGCTCTTGGGTAGGTGCGCCGCAATGCCGCCACCAGCGGCGTCGCGAACAGGACATCGCCGATGGCGGAAAGCCGGACGATCAGGATGGCAGCGACCCGCGCCGCCTGTAATGCGTCCACCTTCATGTGCGAGCGACTTGCGACAACCTCCGGACACGCCGATGATGGGCTGCCGACCGTTCGGCGGCGGGGCCGGGCGCTTCGGCCTGTCCGAGCACTCAGGCGATTGCTGTCATTGCTCATACCAGCTTGCTTGTCTTGTCGCCCGCCTGTTGCGTCGCGCCAACAGTTGCATCGTGCGACGCTGCGCCTGTTGGCACTCCCTGCCGGCAGACGAATAACTGCAGACGAAAACCCGGCGCAATCTGGTAGGAAGATCTCCGGGAATCGCCTAACAGGACCCCAGTGGCGCAATAGTGGCGCCAAAGCCACAACATAGCGACAGCATAGCCGCAGTCGTGCCGGCACTCAGGGTTGCCGAAACATGCCATCCCATACCATCGCCTTCATCGACCCCGGCATGCGCCTGACGCCCTTCCTGTGCGCCGCTAGTGCCGAGTTGCCGGTGTGGGTGCGCCCGGTGTTCTACGCACTCCGGCCGAAGCCGCGCAGCATCCTACGCAAATGCGGACAGGCGCCGGCACCGGCGCGGTTGTCTCCATTGCTGCAGGGACGCGACGCTGCGGCGACAGGCAAGCACGCCCCGGAAATCGACCCCAAGGCATTGATGACCGGCCTGCGCCTGACCTGCGATCGGAAAGCCGTGGCAGCGGCCAGCCCGGCCTACCGAGCGGTGGAGCACTCGGTGCGAGCCTTCCTCGAGCACAGCGCACCGGACGGCCTCTTCTGCTGGAACGGCTCCGGCTTGGCCGCCGGCATCGCGGCGCAGATCGCGCATGCCCAAGGCATACCCGTCGCCTTCGGCGAGAACGGCTACCTCCCGGGCACCATGCAGCTCGACCCCGTTGGCGTCAACGCGGCCGCTTCCTTCGGCCCGGCCCATACCGAGCTGCGGCAGATTCTGGCACTGCACTGGACCGACGAGGAGTGCGACAGCTTGCGCCGGCTGCTGGCAGCCTACCGGCGTGGCGAGCGCGCGGGCGCCCAGGCTCGCCGCCCTCGGGGCCTCGGCGCCTCACCCCTCGCCTACCTCCAGCAGGCATGGATCGACCTGCGCAGCCGCGCGCGGCGCCGGCGGGTCAATCGGCTGATGCCACCGGCGCCGGCGGCATTGCCTGAGCGTTTCGTGCTCTTCCCGCTTCAGGTCCGAGAGGACAGCCAGTTGACGGTGCATTCCCCCGTCTACGGCGCGCGGCTCGACCAGGCGATCGCGGATCTGGTGGCGGCCCTCGCGGCGGTTGCCCCGGAGACGCGTCTGGTCGTGAAGCTGCACCCGGCCGACCGAGACAAGACGGACTACGACCCGGTGATCCGCCGCTTCCCACAGGTGCTCTGGCTCGACGGCGGTGACCTGCACCGCATTCTACCGGCGGCGGCGGCAGTGGTTACGGTAAACTCCACCGTCGGCGTCGAGGCATTGGTGTTCGACCGGCCCGTGCTGGTGCTCGGCAACGCCGCCTATGGCTTCGACGGACTGGTGCACCTGGTGACGGCGCGCGCGCAGCTGCGCGCCGCGCTGGCGCGGGCGCTGCGCGACCCGCCCGACACCGAGACGACCTTCAGCTACCTGTTGTTCCTCTATTTCAACGCGTTCACGCACGCACACCCGGGCGACTTCTCCCTGGCCTCGAAACAGCGGTTCTGCGAGCGCCTGGTGGCGACGCTGGGGCTGACCGAGCCCGCCGGCTGACGGCATTGGCACAGCGCTCGGGCCGATGTGCACGGACCCTGCGTCCGGACGATGCGTCCGGACGATGCATCCGGCCGGTGCACCCGGCCGATGCACCAGGTGTGGGGGCGGCCCCGCGGCCTGACGCGCCAGGGGCAGTGCCTGGCGCCGACGCGAGCTTCCCACCCGGACGATGGCACCATGACGCAGGGCGAGCACGACGCTGGCGCCGCTAAGGGCGCGCCTCTCCTGCCCCGCGCCGCGGCGGCATGGCCGGTGGCTGGGGCGACACTGCTCCTGTTGTTCTTCTCCATCGGGGAGTTGTTTCGGTTCTTTCTCGCGGTGCTGGCACTGGGTGGCCTATATTTGCTGGCTCGCCGCCGCGCAGGGCTGGGCGAGCAGTGGCTCCTGCTCTTCGGCGCGGCCTTTGTGTGCCTCTGGCTGCCCATGCTGGCCTCCGTGGTGGACGCCGAGTCGCAACGGGTGGCGGCCACCACCACCGCCCGCTACCTGATCTATCTGCTCGCAGGCTACCTCTGGATCTGTGCCTTCGTACGCCATGGCACCACGCACGCCCTGCTCGGCGGAAGCTTCGCGGTGCTGCTGTACTGGAGTGCGGATGCGCTGTTTCAGCTCCTGACTGGCGTAGATTTCTTCGGCCATGAGGCCTTCGGCGGGCAGCGCCTCTCCGGCATGATGGGGCCGCGCCTGACCCTGGTGCTGGCGGTGATGTCCCCGGTGTTCTTCCATGCCCTGCTGCGCTTCGGCTCGCGGCGGCGGCCCTTGTGGCTGCTGAGCTTTCCGTACCTGCTGGTGGTCCTCTATGGCGGCAGCCGCATCGCCTGGATGCTGATCCTGCTGTCGCTCACGCTCTATGGCGCTCTGCTGCTGGCGATGGGGGTGCGGCTGAGGCTGCGCAGCCTGGCGATGACGCTGTCCTTGGTGCTGCTGGCCGCGACCTTGGCCATCGCGCAGACCGACTGGCTGGCAGAACGCGTGGTACAGCTCGGCGGGCTCTTCTCGGGCGATTACGAGCTGATCAATACCGCGGTGAACAACAGGCTACCGCACTGGGAAGCGGCAGGGCGCATGTTCGAGCAGAACCCCGTCAACGGCATCGGCGTGAAGAACTACAAGCTCTCCTACCCCGACTACGCCGACGATGGGGTGTCCCGCGGCCAGCCGCACCTCTTCCTGCTGGAGGTGGCGGCGGAGACCGGAGCCATCGGCCTCAGCGGCTATGCGCTGTTCCTCGCCCTGATTGCGACGCTGCTGCTGCGGCTGGTGCGCCGGCGGCGATACGAGGGCGTGCCTTGGGGCATCGCGCTGTTGCTGGCCGCCTTTCCGCTCAACGCGACCCTGTCCATCTACGCCCACTTCATGTCCGCGCTGATCTGGTATCTGGCCATGATGTTCATCGCGGTCGCGGCACGCGAGGAGCAGACAACATGAGCAACACCGAACGGCGGCGGCCCTAGGCGGTGTCGGCAGCGAATCGGACCGGCGCCCCACGCGCACCGGCGCTGGTGTCACCGCTCGGCATCATCGTGGCGGTGACCCTGTGGCGCATCCTCGCGGCCTGGCTCACTCCCGTGGCGCAGGACGAGGCCTACTACTACGACTGGGCACGCCAGCTCTCCTGGGGCTATTTCGATCACCCGCCCGGCGTGGCGCTGCTGGGCCTCGGCGCACAGCTGCTGCCGGGCTCGCCGCTGGCCGCGCGGCTGGGTACCCTGCTCGTGAGCACCCTGACGTTGCTGGCACTCTGGCGGCTGTACCATGCCTGTGGCATCAGACAGCAGCCCCTGTTGTCGCTGTCGCTGCTGCTGGCGGCGGCGAGCTTCCCGGGGCTGGTCTCCGGCGTGCTCACGACGCCGGACACGGTCCTGGCGTTGTTCTGGGTACTCGCCCTGCACGAGGCCCTGGCGGCGCTCCCCGGGCAGCACGGGGCGCGGCGATGGCGCTGGCTCAGCGCCGGCGCCGCCACTGGCCTCGGCCTGCTCGGCAAGTACACGATGGTGATCATCGGTCCGGTGTTCCTGATTGCATTGCTGGCCAGGGATCGGCCGGGACTGCGCACCCCTTGGCCCTACCTGGGCGGGCTGGTCGCGCTGCTGGTGTTCCTTCCCAACCTGATCTGGAACGCCCAGCACGATTGGCTTACGCTGCGCTTCCAGTTCGGGCACGGCTTCATGACCGACACCGGCGCCCTCTCGGTGCCGGCCGATGCATTGCTCGGCGCGGCTGCCCCGCGGGCGGGCGAGCACGCGGACGCCACGCCGCCCGAGGTCGGCGCGCGGCTGACTGGTGTCGGCAGCTTCATTGCGGTACAGCTCTTGTTCTGGGGCCTGCCCCTGCTGGTGGCACTGGCGGCACCCCTGACCGGCAGCCCTTGGCGTCGGTCGCTCGCCGAGCTGCGCACCGGCCTGTCGGTGCAGGCACAAGTGCTGCTGGCGGCGGCGGCTTTGGTACCCTTGTTGCTGTTCGGCACCATTGCGGCCGGCGGCTCGGTAGAGGCCAACTGGGCGGCCCTGTACATCGTCGGTGCCGCGCCCTTGCTGGCCACCGCAGTGCGCCCGCTGGCGCGATGGGCGGCCGGCGCCGCCTTGGTCAATGTCCTGCTGCTCAGCCTGTATGCGGCGCATGCGGCGACGGCTGCCCTGCCGCTGCCGCACGCGGCCGACCGCGTGCTGCGCGAGACGAACGGCTACCCGGCACTCGCGGCGCGCGTGGCCGAGATGGCACCTGGCCCACTCTTCGCCGATCGCTACCAGACGGTCGCGATGCTGAGCTTCTACGGCGCAAGTGCGTCGGTCTCCCAGTGGCCAGGCCTGACGCGGCCGTCGGAGTACGGCCTTGGCAGGCTCGTGCCGATACCGCGACTCGACGAGCTGCGCGCCACCGGCTTCACGCTGGTCGTCTGGAAGTATGCGGTACCCAGCATCCCGGGCTTCCGCCAGATCGAGGTCGAGACGCTGTTCGACTGCCGGGGGTTGCCATTGCACCGCGTGCCGGGCATCGCCTGGCCGGATGCGAGCCCTTGCGGCGACGACTGGCTGCACGTGTGGCGGGTGCTGCGCTACGAGGCCGAGCAGGCATCCAAGACCCGGACCCAAGCCCAAGCATCCACCGCCGCGAGACCGGACGCGGCATCGGTCGCGCATTGCCCATCCAAAGCCGGTCTAGGGGTAGCAGGCCTTGGCTGAGACGGCGCCGACCGGGGGCGGCCCCATCGCCTGCTTCTTCGCCACCTCCGGCCACAGCGGCGTGGACCGCATCGCCCGGCACCTGCTGCCTGGCATGGCCGCACGCGGCTACCGCGTTGACCTGCTCCGGGTGCGCGGGCACGGTCCCGAGCTGCGGGGGACCCACCCGAATCTGCGCGTCATCGACCTCGGGCAGCGCAGCACCTACGCCTGCTTGCCGGCCTTGGTGCAGTACCTGCGCCGTGCCCGGCCCGGCGCGCTGCTGGCCGACAAGGACCGTGTCAATCGCACGGCACTGTTGGCGCGCACCCTCGCGGGTACCGACACTCGGCTGCTGCTGCGGCTCGGCACCACAGTGTCGGTGAACCTGGCCAGCCGCGGATGGCTGGAGCGCAATCTGCAGCGGGCGTCCATGCGCCACCTCTACCCCTTTGCCGACGCCGTACTGGTGCCGAGTCGCGGCGTCGCCAGGGACCTGGCCGAGCTCGCCGGCCTCAGTCGCGACTTGATCCGCGTGGTGCCCTCGCCGGTAGTGCCGGAGCGGTTCTTCGACGCACCGCCACCGCCACCGGCACACCCCTGGCTCGAGGATCCCGAGCGCCCGCTGGTACTGGGCATGGGCGAGCTCGGCCCGCGCAAGGACTTTGCGACCCTGATGCGCGGCTTCGCGCGCCTGCGCGCGCGCCGGCCCTGCCGACTCATGATCCTCGGCCGCGGGCGCGAGCGGCAGCGGCTGCTCGACTTGGCGCAAACCCTGGGCATCGCGGCGGACGTCGCGCTGCCGGGCTTCGTCGCCGAGCCCTACCCCTACCTGGCCCACGCCGACCTGTTCGCCTTCACGTCACGCTGGGAAGGGCTCGGCTTCGTGCTCATCGAAGCCCTCGCATTGGGCACGCCGGTGGTATCAACGGACTGCCCGAGCGGCCCGCGCGAGATCCTGCACGACGGCCGCTACGGGCGGCTCGTGCCTGTGGGTGATGCCGTAGCCCTGGCGGACGCCATGGCCGAGACGCTCGCAGCACCGCCAGCGCTAGATGACCTGCGACCGGCAGCACGTCCCTACGCCGTCGAGCCCGCCGTGAGCGCCTACCTTGCGGCCATGGGACTGCCGGCGATAGGACCGCCGCACGGGCGGCGTTGAGCGCCCATGGTCACGCAACCCTGGCTGCCGCCGCTCAGGGGTCCAGGAACCCCCAGTGGTTGAGACAGCGCCGCACAGCCGCGCACATCAGTCGGTGCCCGGCCGGGCTGTAGTGCACGCTGTCGTGCACGAGAAAGAGTCCGGACGGCTCCGGCTGCCGGGCGAAGTCCGCGTAGGGGTCGCAGACAGGGAGGTCATGTGCTTCGAGCAGGTCCAGGAGGGTCCGGCGCGGGCCCGCGAAGCTGGCGGGATCCAGCAGGTCGTTCAGCTCCGGAAAAAGCACGAAGCCGAGTGGCAGACGGGCATCTTCGGCCAGCGCGACCAACCGGGACAACTGCGCGGCGAACTGCACCCTGGTTTCCGGCTGCCCCCAGGCCGCCACCACGCTGCGCATCCACTTGGTGTGGTATTCCTCGCGCTTGTCGGCGGCCATCAGTGCATAGCGGACCCGGGTGAGCAGCTCGGAGAGGAAGCGCGCGGCATAGGTGCCGGACAGACGATCCCTGATGCGCGCCAGCCAATGCGGCGTGTGCAGCCCTTCTGCATGACGCCGCAGTCGTCTTGCGGGACCGGCCTCGTGCATCGGGGCAAAGTCGTTCAGGGTCAGCCCCACCACCACAGCGCTGGGCTCCAGGCCGAGAAATCCGAGCTCGGCCAGCGCCAGATAGTGCCCGAAGCTATAGGAGTTGACGCCCAGGTTCAGGATCGACACTCCCGGGCCGGTTGCCTCCGCCGGACCGGCCAGCTCCAAGCACTCGGTGAAGCGGTCGCCGGCACGCACGCCGGCACCAAAGACGACGGAATCGCCGAGGAAAGCGATCCGTGGAGGCCCCGGAGAGGACGCCGTGAACCCTGCAGCGCGGAAACCGAGATCGTTGATCACAATGGGAATATCGTGATAGCCAGCGCCCCTGAAATGGCCGGAGAAACCGGGGCGGTAGGCGTAATCGAGCACCGGATGCGCAACGAATAAGCCCGCCGGGTAGCCATAGCCCTCGATGGGCTTGGTGTCGCTCAGGGAGAAATAGACCCAACCAGCCAGTTGCAGGAGCAAGGCGACGAAAGCCAGCCATAGACCGAACAGGAACAAGCGCTTCATAGCGGGACGCGATGAGTCGGGATGGAGGCGGCAGCTGCCTTGGAAGCGATGCAGGACGCGGCGCATCGGACCGGGAGCGCCGGCCACCGGCAGGCCCTTCTTGGTGTCGGTGACGCGCCGAGGATAGCCGATCAGAACCGCCGGCTGTAAGGGTAATCGACTATAATGTACATCTTTCGTGATCCCACTGGATCCATCTGTTGCGCGACCCCTGGGGTTTCATGCGCAAGCGCAAGGAATTCCGGCTCGCGCCGATGAGCCGGGTCATGCTGCCGCTCGGCCCCCTCCTGGTGCTGGCGCAGGGATCCAGGGTGGCACCCTTCATCGCTACGCGCTTCCAGGGCCTATTGACACTCGCTGTTCATGGTCCGGCGATGGTCCTTTGCCGCGCTGGCGGCGTTACGGCTCGTCGCAATAGGGCCGGTCATTCCTCCTAATCCTGCCTTGCCAACCCGAAAAATGACTCGCCGCCGGTCTCATTCAGATGAATCTCGACAGGCTCCAAAGCCGGCAAAGCGCCCCCAAATGCCCGCCGACCCCCTGTCCGCGGCCCCGGGCGCGGCTCCCTGCCCAGCCCCCAATCCGGCTCGAGACCGCGGGCCTTGGCTGCAACCGCTCGGCCAACGGATTTCAGGTGTCCCCCTGGGCTGGCTGATCCTCTTTCTGCTGTTCGCCAATACGATGCTGGCCTTCCCGCAGATCGATCAGGCTTTGGCTGGCCTGTTCTACACCGAGGGAATCGGTTTCGGGGCTCGAGGCGCGATCTGGGAGCGAGCGCTATATGGCTCCGTGCCTGTGCTGATGGTCGTCGGCAACCTGGCGTTGGTTGCCCTCTGGGCCGTCAACCGATGGGGCGGCCATCGACTGCTCGGACTGACAGGGCGCAAGCTGTTGCTGCTGCTCTGTCTGCTGGCACTGCTGCCGGGGCTGCTCGTGAACCAGGTCTTCAAAGAGCATTGGGGACGAGCCCGACCCGAGCAGGTAGAAGCCTTCGGTGGCGATCGGCCCTTTACGCCGGCCTTCGTCCGCGCCGAAGGCAAGGGCGGGTCCTTCAGCTCGGGCCATGTGGCGGCTGCCGCGTACCTGATCGCCGTCGCACACCTGTTGCGCGGCCCAAGCTCGCCCTGGGTCGCTGGGGCGGCCCTGTACACGGGGCTCATAGCCCTCGCGCGCATGGCAGCCGGCGGGCATTTCCTCAGCGATGTGGTGACATCCGTCTTTCTGGTGCTCCTCGGCTACCTGGCGCTGCGCCATCTGCTTTGCCCGGAAACCGACAGCGCTTGCCGACCCGGCCCCCGCTGAGCGCATCCACTGGGCGCCCGCACTGAGCGCCCCGGCTGGGCGCCCCCGCTCTGCGACAGCAGAGGCGTCCTCCGCCGGTGAGTATGCGATCATGGGGCGCCTGCGTCGGTCCCGCGGCGTCGCTCCGACCGGCCGCGCAGGTGAGGCGCACAGCGCCCTATTTGAGGCGATCTCTGTCGAGCAACATACCGCCTGGCTTGTCTTTTCGCCCGCCTTCTGCGTGCCGGCAGCGGGCCCATGGCTCGACTATGCGCCGGCTGCTGCTCCCTGAAGGCGAGCGAAAACAAGGCGAACGCAATTCCTGCGCCATTCGGTATGTTTTTCCCCGGCAATCGCCTAGCCAGTCAATACCGAGCTAGCGGAGTGCGTCGCGTGAGAACCGGGTCTGCTCTTGTACCGGCGGCGATCCTGGCCGCGATTCTAGGCGCTGGATGCACCGGCGGCAAGGACGCCGTCGTTGGCGAGGCGCTGCCGGCGCGGGCCATTGCGGGAGACTTCAGCTCCATCGCCGTCACCGACATCCGCTGCAACAAGCGCACCGAGGCCTGCGCCAAGTCCCATGCCGTCAAGGGAGATGCCTGCCTGCGCCTGGCTATCCAGCAACCGCAGAGCGCTTCCGCGCAGGACGCGAGAATGCACCACCTGCTGGACTGCGCCGAGACAGGGTACCGCAAGGCACTGGCCCTACAGGCGCAGAAGAATGCCCCCAGCCGGGTGTCGTATCACGGCGGGCTGCTGCTCACCCTCAGTGAGCGACGCAATCGTCTCGATGACGTGAAGGAGAAGAAGCTCGATCGCGAGAACGAGAAGCTCCTGATGGCCGCCCAGGATGCGCGCCGCGAGGTGCCAGGAAGTGCCCTCGGCTTCGTGTATGGCGCCTCGGCCCATGTCTACCGTGCCGCCCTCAAGCCCCGAGGGCGCGACCGGTGCAACGATCTGCGGCAAGCGGAGTCCATGCTGCGGCGCGCACCGCCCCCGCCCAGTGCGCTTGCGGAGGAGCAACGACGCATCGGCTCTTTGGCGCAGCGGCAACTGCGCAGCAACGGCTGCCCGCGCATTCGCCGCATCTAAGCGATCTTCGTGATGAAGATCTCCGGCAATCGCCTAAGGCGATTGCCGGAAACAAACAGACCGAATGGCGCAGGATTTTCGCTCGCCTTCAAGGAGCGGCAGCGGGCGCATCGTCGAGCTCTGTGCCCGCTG
>JANQFI010000005.1 GCA_028277905.1 Chromatiaceae bacterium | reverse complement strand
GCAGCGGGCGCATAGTCGAGCTCTGTGCCCGCTGCCGCGACGCAGAAGGCGGGCGACAAGACAAGCCAGGCGGTCTGTTTGTTGACAGAGATCGCCTTATTATTGATGAGCGGCTGGTGGCTGGCCGCTCGTCAGAGCTGACGCAGGCGCGCAATTGCTGCGCCACCTGGCACGCACGAGCCGGCTGGGCGCCCAATCGGCATCACTGCATGGACCCTGAGCCCAGCCGTTAACCGTACAGCAATGGCCACCTACGCCATCGGCGACATCCAGGGCTGCTACGACGAGCTGCGGCGGCTGCTCGACCACATCGAGTTCGACCCCGCGACGGACAAGCTCTGGTCCGTCGGCGATCTGGTGAACCGCGGGCCGGAGTCGCTTGCGGTGCTGCGCTGGCTCAAGGCCCTGGGCGAGCAGGCCGTCGTGGTGCTCGGCAACCACGACCTGCACCTGCTGGCACTCGCCGCCGGCAACCACCGCCGGGCGAAGAGCCACACCATGGACGACGTGCTGAGCGCCCCGGACCGTGACGAGCTGCTGCACTGGCTACGCCACCGTCCGCTGCTGCACTACAGCGACCACAAGCGCTTCGCCATGATCCACGCTGGGCTGCCGCCGCAGTGGGACCTGACCCTGGCGCGCGCCTGCGCCGCGGAGCTGGAGCTGGAGCTGCGCGGCCCAGGCTACGCGGATTTCCTGCACGCCATCTACGGCGACCTGCCAGACCTCTGGTCAGACGACCTGCGCGGCGTCGATCGGCTCCGCTTCATCACCAACTGCTTCACCCGACTACGCTACTGCACCGCCAACGGCCGCCTACTGCTGCATGAAAGCGCCATACCGGGCAGCCAGCCCGACCATGCCCTGCCCTGGTACAAGGTACCGGGGCGCGCGAGCCGCGAGACGCGCATCCTCTTCGGCCACTGGTCCACACTTGGCTATGCCGCCGAGCACAACGTCTGGGCGCTGGACACCGGCTGCGTCTGGGGCGGCAGCCTGACGGCCGTGCGCATCTGCCGCAAGCGGCCCATCAAGGTCTACGACCTCGACTGCCCCGGTCACCGGAAGCCGGGCTGAGCGGCCCCCCGGCCCAGCAGCCAGCCTCAGGCATCCCATCATCCGAGATTCGGGTCATGCCCCAGCCAGCCGCAGACACCGGGCTCCGGCCGACCTGGGCTACCGGGGGCCCGACATCCGGCACGCCACCGGCCTGGCTGATACCGGCCGGACTCCTGTTCTGGGGTTTATCTAGCGGACTCTGGTGGCTCGCGGCACCGCTGGCGCTGTTGGCGGCGCTGCCGGCCTGGTGGGGCTGGCGCTTCGAGCTGGCCGCGGCCGAGCGCCGCCGCGTCGCGGACCTGTGTATATTGCTGGTCCTGCTGGCCGGCGCATGGCTGCTGCTGAACCAGGCGCGACTGGGCGACGCACTGATCCTGCTCATCCAGTGGCTGCCGGGGCTCCTGTTCCCCTTGCTAGCCGTGCAGATCTTCTCCCGGCGGCCGGGGCTGGAGCTCTCGGTGCTGTTCCTGAGCCTCCGCGCCAAGCGGGGCGGCCACCGGCCAGGCGGCGAGTTGCTCGTGGACCTGCGCTGGCCCTATCTGCTGCTGTGCGTCGTCTCCGCGTCCATGATCGCGCCCGAAACGCCCTGGCTCCTGCCCGCGCTGGCGCTGCTGGCAGCGGGCGCGCTCCGGCCCTGGCTGCCGGCGCCGCCGCGGCACGGATCCCTGGCCACCGCCGCCCCGCTGCTGCTCCCCCTGCTGCTCCTGGCCCTGACACTGGTCCTGGCCATGGCGCTCGCAGCCGGCATCCGCTGGGGCCATGCCGAGGCCGAGCGGCTGGTACTGGCCTGGATGGACCGCTGGCTCGGCGCTGCGCTGGACCCCTACCGTGCCATCACCGCCATCGGCGAGGTCGGCCGACTCAAGGGCTCCGACCGCATCCTGCTCCGCGTCTATCCGGACGTCCCGCCGCATGACGGGCTGCTGCTCCGCACAGCCGCCTACGACCGCTACGTAGACGGCACCTGGTTCACCACCGGCTCGCCCTTCCAACCCATACCGGATCAGGACGGCCGCCGGCCGTTGCTGCCCGATGCACCTGGGCAAGCCCTGGCCGACATCGGCGGCACGCGCATCCTGATGCTGCTGCGTCGCACCGAGGGCCTGCTGCCGGCGCCCCAGGACACGGCAAGGGTCAGCGGCCTTGAACACCTGGAGCTGCACCGCAATGGCTACGGCACATTGCGTTACCGCGCGGCGAGGGGCGCACCCTTGCTCAATTACCGCGTGCACCCAGCGCCCCCGCCGGCTCGGACCAAGTTGCTAGCGGCGCCCGCCCCACCGGACCTGCGGGTGATCGGCCCGGATGCGCCGGCCATCGAAGCCCTCGCCACCACCCTGGACCTCGCGGAGCTCCCGCCCGCGGACGCCCTCAGGGCCCTGAAGCGTCACTTCATCTCCAACTTCCGCTACACGCTAGACCTGCCGGAAACACCGCCGGACAGGGGTCCGCTGACCCACTTCCTCACCAAGGCTCGGGCCGGCCATTGTGAATACTTCGCGACCGCCGGCACCCTGGTGCTGCGCGCCGCAGGCATCCCGGCCCGCTACACCCGCGGCTGGTCGGTCCAGGAGTACAGCCCGCTGGAAGACGCCTGGCTCGCCCGCGACAGCCATGCACACGCCTGGGTGGAGGCCTTCGTGGACGGGCGCTGGCGGGCCTTCGACCCGACGCCGCCGGACTGGTCGGTGCTAGAGGCCGCTGAGCGACCATGGACACAGCAGATCGGCGACTTCCTGGCCTGGCTACGGCTCTCCCTGTCCGGCGCCGCAGCCGAGGACAGCCGCGACCGCGACTGGTTGTTGCTGCCGTTGGCATTGCTGGTCATGGCCCTGGGCTGGCGCATCCTACGCCGAATCCGGCGCGGCACTGCTGGTGCCGACCCGGCAGCGGTGCGACCGCCAGTGCAGGCGCCGACGGCCTTCACGGAATTGGAACGTACCGCGGCCAGGTGCGGTCAGGGCCGGCGCGAGGGTGAGACCCTGCTCGATTGGGCGCGTCGCCTGCACGGCGAGGGTGCCGAGGTCGCGACTCCACTTGCGACCGCCGTTGCCCTGCACTACCGCAGCCGCTTCGATCCCGCGGGTATCGACGCTGACGCCGAGGGCCGGTTGCGCAGGCTGCTCGCCGACTGCCTCCGGCGATGGCGCTAGCCGCCCGCATGTTGCCGCGATCGTCAACGGCCAAACCCTGTCCAACCTGTCCCGGGGTCGGCAACGGGGTCAAGAATCAGAGCCCATCTTTCGCGCTACACTTCCGCGGAAGCTACCAGCCCAATCCTCGCCCGATCCCCCGCAGGCCAAGACTCTTCCTCCCGAGTGTTCCCGCGCACGTCGTGCAGCACCGGAACCACCGCCTGCCGATATGCTTCGACGACGCCGACTGCCACGCGTACCTCGGCTGGTTGAAGGGGAAGGAAGCCTCAGATCCTTGGACATGCCGAATACATGCGTATACCAGTCTCATTTGAGATTTCATCGCAGGAGTCTGCTGCAAGCCGTTGAGATTGTGTAGTCTTCGTCCTATGATCGACTACCGCCTCAACGAACGGGAGCGCGCGGAGCTGCGCGCGGCCCACCCTGCTGTCCGTAACGCCCGTGAAGCGTATCGGCTGAACGCCCTGATCTTGCTGGACAGCGGTTGGACCGCGGCTGAGGTGGCGTTCACCACGGCACTGCGCCAATAGGGTCGATTCGCCTGCTCCGCTTGGGTACTAGCCCAAACCATCCCTGGCTCGGGCGCTCGCTGCTCCATCGCAGCTCAGCCTCACGCCTGGGACCATGCTGCGGAGGCGACGCCGGACTGGCGCCTCTGCGGCCAGCCCGAGCCCGACGTCCAGTCCGATCGGCGCGTCGCCTGGTAGCCGCCGTCTCCTGCAGGCGAGGGTGTAGCCGACCCTGTGTCCCGCCCTGCCCGCTGTGCCCCAGATTCTCGCCCCAGAGCCCGGGAACGTCCGCGCTTGCACCGCTCGCGACACCCTTAGGCGATTGCCGGAAACAAACATCAGACCTCCCGAAGTCGAGCGGAAAGCGACCAGATTATTGGACAATTTTCACCCACATCACTGGATTGGGGTGAGCGGCATTCGCTATAAAACAGTCACTTATCAATTTTCGT
>JANQFI010000502.1 GCA_028277905.1 Chromatiaceae bacterium | reverse complement strand
AGCGGGCACAGAGCTCGACTATGCGCCCGCTGCCGCTCCTTGAAGGCGAGCGAAAATCCTGCGCCATTCGGTATGTTTGTTTCCGGCAATCGCCTTAAGCCCACCCGCGCGAAGCCGGCTCGGGCCTTGGTCTGAGGCCTTGGGGTGGGAGAAGGCGTCGGTCTCGGTCCTCGGCGGAGAGATTGTGCGGCTCGGTGAGCTCGGGGCCGAGCACGTGCGGCTGCAGCGCCCGGCTCCGAGGTACTCCCGGGCTCGCCGTCCCAGAGCCCGCGGCGGTGCTGCTGCTCGGCCAGCGCATAATCTGCGCGCCGTCGGCACCCAGGTCTACGCCGATCGCAGCAGCAGGACCTGGTAGAGGGCGCGCCGGCGCACTGTCACCAGCCCTCGATGGGGCTGAACTCGCGCGCGCCGAGCCGCTCCTGCTCGCGCAGCAGCCCGTAGGCGTCGCGGATCAACTGGATGCCGTATGCGCGCTCCAGCCGCCGGACGATGAAGTGCCCGCGGGCAACATCCTGGTAATGCTGCATGAAGATCAGGTTCAGGGCCGCTGCGCTGAGCGCACCCGCCACCGGCACGAGCTGGGCGGCCAGCTTGTCCGAGATCACCACGCCGAAGCGCGTGGCCACCGCGCGCGCCAGCTGGATGGCGGCCGGGATGTGCGGGCCGTCCGCCTTCCCGGCGAGCTCCAGGATGCTCTCGAAGTGCAGACCGAGCGTGATGCGCATGCCATAATAGCCAACCTCGGCCTCATTGTCGTCCTTGGTGCGGCCGCCGAGGGCGAATACCTGCACGCAGGCGAGTCGCGCCTCGCGGCTGCCCATGACGTCCTCGCCCTCGCTGCGGGCGATATCGGCGATGGACCGCATGATCAGCGCCGTTGCCACCGGCAGCTCAGCGAGCGCCGTGACCGGCCCGAAGAAACCGCCGACGGCGCCAGTACCGGTCACCAGGGCACGGTGCAGCAGGTCGCTGGACGGCATCGGCTCGCGGTGATCCATGGAGCCCATGGCCATCTTGAGCGTGCGATACATATTGGTCTCGACCGTAAGGTCGAGACGCTGCTTCCACCGCCGCGGCAGGAGCTTCATCACCTCCTCGAAGGGCGAGGCCAGCACATCGCTGAGCCGCGCGGCGAGCGACGGATGCTCCAGACGCTCATAGGCCCAAGCGAGCTCGCGGGCGGCATAATCTGGCAGACCGGCGGCGACGAGCTGGGTGGCCGCGGGGTTGTCGCGGTCCACGGCAGTGGAGGAATGATCGGTACTGTTCATGCTTGAAGCATAGGCGAAATCGCCGCGCTGCGCGCGCCGGCGGACGCGCGGGCCGAAGCGTGCGCGCACCATAACCCGCGCGAGGTCTCAGATCAGACCGGCGTCCCCGACGGGGTACCGGCCCCTTTACGTCCTGTCACAATACTGTCATATTGCACTTCCTCGGTTGCGTCCGCGATGCTGAGCCGAGGGCAACCCCGAGGATCCTACACGTACTGCCATGACCGCCATCGACGGCAACACCGCCGATTTAACCCGCCCCCGGGCCGCACATTCGCTTGGCCGGCGCCAGTCGCTGGCGGCCGAGGAATTCTTCTACTTTTTCTTGCGCCTGCGCAAGAGCGAGATCCGCCGTGCCGTGCGCCAGCTGGAGGATCAGTTCCCTGACGACGACTTGCGCAGACGCGCCAGACGGCTGGTGGATGCCAAGACCGGACTCGCGGTCCTCGGCGGCGGGCTCCTGTTCGTGCCCTCGTTGCTCCCGGCCGCCGGGCAGGTTTTGAAGCTTGCGGGCGTGGTCGGTGCCACCTCTATGCTAACCCGCATGCATCTCTACTTGATCCTGGAAATCGCGCACGCCTTCGGCGAGGACATCGACGACCTCGCTCGGGTGCCAGAGATGCTCGCCGTTGTGGCCGCTACCGGCGCCGGCGCCGCCGCGCCGCAATTGCTTGCTCGCTACAAGCTGGCGCCCATGCTGTCGCTCGGCGCCGGTGCCCTGTCGATGGCGGCGGTGACGAGGCTGATCGGTCTTACGGCAACGCAATTCTACGCGAGCCGGCGCGCACCGGCTACCACAGCACCGACCGCGCAGCTCGAGCCTGGGGCCAGCTGATGGCTCTCCCGGGCCCAAGCACGCGTGGCGCTATCGGATCCAGCGCCATCAGATCCAGCGCCATCAGATCCAGCGCCATCAGATCCAGCGCCATCAGATCCAAATGATAAGCAAATCTCGGGCCAACGGGGGCCGGCAATATGCATGAGCTAGCGATGGCCGACAGCGGCTTCTGGGTTTCCGTGCTGCAGATCATCGCCATCGACATACTGCTCGGCGGCGACAACGCGGTGGTCATCGCGCTGGCCTGCCGGCGCCTACCCCCGAAGCAGCGCAACCAGGGCATCTTCTGGGGCGTTTTCGGCGCCATTGCGCTGCGTCTGGTGCTGATATTCTTCGCGTTACAGCTACTGATGCTGCCCTTCCTGAAGCTGGCCGGCGGGCTCTTGCTGTTGTGGATCGGCATCAAGCTGCTGCAGCCCGAGCCCGAGAGCAGGATGGAGGAGGACGCCGTAGACGCGCCGAGCCACCTGTGGGGCGCCGTCAAGACCATCATCATTGCCGATGCCGTGATGAGTCTGGACAATGTCATCGGCGTAGCCGCCGCCGCGGACGGCGACATCAGGTTGGTTGCCTTCGGCATCCTGGTGAGCATCCCGATCATCGTCTGGGGCAGCAAACTGGTGCTGATGCTGATGGATCGTTTTCCAGTCATTATTACCCTGGGCGGAGGGCTACTCGGCTGGATCGGCGGCGAGATGCTGGTGACCGATGTCGCGCTGGAAACATACCTGCACGACATGCCGCACTGGGTCCACTACCTGTCGGCCACGACTGGCGCGCTCTTCGTCATAGCCGTCGGTACCCTATTGGCCCAGCGCACCAGACCACGACCGCTGAAAGAGGTGGCCTCCGACCGAGGCGAGCAAGGGTCCGACAACGATGGCTAGATCCCGCAAATCAACCAAGCGGAGGGCAGGCAGAATGACCAAGGTCCTGCTACCGGTGGATGGCTCGGAGTTCTCCGACCGCGCCCTGGATTATGTGCTGGAGATGGCGCAGGGCGAAGCGCCGCTTGAGGTGCATCTGCTGTCGGTGCAGCTACCCATCGACTCGGGCCACGCGCGCATGTTCGTCTCTGACGACGACGTCTCGGCCTACCATCGCGACGAGGGCTTGGCCGTGCTCAGGCCCTACCAGGAGCGCCTCGAGGCCGCCGGTATCACCTACCACTGGCATGTGCTGGTGGGCCACGTGGCGCAGTCCATCGCCCGCTTCGCCAAGGAGCAGAAGTTCGACAAGGTGGTCATGGGCACGCACGGTCGCGCCGGCATGACCCAGTTGCTGCTGGGCTCGGTGGCACAGAACGTCATCCGGCGGTTGAAAATCCCGGTCGCGCTGGTCAAATAGAAAGGTAGCGCGCGCAGGTAGCGCGCGCACCGCCCTCGGGCCCATGCCGGATTCTCAGGCACGAGCATTGGAGCACGCCGGCGCCCTGGACCTCGCCACGGCAGACGCCGTGGATGCCGTCTATCGCCTCTACGACCCGCCACTGTGGCTTGTGACCGCTGCCGAGACCCCTACCGCCGGCAGCCAGCGCGGCGGTTGCATCGCGATTCTCGTTGCCCGTGCCTCCATCGTGCACCAGATGCCGCGGATGGTGGTCGGCATCGCCCGCCAGCACCACACCTGGCGCATGATCGAGGCGAGCCGCCGCTTTGCTGTGTACTTGCTGCCGGAGTCGGCGGTGGAGCTGGTCTGGCGCTTCGGGCTCGCCACCGGCACGGAGATCGACAAGTATGCCGACCTGCCCGAGCTGCGCACGCCGCTCGGCAACCCGCGCGTGCAGGGTCCCATCGCCTGGCTGGACTGCGAGGTCGAGAACAGCATGAGCACCGGCGACCGCAGCCTTTACATTGCCGCGGTCACCGGCGGCGGCGCGCAGCATGACGGGGCATCGCCGCTCACCGCAGGTCGGCTCATGGCGCTCGCGCCCGCCGACAAGCGTGCCGAGCTGGACCGACTCTACGCCCGCGATGGCGACATCGATGCCGCCGCCATCGACGCCTGGCGCCGCGAGCATCGCGTCTAACCCCTACCCACCGGGCATATCCCTCGCGGCTTCGAGAGACGCCGCGTCCCCATCGCGGACATTAGGCGATTGCCGGAAACAAACAGACCGAATGGCGCAGGATTTCCGCTCGCCTTCAAGGAGCGGCAGCGGGCGCATAGTCGAGCTCTGTGCCCGCTGCCGCGACGCAGAAGGCGGGCGAAACGACAAGCCAGGCGGTATGTTTGTTGACAGAAATCGCCTAAGCTCCCGACCTCCTTCGCGCTCTTGTCCCATCTGGAGTATGCGATGGTAGGATCGCTCATATCCATCGGCCATATTCGGCCAAGGATACGAGAAGCCGGGCCGGTGTAGCCGCACCGCTCGGCTTCGCTGTTTCCCGACGCCGACTTGCTGGTCAGCTCCCGATCGGCAAATCATGCGATTGCTTGCGATAGCCGATGCTCTACTTCGCCTACGGGTCCAACATGGCGAGCCCTCGGCTGAGGGCCCGGGTCCCGGGCGCCATGACCTGCGGTGTTGCCATACTGCCGGGTCATCGACTGCGCTTCCATAAGATCGGCCGCGACGGCTCGGCCAAGTGTGATGCGCAGCCCACCGGCCAGGCCGAGGATCGGGTCGTCGGTGTCGTCTTCCACATCCCGCCGCGGGAGCGCTCGGTGCTTGACGCCTGCGAGGGGCTCGGTGCCGGGTACCGCGCGGTGGAGGTCGAATTGGCTCGCGCCGACGGCGTTCCGCTCCAGGCCTTCTGCTACAGCGCTACCCGGATCGACCCGTTGCTGCGCCCCTATGACTGGTACCGCGAGCATGTGCTGCGCGGTGCCCTCGAGCATCTGTTACCACGGGCCTACGTCGATGCCATCGCCGCCGTGCCCTGCTGGTCAGACCCCCGCGCCGAGCGACATCTCGATGAGCTGGCGATCTATGACCGATGAGGATGGGTGCGCGATATCCGGCACCGACTCCTGCCTGTGTGCATCTCGGCGAGGGCCTGGGCCATTTGCTTCAACTCCTCCGGTGCCTGCCCCGCGACTCATCAGCCGCCAGCGGCGTCCACTACCTGCCGCAACAGCCTGAACAGCTTGCGGGGCGCCTCCAGGCGGTCCTGGGCCGCATCGCGCCGGGCGGCGCGCACCAGGGTGCGAAGCTGCTGGCGGTCCGCGCCGGGGTAGGCGTCGAGGAGCTCGGCCAAGGCCGCGTCGCCTTCGTCGATGAGCCGCGACCGCCAGCGCTCCAGCTGGTGGTGACGCGCTGTCGCTTGCCGGGCCTGCTGGGCGCGGGCATCCAAGAGGGCCTGCAAGGGCTCGGTGCTCTCCCGCGCCAGGCAGTTGGCTACGCGCTTGACGTGCCGGCGCATGGCCCGGCGATCCTTGATGCGGGCGGTCTCTTCGATGGCCAGCCGAGTGTCGGCGCCAAGCCCGATGCCTTCCAGCGCCGCCCGTGGCAGGCCCAGCAGCTCCTCCGCCAAGTCCTGCAAGGCCAGATGTGCGCGCTTGCGGGCGCTCTTGCTGAGCCTCGCCTCAGTGGCGTCGACACAATCTGGATCTTCGTCAATCATCTGCCGATTGTCGCCGATTCCGCGCCTGCGCACGATGCTCGATACGCCCAGACTCCGAGGAATTGGTGCGCCTCGGGGCATGCTCGGGGCGCTGGAGTGGACACCACCTGGGGCAGCCCGGGTATCGGCACACAGCCCGTCGACGAGCTGCTGGGCCTGAGGCGATTGCCGGAAACACACAGACCGAATGGCACAGGATTTTCGCTCGCCTTCAAGGAGCGGCAGCGGGCGCATAGTCGAGCTCTGTGCCCGCTGCCGCGACGCAGAAGGCAGGCGAAAAGACAAGCCAGGCGGTATGTTTGTTGACAGAAATCGCCCAAGCCTTGAGGAGAGCCGTAGATGGACGTCGAGCTGATCGAGATCCGCGAATTCCTGGCCAGCCGCGCCCCGTTCGACCGACTGCCCGATGCCGAGCTGGACCTGCTGCCGAAGCGGCTCATGGTGCGCTATCTGCGCCGCGGCTCGTCCTTCCCGCCCGACGACGACGCCGAGCCCAGCCTGTACATGCTGCGCCGCGGCGCCGTGGAGCTGCGCGACGACGACGGCGGACTCATCGGCAAGCTGGCCGAGGGCGATCTGTGCCCGTCGCCCTGCGGCGGCAACGAGGCGGACATGGCGGTGCTCGCCGGCCAGACGGCCGAAGACACCCTCGCATATCTGCTCCCCTGCGCTGAGCTGGACCGGCTGCGCGCGGAGCACCCGGCCTTCGCGGAGCACTTCGAGGCCTCCGTGTCGCGCCGCCTGCGCAAGGCGCTGGACGCCATCAAGACCGACACCGCCGGCACGGCGCTGATGACGGTGCAGGTGGGCGAGCTGCTGAATCGTCCGCTGGTGCAAGCGAGCTCGGACACGAGCATCCAGGACGCGGCGCGCATCATGAGCGAGGCGCGGGTGTCCGCGCTGGTGATCATCGACCAGGGCCGCCTGGTGGGCATGATCACCGACCGCGACCTACGCAACCGCTGTCTCGCCGCCGGCCGGCCACCGACCGAGCCAGTGCGCACCATCATGACCGAGCGACTGCACACGGTGCGCGATGGCACCCTCGGCTTCGAGGCGCTCATCGCCATGTCGCGGCTCAACGTGCATCACCTGCCGGTGCTGGACGAGCAGGGCGTGCGCGGCATCCTCACGACATCCGACCTGGTGCGGGTGCAGAGCGCGAACGCCGTGTACCTGGTGGGCGACATCCGCAAGGCCGACTCGGTGGAGACGCTCGCCGCCATCAGCGGGCGGCTCGGCGAGCTGCAGATCCACCTGGTGCACTCGGGCGCCACCGGGAGCCAGATCGGCCAGGCCGTGACCGCGGTCACCGATGCCATCACGCTCAGGCTCCTGGAGCTGGCGGAAGCCGAGCTGGGCGCGCCGCCCGTGCCCTACTGCTGGATGGCCGGCGGCTCGCAGGCGCGTCGCGAGCAGTCCTCGCATTCGGACCAGGACAACGCGCTCCTCTTCGCCGACCACCTGAAGCCCGATGACGACGCGTATTTCAAGGCTCTGGCACAGCACGTCAACGACGGTCTCAACGCCTGCGGCTATATCTACTGCCCAGGCGATGTCATGGCCGGCAACGTGAAGTGGCGCCAGCCTCTCAGGATCTGGACGAAGTACTTCAACACCTGGATCAAGCGGCCCGACCCGATCGCGCTGATGCTCTCCAGCGTCTTCTTCGACCTGCGTCCTATCCACGACCCCGAGGGGCTGTTCGGCGAGCTCTCCGAGCGCATCCATGTGCTGTCGAAGAAGGAGACCATCTATATCGCCCACATGGCCGCCAATGCGCTCAAGCACCGCCCGCCGATCGGCTTCTTCCGCAACTTCGTGCTGATCCGCGGCGGTGAGCACAACCAGACCTTCGACATCAAGCACCGCGGCATCGTCCCCATCGTGGACCTGGCACGGGTCTACGCACTGTCCGCCGGACTCGACGAGATCAATACCCTGGAGCGCCTCAGGGCCGCCGGCGAGGCCCGGGTGCTGAGCGCAGATGGCGCCGCCAATCTGGTGGACGCACACGAATTGATCGGCACGCTGCGCATGCGCCACCAGGCCCATCAGCTCCGACGCGGCGAGAAGGCCGACAACTTCCTGGCGCCGGACGACCTCTCGCCGCTGGAGCGCGGCCATCTGAAGGATGCCTTCGCGCTCATCAACACCATGCAGGAGTCCCTGGGCCAGCGCTATCAGGCGGGGCGCTTTGCCTGATTCGCAGCCGCCGCCCGCCAGGCAAGGGCGGGCTCGGACCAGGCGGCGCCGCGCGGTATTGGCTCCTGCCGCATTCCTGCCCCTGGGGCGGACCACCTTCGGTGATTGGGCGACGCGCGTCCGCCATTCGGGCAGACCCTAGCCCGTCGCGTGCCAACATGAGATGCCGCAGATGACCAGCCTGCTGCTGGACTGGCGCCGGCGCTGGCGACTGCGGCGCTTGGCGGACTGCCCGCTGCGGGACTACCTCGCGCAGCCCTTTCCGCGATCGGGGCTGGACTACCGAAGCGCGCAGTACCTGGCCGTGGACCTCGAGACCACTGGTCTCGACCCCCGCCGCGACCAGATCTTGAGCATCGGCTGGGTGCTGGTGGACGGCAACCGTATCCGCCTCGCCAGTGCCCGGCACCACCTGCTGCGGGTGGATGGCGAGATCCCGGCGGACAGCGCCGTGATCCACCAGATCACCGACGACCAGGCCGCCCGTGGCCTGGAACTGGTCGGGGCACTGCCGGAGCTCTTGGCCGATCTCGCTGGTCGAGTGCTGATCGCCCACCATGCACGCGTCGAGATCGGCTTCCTCGGTGCCGCCTGCAGGCGGCTTTGGGGCAAGGGCCTCCTGGTGCGCACGGTCGATACCCAGGTGGTCGCGCGGCGGCTGCTGGAGCGCCGGCAAATCCCCTTCAAGGCATCCGACCTGCGCCTGCACGCCTTGTGCGCGCGCTACAACCTGCCGCGGAACTGCGCCCACAACGCGCTGAGCGACGCGCTGTCGGCGGCGGAGCTGTTTCTGGCGCAGGCGGCGCATCGCGACAGCGGACGCGGGATGAAGCTCGCCGACTTTCTCTGAGCACGCCGGACGTGCAGCTGTGCAATCTAGGGCAAAAAGATGGGCCGCACGTCTCCCGGCGCCGGCCGATCGATTCGGCGCCGAGAAACGCACGACCCATGCCCGTCAGCCGGGCAGTCCGCCGCCGGCCAGGTTGCCGCGCAACTGGTGCTTTGTTGCTCAACCACCACATAGGTACCCACCGAAGATCGCCACATGCCAGGATTCGAGCCGTCTGCAACAATTGAGCGAAAATCCGACGACCTGGTGTTCCGAGGCTGCAATAGCGACTTGTTACGCGAATTGAAGGCCACTGCGAACGCAATCCTGTGGCGAATTACGTACAGTGTAGCCTGGCTCGCGCAGATGTGTAGTGTGATTTTCGCAACGAAGCACCAGGGTGACGCATCCGTGGTGCGGCCCTGGTGGCTACGGCCCTGGCTGGACCACCCCCGGGTGGTACCGCTGGACGGCGGGATCGGCGCTCCGCGACGGCTCGCTGCAGATCATGGATCCCCGCGGGCCGGAGCGCCGCCGCGGCAGAGCCGAGCCCGTCGACCCTGTGACAAGGGTCGCTTGGCGCCTCGCGCCGCGGGCCCTGCTACACAGATCCTGCCACAACTATGTCCGCCGGCGCCCGCCACGGCAGGCCGAATGCCTCCGCGACCGCCGGCTGGGTCAGCTCGCCGGCCAGCACGTTCGCCGCGGTGCCGAGCACCGGGTGCGCCCCGGCCGCGGTGACGCCCTGTGTGCCGAGCAGCTCGGCCAGCCGTTCCACGTAGGTCTTGGTGGCGTTGGTGAGGGCGAAGGTCGCCGTGCGTGGGACGGCGCCGGGGATGTTCGCGACGCAGTAGTGCAGGACGCCGTCCACCACGTAGGTCGGCTCGGCGTGAGTCGTCGGCCGGCTGGTCTCGAAGCAGCCGCCCTGGTCGATGGACACGTCCACCAGCACAGGGCCGTCGTCGTGCATCAGGGCCAGGTCCCGGCGGCGGATCAGCACCGGTGCGCGCGCGCCGCTCACCAGCACGGCGCCGATCACCAGGTCCGCCGTCGGCAGCAACTCGCGCAGGGCATGGGTGCTGCTGGCCAGGGTGGTGACATTGGGCGGGAGGATCTCCGCGAGGCGCCGCAGCCGCTCCAGGTCGATGTCCATGACGACGACATTGGCGCCGAGCCCTGCGGCCATCTTCGCCGCTTCGGTGCCGACATTGCCGCCGCCGAGCACCAGCACCCTGGCCGGCGCCACCCCCGGTACGCCGCCCAGCAGCACGCCGCGCCCGCCGTTGTGGGCCTCCAGATAGAAGGCACCCGCCTGCACCGCCATGCGGCCGGCCACCTCGCTCATGGGAGCCAGCAGCGGCAATCGGCCGCGCACGGTGAGGGTCTCGTAGGCGAAGCAGTGGGCGCCGCTGGCGAGCATCGCGTCGGTGAGCTCGCGGCTCGCGGCGAGGTGAAAATAGGTGAACAGGACCTGCCCGGGGCGAATCATGGGGTACTCATCGGGCAAGGGCTCCTTCACCTTGAGCACCAGCTCCGCCGCGCCCCAGACCCCCGCCGCGGCCGGGATGATCCGCGCGCCGGCGGCCGCGAACTGCGCATCCGCGATGCCCGCGCCGAGGCCGGCGCCGCGCTGTACCAACACCTCATGCCCCTGCTCGGACAAATCGTGCACCAGCGCGGGCACCGCGGCGACGCGCCGCTCCTGGGGCTTGATCTCTGTGGGAACGCCAATGATCACCGGGGCCTCCTCGACGGCGCGCTTGGGACAGACGATGCCTGGACCATACACCGCTCTGCGCCAGCGCGCCGCAGCCGCTCATTGCGTTGCCTTGGCCTGGCCTGGATGCAGCACAGCAGAATCCAGGTTCGCCGCGCCCCCGGGCTCCCGGCCGCTCGTCATGCGCCTGGCGCGCGAGGCCCTGCGGCCGCTCTGCGCCGAGCCGTCCCGCCCCAGCGCCGGGTCGAGATCGACCTGCTCTGCCACGGCGTCACCCGCCCCCGGCCGCCCCTGGCCGGCGGGCGCCGCGAGCTGGATCCGCCCGCGGTTCTGGTCAGCCGCGGCGAGGCCCTGACCCGGCTCGGGCAGGTCTGGATCGGGGATTGGCGGCCTCGATGCCCTGTCCCTGGGCATCGACCGGACATTGGTCGATCAGCTCGCGTCGGACGTCCTCGGGGATGAGCAACCTTTGGAAGAGCGTCCTGAGCAGATGCAGACAATCCGTTTGGGCAAGGGCCAGCTACGGGCTCACGTTGCCGACGACGATCATCGCCCATCCATGATCGCGGACACCTGCCCTCAGCCCCCTTCAAGCACTTCCGGGCTCGCGTTCACGGGGCCAAGGCCCTTGCTGCCGAGCAGCTCCAGGAATTCCGCGTACGACAGACCGAGCAGCTCCGCCGCCCTACCGAGGCTGATGACGCCACGCTGGCGCTGCTCGATGATGAAGTCCCCGATCAGCGTTCGGCGCACGGCCTCGACAGGATCGAAGTTGGCAGCCAGGTCGTCGGGGATGTCGCCGGTGATGGAAGCCAAGTTGCGTCTGCCCCGAGTGCGGCTCGAGCCACGAGCAGCGATCGTACCGCTCCCAGCACCTACCCGCGCGCGCAAGTCCGGCAAACAGGCTCTCCACCTCCAGCCGGCGGCTCGAGGCAGCCTGTCAGCGCATGGACACGGACCCGGCAAAGGCGCGGATGGCGCACCGACCCGGGCGGTGCGAGCACCCGGCACTTGCAAGTCGGCGGCGCTGTCCGTGTTGGCTTGGCGGTCCAGGATCTCGACGATCTCGATGTGGTCGCGCAGCAGCTCGCCGAGGAAGCCGTCGAGAATGCCGAAGTTGGCCTTGCTGCGCAGCAGGCGCTTCAAGACCCAGTCGAGCGAGATGAAACCTTCCCTCGTCCCTCGTCGCGAAGCTCTGCTTCGCGACGCAGGACCCGGGCGCTCTCCTCGACGGACAGTCCGGTCATGGCGGCGATGCGCGCCACCGGCTCGCCCTCGGCCTTGAGCCGATCCGCGGCCTCGTGCATGCCGCCCTGATGGCCCTCTCCCGGCTGGGTACGAGGGTGTCGTGGTACCGCGGGTCGAGCTGGGCAAGGTCTCCCTCGAGGGCGCCGAGCGCGACGGGCGGGTGGTGGAGTCGTCGGACCACGGCGTCGTTCCTTCTTCAGGGGCCCGGACGATCCCGGACCAAGGGACTCCTGACGCACTCAGCGGCTGGATTGGCGTTGTCGTTGGACCGCGGGTGGCCGGCCAGCAACGAAGTCGTGGCTCTACGCGCTGGCGAACATGGGCACCAGACCCACGGCGATCGCTGCCAGCACGAGCACGATCGTGAGGATCGCCATCCACGTCAGCGGCTTCATCGCCCGCGCACGATTGCCATCGACCTGCTCCAGTCCTGCGTCCACCGACTGAACGACCTGCTCGAGCTTCGCGTCCAGGCCTTGCTGGGTGCGCGCCAGCTCCGACAGCAGCTTCTCCTCGGCCCCCCTCGTCGCCTCGGCTTGCTTCGCCGCGGCGCCTTCGACCGCCTCGAGGACCCGCGCCGGATCCGATCCGCGGAGGACCTCCACCGCTTCACGGAACGACGCCAGAGCGCCCTCGAGTGAGCTCGCCACGGACTTGGTCGACGAGGCGAGCGCCGCGACGTCCTCGCTCGCTGCTCCCAGGCTGCGCCGCGTGTCCGCCAGCCCTTCCTCCATCGAGCCGAGCCGCTCCAGGCGCGCAATGAGCTCGGAGACTCGCGCCTCGGCTTCGACCAACCTGCTCTCGAGCTCCTCGATGACGGTCATGATCGCTCTCCATCCAGTTGACGACGAACTCCTGCTGATTCCATGCGCTCGAGCGTGAGCGCAACCACGCCATCGACGCGGTCCAGGAGCTCGACCAGTCCCGCCGCGGATCGAACGGCCCGCACGCGGTCGTCATCGAGCTCGCGCAGTCTGTTCAGGCGATCTAAGGCGATCGGTCGGGCGGTCGGCGCGGTCCGCGCCAGGTCGAACAGCGTCAGCGCGAGCGGCGGGCCGAGGTCTCTGAGGCTCGTGAAGGCCCGGTCGATCATCGCGTCGCGTACCTCCTCGAGCGCGGCCTGAGGGATCTCGTAGTCCAGCAAGCCCTTGCTCAAGGCGGCCGTGAGTCCCTGGGCGCAGACCGCGTCGTCATGATCCGAGCACGCGACCTCCGCGATCGATCGCGTCATCAGCAGGCCAGGGTGGTCGGGGTACGACTCCAGCGCCCGCACGCACAAGCCGCGGACCTCGCCGGCGTCCATCGGGCTCCGGATCTTCTCGACGATCGCCCACCAGTCGCCGAGGTCGATCCGGTCACTCCTCAGGAGGAGCTCGAAGCGTTCCGCGCCGATGCCCTCCTGCAGGTAGTCCAGCAGGCGCGTGCGGATCTCTCCGTCGTCGCGCGCCCGGCGTGCGAGCAGGACAGCCTCCTGGATCATCCGACGTCGGGAGCGCTCGATGACGTCGTAGGTGAACCCGATCAGGATCCTGGCCAGCTCCACCGCGAGGGCCTCATCACCGCCCGCCTCGATCTCGTCGAGGGTTCGCGCCAGCACGCGAGCCTTGGCCGGCTGCGTCGCTTGGACGTACTCCAGCAGGTGTCGCTTGCAGGAGTCGAGGTCGAACGCATCGACGTCGACGACGAACTTCCGCGCGCCGAACTCGACCTCGTAATCCCGCAGCACGCCCAGCTTGAGCAGGCGGTAGATGGCCTTCTCCTGGCCCTTGTTCTCGTCGTCGTCCCAGAAGGGGAGCTCGACCGGCTGGCGGCAAGAGATGTCGCCGATCTCCTCGAGGACGCGCGCGACGTCCGACACCTCCTGGTCCTTCCCGCTGAAGGTATCGAGGTGGAACCGGAGCGCGCGCGTGACGTCGTCCCCCGTCCGCCGGTTCCCGGCGGCGGCGTCGAAGCGCTCCCGCAGGGTCTCGATGGGGAGGGACGGATCCAGCAGGTCGTCGGACCTCGCGGGGTCGAGCTCCGAGAACACGACCCCGCAGCGCGCCGGCCTTCGGTCGCGACCCGCGCGTCCCGCCTCCTGATACAGGCTCTCCAGGGATGACGGCAGGCCGAAATGGAGGGTGTACCGGATGTTCGGCTTGTCGATGCCCATGCCGAAGGCCTTGGTCGCGACGAGCACGGGCACGCGGTTGCCCTTGAACTCCTTGGCGTTGCGCCGCTTCTGCGCGTTCCAGCGGGTCCTCTCATGCCCTCTGGGCGCCTTGCCGGAGTAGTACGTGACGTCCGCGCCGGTCGCCTCGCGTACGGCGCGGGCCGCGTCGAGAATCCCGTACGTCCGCGCCCCGACGGTCGGGACGAACACGATGCCCGACGCCGTCGCGCGCCCACAGGGGCGGTAGAACTCCGCGTGCGGCAGGCCGAAGCGTCGAGGAAGGGTGTGCAGCGCGCCGCGCAAGACGGCCTCCGGGTCCTCGGACGGCGTGGTGCGGAGGATCTCGAAGGACAGCTCGCTGCGGTCGAACGAGTCGGGTCGGATCAGGGCGTCCGAGCGGTCCCGGTCGATGTCGAGCTCCGTGAGGACGTCGTGCAGGACGGCGCGCGACGCGGTGCCGGTCAGGGCGAGGATCGGGGGCGGTCGGCCCTCGCGATCGGCCCCGAAGCTGCGGAGGTTTGATGCCAGGTGCAGGTAGGCGGGCCGGAAGTCGTGCCCCCACTCCGACACGCAGTGCGCCTCGTCGATGACCGCCAGGTTGACGAGCGAGCCCTGGACCAGCGCCCGGAGCGCTCCGCGGAACTGGGGCGACTGCAGCCGCTCCGGGGAATGGAGGACGAACTGGTACTCCCCGCGCTCCATCCGCAGCAGCAGCTGAGGACGCTCCTCCGGGCTCGCGAGGTTGCTTGCGATCGGCGCCGCGCGGTCCACCCCGTACCGGCCGAGCCCCTCGACCTGGTCCTCGATCAGGGAGATCAGCGGGTCGACGACCAGGGTCACGCCGGGCATCAGCAGCCCAGCGAGCTGATAGATCAGGCTCTTCCCGGCGCCGGTCGGCAGGAGCACCACGCTGTCGACCTGGCGCAGCGCATTGAAGATCGCCTCGCCCTGCATCGGGCGGAGCTCGGCCTTTCGAAAGACGTGCTGCAGAAATACCGAGAGGGCTGGTCGAGCCTCCTCGTACGACGGCGCCGCGACCTGTCTCCGGCCTAGCTCGAAGGAGTGCTCGCTCGCGAATCGGACGGGCAGGAACGCCGGCCGGAGCACGAAGTCGGCGGCACGGGCCGTCTCCACCTCCTGGAAGGGACTGGCCTCCCGCTCGACGGAGATGCGCAGGACCTCGCCCCCGGCGTCCGTCGCGAGGCGTTCGCGCCACGTGCCCGCATCGTCGAGGGCCCACTCCCGAGCATGCCCATCGGCGATCACCGTGCAGCTGCGGGGCGTCGAGAGGCCGTCGTAGAGGACGTCCAGGCCCTGGAGCAGTGCGAGCAGGTCGAGCACGCCGGCCACGGCCACCTCTCCGACTCCTGAGAGCTCGATCCGCCAGTCGGCACCCGGCGTCAGCCAGCCGAACGCGAGCGCTCGCGCGACGACGAACTGGACCCGGGTCGCGGACACGCAGTCCTCCACGAACCTCGTGACGCGTCGCTCCCCGTCGCTGGGAAGCGGAAGGGACTCGAGAGCTTCCGCGCACCTGGCGCGAACCCGGTCGAGGACGGGGCCGGCGCCGGTGTCCACCTCCGCGTTGGGCACGCGCAGCACCTCGATCCCGACCCCGCGCAAGGCCTCGTCGCGGTCCGAGTCGACGGCGGCGTCGTGCTCGGGTCCGTCGATCTCGATCGCGAGCGGAGGGCCGCCCGGGTGATGGAAGAGGAAGTCGATCCGGCGCGCACCCTCCGCCGGCGCGCCCGCACCCTCGAGCAGGACGTCCAGGGAAGCCTGCGGGGTGAACCAGTGGCCCGCCGGCGGCCCCAGGTGCTCGGGCACCCAGCGGGTGAGGAACGACGCCTCGCACGGGCTGCCCAGCAACGTCGGCGCGACGGTCGGGTCGTGGTCAAAGGCGTGATCCAGGCGGAACTCCGCTCGACCGGACAGCCCGTCCACCAGCTCCCGCGCGCCGACCCGCAGGTTCGATCCGCGTCGTGCCTCCCATCCGACCTCGGCCTCCTCCTGGGCCAGGTCCGTGACTTGATCGACGAACCCGTGGACCCGCAGCGCACACTGCTCGATCCCGAGCGTCGGTGGAGGTGCGAGCCCGCGCTGGATCGCCTTGATGAGGAGCCCGCTCGTCAGTCTGGCGTGGTCGCCCCCCTCCCTGGGGCGTCCGCGGCGCGAGAGGACGAAGCACTGGCTCAGGGTCCTGGACAGCCCGCCATCGACCTCGAGGGACTCGCGCAGGACCCCGGGCAGCGCACCCACCGAGACGTACTCGGCGACATGGCCTTCGCGCGGGACGGCCTCGCCCCACGCCACGGGGAGGAGCGAAGGGTCGGAGGTCGATCTCGGATCGGACTCGGGTGCGTCTCTCGTCTCCGGGCGCTCGAGGTCCCGGGTCCCTCGGCACTCCGGGAAGCCGGGACACCCCCAGAACCGGCCGCGCGAGGAGCTGCGCACGACCATCGGGCTCTGGCAACTCGGGCACGAGGGGGGCTCACCACCATCGACGCGCTCGACTGCGCGGGGAGCCGCGCGCCGCCTTTCCTCGGTCGGAGGAGGCGGGGACGCATACGCGACCGCCGGTCCTTCGCGGACCTCCGATGCCCCGCCCAGCTCGGCGTTCGCCGCGGACACTCGCTCGGCGAGCTGGCGAGCCCGTTGGGTCTTGCACTGCTGAAGCTCGGCGGCGAGCTCCCCCAGGATCCGAGCGTCGCGCCGGCCGCGCTCGAACATGGACTCGAGATCGACGATCGACCTGCTCTGGTGGGGGCGTCGGCGCGGAGTCAACTGTCCGAGACCCGGGGCGGTTCAGCCTGGGGCGCGCGAGGGTGAAGACCTCGCGGTCCGGTCCATCCAGGGAAGGTCCGGCGCGCGGCCATGGGAAGGCCGCGAGCATAGCACCCTCCCAAGGGATAGGAAATCCAACCGCCCCTGCGCGCCCGAGGCGGCGCCAGGTCGGCATCGCCGTGATAGCGGCGGACCTCTATTTGGACCAGCGCGGGGAGGCCCGCGCCGAGCGCATGCTCAGTGCCATTCGGGGCGGTATCGGGGATTACGCACCGGAGCGGGAGGAATACTGGCAGCTCTGGCACTTGGCCACCGGCAGTGATCGGCTGAAGGATGCCTTCCTCGGAAAAAGGGTAGTCGGTTGACGCCACTTAACCAGGCTTATGCTTTGCAGCAGGATCGCGGTGCCTCACTCGGTCGTGCACCCATTCGCAAACACCTGCCGGTATAGGCCCTTAGAAACGCGCTCGTCACCTAGGCTGTCGTAACCCAGCGCTATCCGGGACGATGCCGCTGTCTCGATTTGCAGGTGGCGTTAGGTGATTTCCGCTTTGCAACATACCACTATATGCGATACTTAAGGTGCTTTCCGGCTTTACGACCTGAGTCTCATGATCCGCAAATGTAGCCTGAC